>NZ_JAFBEI010000009.1 GCF_016908655.1 Streptococcus saliviloxodontae
TTTATCCTTTGACAAATATCTAAGCCGACTACTTTAGGTCAAAAAAGGTTCTGTCGTTCAGAAAATGAAATGGAGTATCTCATGCGTTTGTCGTGACTTGGTGCAGACTAGCTATAATTGTTTGTGCTTTTGTGCTATAATAAAGTATTCACTCCCTCCTTATTTGAGGGAATTATAAAATGGTTTCATTAGCCATGAAAGGATTTGACAATGACTGAAAAACAATCATTCTACATTACAACGCCGATTTACTACCCTTCTGGTAAATTGCACATCGGTTCTGCTTACACAACAATTGCCTGTGATGTTTTAGCGCGTTACAAACGCATGATGGACTACGATGTTTTCTATTTGACTGGTCTTGATGAACATGGTCAGAAGATTCAGCAAAAAGCAGAAGAAGCTGGCATTACTCCTCAAACTTACGTTGATGGTATGGCTGTTGGCGTTAAGGAACTCTGGGAACTTTTGGATATTTCTTATGACAAATTCATCCGTACAACAGATGATTACCATGAAGAAGTGGTTGCCAAGGTCTTTGAGCGTTTGCTTGAAAAAGGTGATATCTATCTTGGGGAATACCAAGGTTGGTACTCTGTTTCTGATGAGGAATACTTCACAGAAAGCCAGTTAGCAGAAGTTTATCGTGACGAAGAAGGTAAGGTTATTGGTGGTTTGGCACCATCAGGTCATGAAGTTGAGTTGGTTTCAGAAGAGTCTTATTTCTTCAAACTCAGCAAATATCAAAAACATCTAGAAGCTTTCTTCAAAGCGCATCCTGATTTTATTAGTCCAAACCGTCGTATGAACGAGATGCTTAAAAACTTCATCGAGCCTGGTTTAGAAGACTTGGCGGTGTCTCGTACGACCTTTACTTGGGGTGTACCTGTTCTGTCAAATCCAAAGCACGTGGTCTATGTGTGGATTGATGCCCTTCTTAACTATGCGACAGCTCTTGGCTATGGTCAAGCAGATTCTTCTAACTTTGACAAGTTTTGGCTTGATCAAACCGTCACAAAATCATGGACGGATGAAGACGGCAAAACGTGGGATTTCACCGTCAATCCAGAAATCAATCACATGGTTGGTAAGGACATTTTACGTTTCCATTCTATCTACTGGCCAATTATTTTGATGGCGCTTGATTTGCCATTGCCAAACCGACTGGTTGCTCACGGTTGGTTTGTCATGAAAAATGGTAAAATGTCTAAATCTAAAGGAAATGTTATCTATCCAGAAATGTTAGTCGAACGTTTCGGACTTGACCCACTTCGTTACTACCTCATGCGTAGTTTGCCAGTTGGTTCAGACGGTACCTTCACACCAGAAGATTACGTTAGCCGTATCAACTATGAGTTGGCAAATGACCTCGGAAACCTCCTCAACCGTACGGTTGCTATGATTAACAAGTACTTTGATGGGCAAATTCCAGCCTACAAAGAAAATGTCACTGACTTCGATGCTGATTTGGCAGCTGTTGTTGCTGATAATATTGCTAGCTACCATAAATACATGGATGCTGTCGATTATCCAAAAGCTCTTGAAGCAGTTTGGGCAATCATTTCACGTACTAATAAGTACATCGATGAGACAGCACCTTGGGTACTTGCTAAGGAAGAAGGGGATAAAGAAGCCCTTGCAGCTGTTATGGCGCACTTGGCAGCAAGTCTGCGCGTGACAGCTCATCTCATTCAACCATTTATGATGGAGACATCAAATGCAATCATGGAGCAATTGGGTCTAGGTGCAAGCTTTGATCTTGTGAACCTTGATTTAGCAGGTCTTCCGTCTGATGTTACTGTTGTAGCTAAAGGGACACCAATTTTCCCACGTCTAGACATGGAAGAAGAGATTGCTTACATTAAGAGCCAAATGAAGGTTGATGAACCAGAAACTGACAATGAGTGGAATCCAGAAGAAGTTGAGCTCAAGTCAAGCAAGGATGAGATTAAGTTTGAGACCTTTGATGCTGTTGAAATCCGTGTGGCAGAAGTAAAAGAAGTGGAAAAAGTTGACGGTTCTGACAAATTGCTTCGCTTCCGTTTGGACGCAGGTGATGGCGAAGATCGCCAAATCCTTTCAGGTATTGCAAAATTCTATCCAAACGAGCAAGAATTGGTCGGTCAGAAACTCCAAATCGTTGCTAACCTCAAACCACGTAAAATGATGAAAAAATATGTCAGTCAAGGCATGATTCTCTCAGCAGAGCATGACGGCAAGCTGACTGTTTTAACGGTTGATCCATCGGTACCAAACGGTAGTGTGATTGGGTAAAACAACATAGACTTAAATTAGCTTTTTTCAGGCTCACTTCAGAGAAGTGTATCTTGAAAATAGTCTAACAAGGTGAAGAAGTTAAGAACGTTTGTTCTGGCTTCTTTTTTTGCATTTATGAGACCTTGCTTTCTGACCTTGTATTCTTATTTTTAGCTTGTTATAATATAGGTCAGCGTCACCGAACGAGGTGTTAGAGGGAGAGTAATGAAAAAGTACGTGGTAGTTTTATGTGTCATGCTTATTTTAGGAGGTCTGGGTTTGGTTTTGGTTTCTGGCTATCTCAATCACAAAAAGGAACAAACCTATACTTATTCGACAAAGGTGATAGGTAATCCTTTGATGGGGTATGCTCCACAAGCGACTGATGAGGAAGTATCTAAGGATGTTGAGCTACTTTATGTGGATGTGACTTGGGCTGAGCTTGAGCCTAAAGAGGGGCAGTTTCAGTGGGAGGCTATTGAGAAGGCAAATCAGTTTGATCGCTGGCGCTCTGAAGGGAAGCATGTGGTTTTTCGATTTATTTTAGATTATCCAACAGAAGAGAAACATAAGGACATTCCTAACTGGCTTTATGAAAGTTTAGATCATCCTGGAGCTTGGTATAGTACTTCTTATGGAAAAGGTTTTTCGCCTAATTATGCTGATAAAAAGTTGCAGTCCTATTATAAAAAAGCTGTACAGGCAATGGCTCAGCGTTGGGGTGATGATGGGTTTATCGCCTATATTGAGCTTGGAGGTGTAGGACACTGGGGAGAGTGGCATGTGAATACTGCTGAGGGAGTGCCCTCTCTTCCTCGATTCGCAGAGTTGGAAAATTTTGTCAGTCCTTGGCTGACAGCTGATTTTACAGGCAGTCAATTTCTCATGCGTCGCCCCTTTACAACTGCAAAGAAAAATGGATTGGGGCTTTATAATGACATGGCAGGCTCTATCTCAGATACCAAAGAATGGTTAAAATGGATAGAATCTGGAGGTAGTTATAATCAGACAGGAGAGTCGGTTTTAGTAGCTATGTCAGATTATTGGCAATCAGCACCAGTCGGTGGTGAATTGACGAGTGGCATTAGTATGAAAACGCTAATGTCCACAAGATTGTCAGAAACGCGAAAGTGGGTTAGACAGTCCCACACCAGTTTTTTAGGACCTAAAGTGGCTGAAAAAAATTCTGAAGGCTATTACCAGTTATTATCCGACCTGGGCTATCGTTTATGGATTTCAAAGGCTGTTTTAAAGGGTTATGGAAAACAAAAAACGCTCAGTTTGACTTGGCATAATGCAGGGCAGGCTCCGTTTTATAAAGACTGGTCCGTTCGTCTCCAAGTCGTCGATTCGTCAGGTAAGGTACTAGACTCAGCACCATTTTCAATGGATTTAAGGAAAATTTTACCAGATCAGAGTCAGACGATTACTAATGAGTTGCCCAAATCTTTTGTGACAGCTGATGGCAATCTGAGAGGGCAGTTACGTTTGGCTATTATCGACCCTATGACTGACAAACCAGCTGTGAAACTACTGATGGAGGGTCAAGAGTCCTCGAGAGAGATTAGTTTGTTTTAAGCAAGAATATAGCGTATTGAGGTTAGTGATCCTAAAGATAAGGAGAGCTAACTTTTTTGTTGCCTCTAAAGTCATTCATTAGGAAATTATTTTTTCAAATATGAGAATAATTTCTTGTTTTTTAATGACTCAAATGTTGCTATCGAGAGATTGGGCTGATGAATCCTTATTATTAAAATGTCAATTCAGTTTGGAAATAATGAGTAGTCGCTGCTATAATATTAATATTTTTTAGGATAATGGCTTTTTTTCAGAAAAAAAGAAGGTCTTTTACTGAAAAAAAGTATAAAAAGTTGTAATATAGGGTATTTTTTTGTAAAGAATTTTCAAATAAATTGACATTTTTGTAATAATATGCTAACCTTTGGTATATAATATTCGCGTTAATTAAGATGTTATCAATTAGGAGAAAAAGGAAGAGAAACGATGGCAATTTTAGTGACAGGTAATACGCGCTATATCTCAGGAGAGGATTTAAGCGCTTTCTTTTTAGAAACACATGTTTTTGTTTTGGGGGAATTAAAGGCTTCTGAGGTAGATACAGGAAGGGGACTTACTGTGATTCCTCGTCAGAGGTCTACTTCTATAGATCGTGTGATTGATCGTTTTGATATTGATACGGTCATCTATTTATCACAATCCTTAAATGCTGCTGAGGAGCAGCTAGATGAAGCAGCGCAGCTTAAAATGATTTTAGATGCATTAAAAGGTCGCTCGGCTGTCAGATTTCTTTATGTTGTAGGACCAGATTTATTGTTCCATCAGGAAACGAGTCGTTCCTTGTCTCTAAACTATACAGTTGACCTTTGCCAAATGGCTGCTAGTCAGGAAGGTTTTGACTTTAAGCTCTTGACCAGTCTCTTTCTCTATGATGAGACGCTTGAGGGCGATAGCCTTTATAAGCTTTGTTCACATCTTATCAATCAGACCCACCCTGAGGTAGCTTATCATCCTGACCAGATTTGCTACTACGTGGCTAGTCATGACTTAGTGAAGTTAGTCTATCGTTTACTAGATTACTGGGAAGAGGATTCTAGTAGTGAGTTTATGATGCACGATAGCCTAGCCTTAACCTATAAAGACGTGCTTGAAGCTCTTTCAAAAGGTTTAGGGGTTTCTGTGAGCTTGGAGGATTTCTGTCAAGAGGACCTTCCTGTCATTGAAATGACTGAGACGAATGCTTGGTTAAAAGAAACCTATGGCTGGTTTCCACAGTTATCGCTATTAGAAACCGTCGATCAATTGGACCCTACTCTTTATAGAGAGGGGGCTAAAACAAAGGAGACAGGAAAGGGGGCTCAACAGTTACTAAATCGCTTAGACAATCAATCTCACCTTGTAAAGTTTCTCTATTTATTGGTCATTTGGCTTGTGTCTGAAGGGTTATCGTATGGCGTTGATAGTCGTCTTTATGCCAGTCACTTGGATTTTCGTTTTGTAGCGGTGCTTTTGGTAGGGATAACATTGGGGACTCCATACGGTTTGTCAGCTGCAGTGCTAGCTATCGTAGGTTTTTTAGGTCAGGCTTTACACACTGGCTCTACCCTAGCCACTCTCTTTTTTGAACCGCTCAATTGGCTACCTTATATGATTTATTTGATTGCTGGTATGCTTGCTGGAACGATTAAGGATCAGAAGTTGGGACAATTGGAGCAATTAAGGGAATCTAAAGAGGCTCTTGAAGAAGAGTTGCAGTTAGAGCAGACTTTTTCACAGCACCTGCTAGATGATAAGAAAGAACTTGCCTATCAAGTTTTGGAACAAAAAGAGAGTTATGCTCAAGTACTAAGTTTATTGAAGAGCTTAGATACAGCCTACCCAGAATTCTTCTTGTTAACACTTATGAATCACTTGTCGGACAAATTTAAGACAAGAGAGATCTTCCTTTATGAGGAAAAGGGTCAGGGAGTGACACGTCTTTTACATACTTTGTCAGATTCTAAAGAGCTTTATCCGATTGATAAATTAAGGACCTTGCTAGGCGAGATTGATTGTCAACCGGTCTGGATCAATCAGCACCTACGCTTGGATTATCCAAACTACCTCCTTCGTTTAGGTTATGGTGGTCAGTCTTATGTTATTGTGGTGACGCAAGTTGGCTTAGAGCAGGTTAATCTCTACCACCAAAATCTATTTGAGGTGACAGGAAAGCTTGCAGAGCAGTCATTTGAGTCCTGCCTACTAAAAAGTAGGCAGCTGGCTTCTTCTCAAGAGACAGTGGTAACAGTCCAAGATTTTAGAAGGAAGGTCCTTGCCTTAGATGAGAAGGTCAGTCTGAGAGATACTTATAGGGTACTTACGCTGTCCCAGGCTAACAAGAACGTCGTAAAAAGAGCTGAGTCTAGTTTAGGTGCCTTTGATACCTTGGGACAAGGAGAGGACCAGTTGATGCTTCTGACATTAAGTCAAGGAGCAGACACTTCAACCTCTATCGCTGAGGGATATGAAGTGTTATCTGCTCAGAGTGTTGAGGATGCGGCAGAAGCTATTCGTCTGGAACAGCTTATGCTCTGAGGAGGTGGATATGTTACTAGTTATCGTTTTAGTCTTACATATCGTCTTGGTTCTTTTTAGCCTATATAAGGTAAATAAAGTTAATTTTTCACTAACTCGGTCTCTTGTTGTGGTAGGATTCTTACTGCCTATCTTGGGCGTTTTGATATGGTACTGGATCTTTCAGGAGAGGCAAAGACCAGAACCTTCCCATTTTGATGAGATTGTACCTTGGTTAAGTGAGGACCAGCCCTTAGAGGCTTTAGAGAGTGCTATAACTGATTTTGATGTTAAAGGAATTGTTCCTTTTAGGGAAGCCTTGCTTTTAAATACCTCTAGTGTTAGGCGTGAGTTATTGATTGATTTAATTTTCGAGTCTGCAGAACGGTTCGTTCCTCTGTTACAAACGGCAAGGTTAAATGATGATGTCGAAGTGGTTCACTACGCGACAACGATTTTATCTGAGTTGACAGCCAAGTACGACACCAAACTGCGTCAGCTAACAGAACAGGTCCGCAAAGCCCCTACAGTTGCGAACCAGCTAGCTTATACCAGATTCTTAGACCTTTATATAAAGAGTCACATTGCAGAAGGGCACTATGCTCAGCAATTACGACACCAGTATATCAGTCGCGTCAAGACCTTGCTTCAGGAGGGGCTTGTGAGAGAGAAGGGGCTTTTCGTTACTCTAGGGAACTATCTGATAGAAGCTGGCGATTTTGAGAGTTTGTCTAGTCTTTTACTAGATATGGATAAGCAATTTCCATTTGCGGAGGAGACTTGCCTCTTGCACCTTCAAAAACTCTATTTGGAAAAAAATCAAGAAGAACTATCGCTTTATTTAGAAACGGTAAGGCAAAAGAGGGTCTATTTCTCAGCAGAAAATAGAGATTTTGTTACTCGCTTGCTATCTAGTCAGGGAGAGAAGATATATGTTTAGGAAAAAAGGCTATCAATTTACCAGCCTAATAATTGTTTTTGGATTACTGATAGTAATTGCAGGTGGCCTATTTTTGGAGAGAAAAGGAATCCAGTATCAGGTAACGAATCATGATGCTTACTTATTGGACGATAAGAAGGTTCAGTCAAAGCAGGAGGCCTTGGCAAGGGTAAAACCGACCAACTTGGCTATTTATGATTCAACCAATAAAACGTCACAGGCAGCTCTACCTGGTTTTAAGCAGATATTTGAAGATATGCGCGTGGCGACGACTTATGTGGATATTTCTCAGGAATCGCTTTTCAATTTAGCAGATTATCAGACAGTGACTATCTTGACCCCCAATATCGAACCTTTGGGGCAAAGAGTGTTGGATATCATGGACTGGGTCGAAGCAGGTGGCAATGTGATGTTTGCTATGACGCTTCAAAAAGATACCCTAGTTAGTCTTATTGAACAAAAAATCGGTATTGATACCTCAAGCTATTCAAATGCACTTGTCAGCTCTATCTTTATCAAAAAAGGCTTTATGCTAGGCGGAGGTCAGTCTTATGCCATTGAAAATGGCTACGATTCGTCTTGGTCAGTTGGTTTGTCCAAAGATGCTAAGGTCTATATGCAGACAGCCGATGATTCAAAGGTTCCTTTGATTTGGTCTTATCGTTTAGGAACTGGTCGCGTTGTTGTGGATAACTTTGGGATTTACGAGCAATCCATGAGAGGATTCTATACTTCCTCTTACTCCTTGCTATCTGATGTGGGTATTTACCCAGTGATTAATTCTTCGGCATTTACGCTAGACGATTTTCCATCCCCTGTTCCTAGTGGAGATGCTACTTATATCTCTAGGGATTACAATATGTCGGTATCTGATTTTTACACCAATATTTGGTGGCCAAATATGGTCAAGTTATCTGATAAGTACGGTTTGAAATACACAGGTGTTGTGATTGAAAACTATGAAGATGATACGACAGGTAGTCAAAAGCGTCAAAATGATACGTCGCGATTCACTTATTTTGGAAATCAATTGCTCCAAATGGGTGGCGAAATCGGCTATCACGGCTACAACCACCAACCTTTAAGTCTACCTTATGTGAATTATAATGGAGAGTTTAGTTATAAAAAATGGAAAGACGTCAATGCTATGGAAAAATCATTGACGGAGTTGGCTAATTTTACCAGCTATGTCTTTCCAGGGATAAGGTCATCTGTTTATGTACCACCGTCCAATATTTTATCGCCTGAGGGACGTCAATTGATAGCTGATAAATTCCCTCAAATCCGCGTGATTGCTTCAAGTTATACCACCCTTGGACATGAGTATGCCCAAGAATTTGATGTCGCAAAAGACGGTATTGTGGAAGAACCTCGGATTTCATCCGGAACTGTTATCGATGATTACATCAAGTTAACCATGCTATCAGAGTTGAATTTCCACATGGTTAGTCATCATTTTGTGCACCCAGATGATCCTTTGGATGTTGATCGTGGAGCCAAGATGGGTTGGAAAAAAATGTACCAAAATATTTCACGCCAATTTTCTTGGCTTTACAAAGCAGCCCCTATGATTCGTAACCAGACGGAATCTGAGATGGGAGGCAGTATTCAGCGTTTTGCTAGTGTCAATGTGACAAAAGAAGTTCGTCAAGATGCCTTTGTTTTTCACATCGATCATCTAGTGGATGAGGCTTACTTTATGGTTCGTATCAATGAGGGAGACATTGGTAAGACGACAGGAGGAAGTTTGAAAAAGGTTGGAGAGAACCTTTACCTCCTTAGAGCACATCAAGCTGACGTAAAAATGACTCGTAAAACTGTTAAGTAGTAAGTAGTAAGATGATATAGAGATTTGAAAGGAAAAGAAGTGAGGATTTGTTTAGTCTTAGAAGGATGTTATCCTTACGTTCACGGAGGGGTTTCCTCCTGGATGCATAATTACATCAATGAGATGACCGAACATGAATTTGTATTGGTCACGATTGGTTCAAATGAAAGCCTGAGAGGGCAGTTTAAATATGATCTAGCAGATAATGTTGTTGAGGTTAAAGAAATTTTCTTGGACAGCGCCTTATCTGTTAGTAACGATAATAGTCAAGCCTTAGGCTTTAGTGAGGAAGAGAGAAAAGCACTTAAAGAGCTTATCGCTTGTCAGTCACCTAATTGGGATGTTCTTTTTAGGATTTTTAACGATCGTAAGGTTAATCCAATGCAGTTTCTGGAGAGCCCTACCTTCTTAGAATTGTTGACAGAGTGTGTGGAAGAGCACCACAATCAACAGTCCTTCGCAGATATTTTTCATTCAACAAGGTCAATGTTGTTGACGGTATTGTATCTCATGACACAGGATTTGCCCAAGGCTGATGCCTATCATGCGATTGCGACAGGCTATGCGGGACTTTTGGCTTCTCTAGGAAGTTATCAACACAAGGCACCGCTTTTGTTAACAGAACACGGTATTTACACGCGCGAACGCGAAGAGGAAATCCTACGTTCTGATTGGGTTTTACCGAGTATGAAACGTCAGTGGATTCGTTATTTTTATATGCTGTCCAATCTGATTTATGATCGAGCAGAGATTGTGACGAGTCTGTATGAGAAAGCTAAGACTATCCAAGAAGAGGTCGGTTGTAACATTGAAAAGTGTCGTGTGATTTCAAATGGTATTCACTACGATCGCTTTGCTGCAATTCCTCTCAAGGAAGAAGATGGCTGGGTGGATATTGGTGCAGTTGTTCGAATTGCGCCAATCAAGGATATCAAAACCATGCTCTATGTTTTTTATGAGCTGTCTCAAACCTATCCTCAAACTAGACTCCATATTATGGGAGCAGTTGATGATGAGGAGTACAACCGTGAGTGCTTAGACTTGGTGAAACAACTTGACATCAGGAATGTTATCTTTACAGGACAAGTTGATGTGATTTCTTATATGGAGAAATTAGATTTCACGATACTAACCAGTATTTCAGAAGCCCAGCCTCTATCAGTCATCGAATCAATGGCTGCCCGTCGCCCTTGTGTGACAACTGAGGTTGGTTGTTGCCGTGAATTGCTTGAGGGAAATAAAGACGATCAGTTAGGGATTGCAGGTTACTGTGTTCCTCCAACTTATCGCCTGGGTTTGACGCATGCGATGGAAAAAATGTGTTCATCTCGTCAGTTGCGTCTTAAGATGGGAGAGATTGCCCAAAAACGTGCTGAGCGTTATTACCTATATGAATTGATGATTGACCAATATCGTCGTATGTACCAGGAGGTGATGTGATGGCTGGGATTGGATTTGCTATCAATAAAATCGTCAAGGACCAATCTTACAAGTCAAAAGTCAGAGCTTTTTCATACGCAAGTATTGTCACCCTAGTCCCTCTGATATTGGGAGAGTTGGTTCTAGTTGCGGCTTATCTGTTGACAGCTATTGCTAACTTTCATATCACTGATCGTAACTTGATGGTGGCCATATTAACCTATGGTATCTTAGCATCAATGTTGGTCAATGGTATCACGGCACCTGTTGTATCACGTTTTGTTTCTGACCGCCTGTTTCACAAGGATTTGAGTCTTTTATTGGCAACTTATTGGGGTAGTCAGGGAGTTGTATTGGCTATTGGAGCTAGCTTGTATGGTCTCTTTATTATCGTATCTGGCTTGGGGATTCTTTATGGTCTTTTAGCCTGGTTGTTATTTTGTCAGTTATTGTTATCGTGGAATGCCATGAATTACTTAACAGTACTTCAAGATTATATTGGGATAATAAAGGCTTTTGGTGTAACCATCGTCCTAACTTTTGTCATGGGAGGTCTCTTTCTGATATTAGGGTTAACGCCAGTTGCGGCAGTTATTTCAGGTCTTGTGATGGGCTATGCTGGCTTTAACGTTCAGTCAACGCTACTGTTGTACCATCATTTTCCAAGGACTATTGATTGGCATCATTTATTTGATTTCTTAGCTTATTTTGATGATTTTTGGCAACTGGCTTGGAGTGGTTTTTTGACTCAAGTTGGTTTGATTGGTCATATTATTATCATCTGGTTTAGTCCGATTGGACAGCGTGTGAAGGGTCTCTTTTTTATCGCTCCTTACTATGATTTAACGCTCTTCTTAGCGTCACTGACCATGTTAGCGACTACGATTAGTTTTATCGTCTCTTTAGAAGTTGATTTTTACCGTTCTTATCGTAACTACTACACCAGCTTTACACGTGGTGCTAGTCTGACTCAGCTGAGACAGGCTGAAAAAGAGATGACAGGCTGCCTTAATAGAGGTCTCAAAAAGACCGTCTGGATCCAACTCATGGTAACGATGGTGATGATTTCTCTGGGAACAGTGGTTTTAAATGCCCTACCCTTAGGGTTTAATAATACAATCAGTGGTTACTTTAGAATTCTCTGTGTTTCTTATGCGATTTATGGAATGGCTAATGTCATCAATCTTTCCAGTCAGTATTTTGGGAATATTGCAGGAAGTTTTAAGGGAACCTTAGTATTTGCTTCGGTATCTACAGTTGCCACCTTATTTTTCCTACTTGCCAATCCAGTATTTTTTGGTTTTGGATTTTTGATTGGAAATGCTGTTTATTTTATGATGATGTGGCTTCAGATGGAAGATTTAAATCATCGTGTTTTGTACCAATTTCTAGGAAGACTTCCTCTCGTTGAGGAAGAAAAAGATGGCTTCTTTCATTGTTTAGCGCAGCGATTAAACCAAAAAGCTGTACAAACCTTTGCACATGATAGAAGCAACGAGAGAGAGTAAGAGGAGTCAAAATGAGAAAAAATAAAAGCCTATTGGGAGTTGTCGGTCTCCTTCTAGCAACTATTGTATTAGTCGTGTTGGCTCAGCTGATATCAGGTCAATCTTCAAATGACAAGCAAACCGTCACTGAGACGAAAAAAGAAGTCAATACTTATGATGATAAGAATTATCATTTGGCAGATAATACGGCTCTCTATGAAACAACCAGTAGAACGGATGTCAAAACCATGTATCTAACGATTGGTACAGGAAGTCAGTCTGATAATACTAATCACACTTGGTCTGAGGTCAATGGTTTATCTGTCTACGACTATGACAAGATGGGAGTTAGCCGCTATAAAGTCAATGCTATTTTACAAGTTGGAGATGAAAATGGTCCTAAGGCAGGAACCTTGGGCTACGATGCCCAGACGCCTAATGTAACAGTCCAAGTACGTGGTCAAACGTCAAGTCGAAATCCACAAAAGAATTATAAGATAGCTATTAAGAAGGATAAGGGAAGCTACTACGGTCAAACCACTATAAATCTTAACAAGCACCAAACAGAAGGGTTAAGATTTCGAAATATGATGGCTTATACCTTACTGCAGGATATCCCACAACTTCTGAGTTTACGAACAGAGTTTGTTCACCTCTATGTTAAAGATCCTAATAGCACGACTCCAAATGACTTTATTGACTATGGGCTTTATACACAGGTTGAGCAACTCAATAATGCTGGTAAAAAAGCTCACAATCTGGACACCAGTGGTCAGCTGTATAAGATCAATCAGTTTGAATTTTATAAAGACGACGTTATCAAATTGAGTAGTGATGCCACATACGATAAAAAAGCATTTGAAGAAAAGTTAGAGATAAAAGGTTCGGATGATCATCAGAAATTACTTGATTTAATTGATAAAGTTAATGACCCTAGTTTGGACTTTGATAAAGTATTAGATGAGAATCTTGATCGTACCAATTTAGCTTATTGGATGGCCTTTAATATCTTAATGGGAAATCATGATACGCAAAACCGTAACATGTACTTCTATAGCCCATTAAATTCTGAACGTTGGTATTTTATTCCTTGGGATAATGACGGTTCTTTATTTAAAACAGAGTATCAGATTAAAGGGAACCCAGGAGATGCTGCTTGGGAGACTGGAGTTAGTAATTATTGGGGAAATCTTCTGTTTAGACGTGCCTTGAAGACAGAAAGTTTTCGTAAAGAATTGACAGCAGCTATTGAGGATTTGCGTCAGAATTACTTAACAGATCAAAAGATTACTAGTTTATCCACAGAATTGTCTACAGTTGTGAGTCCTTTTATTAACAAATCACCAGATAGTCTAAAGTTGGGTGTCAATATGACTCAATATCAAGAGATACTCAATGCCTTACCGGGTGAAATTGCCCAAAATAGACAGTCATTTTATGATAGTTTTGAGACACCAATGCCATTCTTTATCGGTACTCCGACAAAAGAAGTGGGTAATAAAATGAAGATTACTTGGGATGCTTCTTATGATTTTGGAAAAGAGGATATTACTTACACAGTCGAGGTGTCAACGGATTATAACTTTACATCGACTATTTTCAAACAAGATAATCTTAGTCTAACCACAGTAACAACAGATTTGCCTGCTGCAGGTCAATATTATATTAGGGTTAAAGCAACCAATACATCAGGTAAATCTCAATATGCCTTTGATTATTATGTGACGTCAGAGTCGCATAAAGTAACAGGTGTAAAATCTATCTTTATTGATACTGATGGAACAATTAAAGAGGATGTTTATGAACTCAACTAAAGAAATTTTTCGTCATGAGCAGAAGTACCTGATTTCTAAGAAGGACCAAGTCCTCATTAGGCAGCGTTTGAAAGATATTTTGCATCTTGATAAGCATGTGAAAGAGAGAAGCTACACGATTCGAAGTCTTTACTTTGATGATTATTGGAATAGTGCCTACGAGGATAAAGAAGCAGGGATTCTTATGAGGAAGAAGTACCGTATTCGTATCTATAACTTTACTGATGATGTCATCAAATTGGAACGTAAGAAAAAACATGGTGCCTATATTTACAAGGAAGATGCTCCTTTAACGAGAGAAGAGTTCTATAAGATTTTAGATGGGGACTATCAGTTCTTGCTAACAAGCCCACACCCCTTGTGTCAAGAATTTTATGTGGAATGTGTAAGCAATCAGATGCGCCCACGGACGATTGTTGACTATGAGCGTGAGCCTTGGATTCTTGAGGCGGGAACAGTTCGTGTCACCTTTGATGAAAATGTTCGTGCAGCCGTTGGCAGTTTTGACATCTTTGATGCGAGCCTACCTACCTTGGAAGTTTTAGAAGAAGACAAGTTGGTTATGGAAGTTAAGTACACGGAGTTTTACCCTGATATCGTCAAGGCAATCGTACCAGCTGATGCAACGGAGTATACTGCGGTATCAAAATATGTCCTCTGCTATGACAAATCGAACTATAAGCACAGTTTTACCAATTATTGGTATGAAAATGGGTCTAAGTAAGACCGACAATGAAACAGAAGAGAGAGAAAAATGAGTGTTCAAGATGTTTTGAAAAAATCCTTTGTCAGTTCTTATACTGGTGAGGACCTGTGGCAGATTATGCTTGCTTTAGTCATCTCCATTTTGATGGGGGTTGCTATTTATATGATTTATCGTCAATTTTATACAGGAGTAGTCTTTTCAAGGAGCTTTGCGATTACCTTAGTAGGTATGACTGTTCTAACCTGTATGGTAACCTTGGCAATTAGTTCAAATATTGTGATTTCCCTCGGTATGGTCGGTGCCTTGTCTATTGTTAGGTATCGAACTGCCATAAAAGATCCCATGGATTTGCTCTATATTTTTTGGGCAATTACAACAGGGATAACGGTCGGCGCTAAGATGTACTTTTTAGCGATTGTAGCAGCTGTTGTGATGACTGCCTTGTTTGTGATTTTCTATTACTACCAACAGTCTGGTAAGGTTTATATTACCGTGATTCACTACCATGATAAGGAAGCTGAGGAAGCTATCTTCCAAAGTTTCGGAAAATTAAAATACTTTGTTAAATCAAAAACTAGCCGTAGAGGTCAAACAGAGCTATCTATCGAAGTTTTCTGTAAAGATGACAACCTTAGTTTCACCGATAAGATTCAAAATGTAGCAGGTGTTGATGATGTTACCTTGATTCAGTACAATGGTGAGTATCACGGTTGATTAAAAATTTTTAAAATTTAAGCAAAAAGATGACTATTTGATTGAATTTCTGCTATAATAAAAGAATAGTTGCAAACACAGTTTGATGTAATGATTGGAGAGAATATGGCAATTTTATTAACAGGTGGTGCTGGATTTATTGGTAGCCACACTAGTATTGAACTTAATAAAGCTGGGTACGAAGTTGTTCTAGTGGATGATTTTTCAAACAGTTCACCAGAGGTTTTAAATCGTCTAGAGAGTATTACTGGTCAAAAGTTTCCATTTTATGAAGGAAGTATTTTAGATAAAGATTTTCTAAGAGGAGTCTTTGAAAAGCATCAGATTGATGCTGTCATTCACTTCGCAGCCTTTAAGGCAGTAGGTGAGTCTGTTTCTGAACCTTTAAAGTACTACCATAATAACATTACAGGTACCATTAGCCTCTTAGAAGTGATGAAAGAAAAAGGGGTCAAAAATATTGTCTTCTCATCAAGTGCTACGGTTTATGGCATGAACAATGTCTCACCGTTGACAGAAGACTTACCAACCTCAGCAACAAATCCTTATGGTTACACAAAAGTGATGATGGAGCAGATTTTGATGGATGTGGTTGCGTCTGATCCAGAGTGGTCAGTGACCCTACTACGTTATTTCAATCCGATTGGTGCTCATGAGTCAGGTCTGATTGGAGAAGCTCCAAATGGTATTCCTAATAATCTGATGCCCTATATCACTCAGGTTGCGGTAGGGAAATTGGCAGAGCTCTCTGTCTTCGGAGATGACTACGATACTCCAGATGGGACAGGTGTCCGTGACTATATCCACGTTGTTGATTTGGCGAATGGTCACAGCCTAGCTCTTAAACATAATCTTGAACAAGTTGGCACACAAATCTTCAACTTGGGAACTGGAAATGGTTACAGTGTCTTGGATCTTGTTAAAGCATTTGAGGCTGAAAATCAAGTAGCCGTCCCTTATGTCATTAAAGAGCGTCGCCCAGGTGATATTGCAACCTGTTATGCGGATGCCAGCAAGGCAAAAGAAATTCTCGGTTGGACAGCACAGAAGGACTTACACGATATGATGCGTGATTCTTGGAAATGGCAAAGCCAAAATCCAAATGGATACGACGCATAAGTAGGTCATCGTTGATGAACCCTTGCACTCATTTTGAGTGCAGGGGTTCTTTTTCTAGATTAGGTGACAGGAGATGTTATTTCTATACAGGCGGGTTGATGTGATAGAAATAGGTTGATAGAGCATTTCTTAGAAAGAAGAGGAAAGCGTTTTTTAAGATCCTTTAAAGGGTGAAAATCTCCGCTTAAGTAAAAATTTTGATATACTAGTAGACGAATAATTCCAAAGAAATGAGACATTCATGAGTTTAAAACAATTAACAAAAGAAGACTATCAAGAAGCCTTAACGTCTTTTCCAGCTTGTTCTTTTATGCAGACTGTTGAGATGGGTACCCTTCTGGAAAAAAGAGGGAATCAAGTGACTTATCTTGGATTTGAAGCTGATGGGGAAGTGCAAGTTTTGGCGGTGCTTTATGCAAAACCGATGTTTGGTGGTTTGATGATGGAAATCAATTCTGGACCAGCTTCCAAGGATAGCCGCTACCTAGCTCCTTTTTATAAAGCTTTGGCAGTCTATGCCAAACAGAAAGGCGCTCTAGAATTGGTGGTTAAACCGTATGACACTTACCAGACTTTCGATAGTGATGGTAATCCAGCTGATGATGAAAGAGCACAGCTGATTAGTGATTTTACAGATCTTGGCTATCAACATGATGGTTTGCAGACGGGCTATCCAGGGGGAGAACCTGATTGGCACTATGTTAAAGATCTATCTGGACTAACCCTTCAAACCCTTCGTAAATCTTACAGTAAAAAAGGGCGTCCTTTAGCGAATAAAACGGCTTCATTTGGAATCAAAATTCGTCGTCTGGAAAGATCAGAGTTACACTTATTTAAGGAAATTACCTCTTCAACATCTGAGCGCCGTGACTATGATGATAAGCCACTTGATTATTACGAAGCTTTTTATGATAGCTTTGGAGACAAGGCTGAGTTTATGTTGGCAACCATTAACTTCCAAGATTACCTTGACAACCTGACCAAAGATCAAGATAAACTCAAGGTGAGTATTGATGCTATTGAAGCTGAACTGGCTGCCGGGTCAAACTCATGTAAAAAGCATAGAACCCTGAAGGAATTGAAACATCAATATGAGACTTTTGAAGTCCGTAAATCAGAGGCGCGTGATTTCTTAGAGAAATATGGACAAGAAGATGTCAGCCTGGCAGCTAGTCTCTTTATCTACACACCACAGGAATCTGTCTATCTCTTTAGTGGTTCACTGACTGAGTTCAACAAATTCTATGCTCCTGTGGCCTTGCAGGAACATGTGATGTCAGAAAGTATTAAGCGTGGAATCACCTTCTACACTTTCTTGGGGATCCAAGGTATCTTTGATGGTAGTGATGGTGTCTTGCGTTTCAAACAAAATTTCAATGGTTATATTGTCCGTAAGATGGGAACCTTCCGCTATTACCCGAGACCGATGAAACGTCAGGCGATTCAATTGGTTAAGAAGCTATTAGGAAGATAAAAGACTCTAGTTTCTTCTTGGAAGAAAAGGATAAAATACCGTTCATTTTAATTTTTGTATCAGGTGAGAGATAAAGGGAAAGTCAAGAGATGAAATACATGACAATGACTAACTTTTCTTGGGTTGCAGCCAAGGCTCAAAGTCAAGGAGACTTGGCTCTACTGAAAGAAGAGTTAGGGATGGATACTGAGATTATCAGTTATGCTTTGGATAAGAACGAGTTAGCTCACCTTGAGTATGACAAGTTTGATAAAGAACTCCTTCTTATTTACAATGCCCTGCGAGATGGTCAGTCCATGACTTATCAGACCTCGCCAGTTAGTTTCTTTGTCAAAAAAGACCAGCTGGTCACTATTTTTGGACCTGAGACAGACTATCTTCTCCCAACTTTTGAAGAGGCTCTTCGCAGAAGACCAGAAGCTAGCTTGTTTGAGGGGCTGTTTACGATGTTGTTTTTGATTTCGAAAACTTATTTTCCAGTTTTAGAGAGTTTGAACAGAGAGCGTCACCTCGTTAATCAAAAGCTTCGTCGTCAGACTTCAAAGCAAAGCTTGCTCGAATTGTCTGACTTAGAGATTGGTCTCGTTTATCTTGTTTCTGCCAGCAAGCAAAACGCTCTGCTATTGGAACAACTCCAAGGACAAGCTTTCTATAAGCAACTAACAGAAGGAGACTTGGAGCAACTGGAGGATGCCCACATCGAGGCACGTCAGTTAATGGAGATGACTAGTCTGTCAGCTCAGATTATCGAACAGTTGGAAGGAACTTATAATAACGTCCTAAACAACGACTTGAATGATACCATGAAGGTCTTGACCAAGTTGTCTATCTTGCTAACGATTCCTAGTATCGTCACTGGCTTTTTCGGGATGAATGTCACATTACCCAAGCTTTTCACACAAGATAATATGTCTTGGCTTTGGGTTATTGTCTTGACATTGGTTCTTTGGATGATCTGGGGGATTGTCTTAGGTTTTTACATGAAACAGTGGCAGTTTAGCTTTAGAAGAAAGAACAAGTGAAGGGGATGGATTCATTTAATCAGTTTAAGTGAAAAATCTGGGTTAGTAGGAAACATGGTATGGAACGTAAACAAGTAACAGCCCGAATGGTAAAATCCATTGGCTGGTCAGAAAATAATATGGAAGTTGAGTACTTATCAGGACTAATTCATCAATATCACGGAGTGAGTGAACTTGAGTATGTGCGTTGTCTGACTGGAAATATTGATAAGAAGGTCAGATTGATTGGTAAGTCACATAGCTTTACTAAAATAACTTAGAAGTAAGAGAGATATGTGTCATTTGACGATAAGGTCCTCGTCAGTAAGAGTCAAACGAAACTTATTTAGATAATACCTATAGACAATTAAGGAGACAATCATGACATTTGAAGAGATACTACCAGGGCTAAAAGCCAAGAAAAAATACGTGCGTACAGGTTGGGGAGGAGCAGAAAACTATGTTCAGCTCTTTGATACTATCGAGGTCAATGGTCAAAAACTTGAGGCGACACCTTATTTTCTCATCAATGTAACAGGTGAGGGAGAGGGCTTTTCCATGTGGAGCCCAACACCTTGCGACGTGTTAGCTGAGGATTGGGTGGAAGTTTATGACTAAGCGCGTGCTTATCACAGGCGTGGCTAGTGGGATAGGGCTTGCTCAGGCAAGCCTTTTTTTGGAAAATGGCTACGCTGTTTATGGTGTGGACAAGTCAGCTAAACCAAACTTGTCCCATCCTAGTTTTCATTTTTTACAGCTTGATGTGACGGGTGATCTTGCGACGCTTTATGATTTTGTGCCGTCTGTGGATATCTTGTGCAATACGGCAGGCATTTTAGATGGTTATATGCCTCTACTAGAAGTGAGTGATGAAGAGATAGAGAGAGTTTTTCAAACGAACTTTTTTGCGACGGTGAAGATTGTCCGCCATTATCTGGCAGATATGGTCGCGAGAAAAGAAGGTATCATCATCAATATGTGCTCTATCGCCTCATTTTTAGCAGGTGGGGGAGGTGCAGCCTACACAAGCTCCAAGCACGCTCTAGCTGGTTTTACGCGTCAGCTTGCCCTGGATTATGCCAAAGAAGGAGTGCAGGTCTTTGGTATTGCACCAGGTGCTGTTAAGACTGGCATGACAGCAGCTGACTTTGAGCCAGGAGGCTTGGCAGACTGGGTAGCAAGTGAGACGCCTATCGGACGTTGGACAGACCCAAGTGAAATCGCAGAGCTGACAGCCTTTCTTGCCAGCGGACACATGCAGTCCATGCAGGGAGAGATCGTCAAAATTGATGGTGGTTGGAGTTTGAAATGAAAAAATATATCGAGTTTGGTTATGGTAACACATGGTGGCTACGTACTGAGTTTGAATAGGATGATGGAAGCGAATGAGAAGTCAAAGGGATTTCTGGCAAAATCAAACCCGAGTCAGTTTATCTGAGAAGTTGGTTAGGTTAGACAGTTTATATTCTGGATTTACGTGAAGGTTTCAAAAAGCAAAGAAAAAATCGCAAAGCAATCAAGTTTATTTTAGGGATTGCTTCGGAGGGATGAGATGACACCACAAGAAATATGGAACGACTACAAACAAATCAATCCATCTATTGGAGATGAGATTGATGCTTGGGCATTTGGTGCAAACCCGGATCAGTTAGCCCAGCTGGTATTAGAGGGAACAAAGACAGCAACGGCTTCAGCCTATGATTTGTATGAGATTGATAACGAACCGTTGCCCCAAGTTGGCACTTATGATGTTGTTTTGGATGGACAGGATCAAGCTATTTGTATCATTGTAATTAAGCAGGTAAGGATTATTCCTTTTAAAGAGGTTTCGGCAGAACATGCTTATAAGGAAGGCGAGGGTGATAGAAGCCTAGATTACTGGAGGCAGGTTCACCTTGATTTCTTTAATCCCTATTTTGAAGAGAATGGTTTAACCTTTACGGAGGATTCCAAGCTTGTTTTGGAAGAATTCGAAGTAGTTTATCCTAAAAATTGAACAAGGTTCTTGAAAGTTTTACCATAAGGGTAAGAAAAGGAAGCATCGGCGATTTTGATCAGCTGATTTGTTGGAAGACTTGTCTTAAATGATGTAGTGCTGATGATTTCTTCAATGCTACAAAAGTCTTAATGACAAATTTTTATCATAATCTAGGAGGAAAAAAGATGAAATTAGCACTTTTAGGCACAGGTATGATTGTCAAGGAAGTCTTGCCTGTTTTAAAAGAGATTGATGGGATTGATTTGGTGGGCATTTTATCGACGCCAAGATCTCTTGAGAAGGCACGTGAGTTAGCAGATCAGTATGGTATGCAGGTTGCGACTAGCGATTACGAGGAGATTTTGCAGAGTTCAGAAATCGATACCGTTTATATCGGAACGCCCAATCACACGCATTTTGATTATGCCAAACAAGCCCTCTTGGCAGGTAAACACGTCATCTGTGAAAAACCATTTACTCTGCGTCTAGATGAATTTGAAGAACTAGCTAGCTTGGCTAATGAGCGTAAGCTTCTTCTACTAGAAGCTATCACTAACCAGTACCTGGAGAATTTTGCCTACCTCAAAGCCAATCTACCAAAACTGGGAGATATTAAGATTGTCGAGTGTAATTTTTCTCAGTATAGCTCGCGCTACGATGCTTTCAAACGAGGTGAAATTGCGCCAGCCTTTGATTCTAAGCAAGGTGGAGGAGCTCTGCGTGACCTCAATATCTATAATATTCATCTGGTTGTTGGTCTCTTTGGTAAACCTAAAAAGGTGCGTTACCTTGCCAATGTAGAGCGTGGGGTGGACACGTCGGGGATGCTAGTCATGGATTATGGAAGTTTCAAGTGTGTCTGCATTGGAGCCAAGGACTGTGGCGCTGAGATTCGCTCAACCATTCAGGGCAACAAGGGGTCCTTGTCCGTTTTGGGACCAACGAATAGCATGCCAGAAGTTTGTCTCAGCCTCAATGGTGCCAGCCCTGCCCTAATCAACCTAAATAGCCTTAACCACCGCATGTACGGTGAGTTTGTAGCTTTTCGAGATATGGTTGCTAAGGGAGACTTTGTCACTCAACAAGCAGCTTTAGAACATAGCCGAGCAGTCATGGAAGTTTTGGAAGAAGCAGTCGCTTCGATGTGAGAAAGAGTGTTAAAGATGTTTGAGATAATTGCTGTCTCAAACGTTTTTTTGAATCATTTAAGGCTGAGTCAATCAGCTTGTCTATCTTAGGCAACAAATAGACTTGGTTTTCTCTAAAAAAGATGGCTTTTGATTATATCTTTTATTATAAAATGAATTTCTAATGGTGTTTGCTTAGGAAATTTAGCTTACTGAAGGCATTTATGCTATAATAGAAGACGAAATTTTAGATTATTTAGATGAGAGATAGGAAAGAATATGTCAAATTACGCAATTATTCTAGCTGCGGGTAAGGGTACTCGTATGAAATCAGATTTACCAAAAGTTCTCCACAAGGTATCTGGTATTACCATGCTTGAGCACGTTTTTCGTGCCGTTTCAGCCATTGAACCAGCTAAAAACGTAACAGTCATCGGGCATAAGGCAGAATTGGTTAAAGAAGTTCTAGCAGGACAGTCACAGTTTGCTCTTCAAACAGAGCAGCTGGGAACCGGTCACGCTGTCATGATGGCAGAAGAAGAACTAGCAGGACTTGAAGGTCAAACCCTTGTGATTGCTGGTGACACGCCACTTATCACAGGTGAAAGCCTCAAAGAATTGATTGATTTCCATGTTAGCCATAAAAATGTGGCGACTATCTTGACTGCTACAGCTGAGGATCCATTTGGCTATGGTCGTATCATCCGCAACGAACGTGGCGAAGTGACTAAGATTGTTGAGCAAAAAGATGCTTCAGAGTTTGAGCAACAAGTTAAAGAAATCAACACAGGAACTTATGTTTTTGACAACAAACGCCTCTTTGAAGCCCTTAAAAATATCAATACCAACAATGCCCAAGGCGAGTACTACTTGACAGATGTTATTTCTATCTTCCGTGAAGCAGGAGAGAAGGTCGGCGCTTATGTCCTTCGTGACTTCGATGAAAGTCTTGGGGTTAATGATCGTCTTGCTCTGGCGACAGCTGAGTCTGTCATGCGTCGCCGTATCAACAAGGCACACATGATCAACGGGGTGACTTTCCAAAATCCAGAAGCAACCTACATCGAGGTTGATGTTGAGATTGCTCCAGATGTGTTGATTGAAGCCAATGTTACCCTCAAAGGTCAGACTAAGGTAGGTAGCGAGACTGTTCTAACAAATGGCACTTACTTGGTTGACGCCACGATTGGTGCGGGGGCTGTTATCACGAATTCAATGATTGAGGAATCTGAGGTGGCTGATGGCGTGACGGTTGGTCCTTACGCCCATATTCGTCCAGGATCAAGTCTTGCTAAGGACGTTCATATCGGTAACTTTGTTGAGGTCAAAGGGTCGTCTATTGGGGAAAATAGCAAAGCAGGTCATTTGACTTACATCGGTAATGCTGAAGTTGGCTCTGATGTCAACTTTGGTGCCGGTACCATTACTGTCAACTACGATGGTCAAAAGAAATATAAAACAACTATCGGTAACCATGTTTTTGTTGGAAGTAACTCAACTCTTATCGCACCGCTGAAAATTGGAGATAATGCTTTAACAGCAGCTGGTTCTACCATAACAAGTGATGTTCCATCAGACAGCATTGCTATTGGACGTGGACGTCAAATCAATAAAGAAGGATATGCCAAAGAAAAACCGCACCATCCTTCCCAAAAATAAAACCTAAGAGGAGGTTGATGATGGAGTTTGAAGAAAAAACCATTCGACGCCAGGAGATATTTAAGGGGCATGTTTTTGAGGTTGTAGTAGATGACGTGGCTCTGCCAAATGGTCTTGGGGAGTCTAAGCGTGAACTAGTCTTTCACAAAGGTGCTGTAGCTGTTTTGGCTGTGACTCCAGAAGGAAAAATTGTTATTGTGAAGCAATACCGCAAGGCTATTGAGGCTATTTCGTATGAGATTCCTGCTGGTAAACTTGAAGTGGGAGAAAATGGTTCTGAAATGGAAGCTGCTGCGCGTGAGTTAGAAGAGGAGACAGGTTATACAGCTGACTTGACCTTCCTCTATGAGTTTTACACAGCTATCGGCTTTTGTGACGAAAAAATCAAGCTCTATTTAGCAGATAATCTTGAGAAGGTACCAAATCCACGTCCTCAGGATGATGATGAAGTTTTGGAGTTGTTTGAGTTGACCTATGAGGAGTGTATGGACTTGGTCGCCTCTGGAGCTATCAGAGATGCGAAGACCCTGATTGCCCTTCAGTATTTTGCCCTGCATTTTGGAGGAAACTAAGCTATGGGAAAACCGCTGTTGACAGATGAGATTATTGCCCGCGCTGAGGCTGGTGATTATGAGCAGCACTCAGAGGCTTTTGATGATGAGGATACGCTCATCTTGGACCGTCACCGTCTGTCTCAAGAACGACATGATACTAGAGAAAAGACAGCCTTCGTTAAAAGTCGTCGCGTTGAAAATGCCAAGCGAAGTGCTTTTCAGTCCAAGGTTAACCGTGTTTTGGTGATTGTGATTCTCTTGGTGATATTACTCATTTGGGCTGTTTTTAAATTTTAAAGGAAGTTAACAAAATCTATGAAAATTGGAATTATTGCTGCCATGGAAGAAGAACTCAACCTATTGGTTGAGCATTTGGAGCATAAGACACAAGAACTTGTGTTGAATCATACCTATTACTCTGGTCAGTTGGGCAATCACGAAGTTGTCCTCGTACAATCAGGTGTTGGTAAAGTCATGTCAGCTATGTCAGTAGCTATTTTAGTGGACCACTTTGCTGTAGATGCCCTGATCAATACAGGTTCTGCAGGTGCTGTCGCTAGTGGTTTAAAAATTGGAGATGTTGTTGTGGCTGATAAACTAGCCTATCACGATGTCGACTTGACAGCCTTTGGCTACGACTTTGGTCAAATGTCTATGCAGCCTCTTTACTTTGAATCTGATAGTCGCTTTGTTGAGACTTTTCAGGCTGTTTTAGCAGAAGTTCATCAGGACAGTAAAATTGGTCTTATCACAACTAGTGATTCATTTATTGCAGGTCAAGAAAAGATTGACGCGATCAAAGCTGCCTTTCCAGAGGTTTTAGCCGTTGAAATGGAAGGCGCAGCGATTGCACAAGCGGCTTATGCGACTGGACGTCCTTTCATTGTTGTACGTGCGATGAGTGATACAGCAGCACATGATGCCAATATCACCTTTGATGAATTTATCATTCAAGCAGGCAAACAGTCTGCAGCTATCTTGCTACGTTTCTTGGAAGTCTTAGCTTAAGGCTAATAGAAAAAGGCTTGACGTATTATCGTCAGGCCTTTTAACGTGCTAAGACATAGATTTCTTTTGCGATGAGCTTGGGGATGGCGAGGTTCTTTTCGTTGTAAGCTAAGGTGAAGGTGGCAGCGTAAGGGTCAATTTCTGTCAGTTCAAATTCCAGACCGATTTCAAGCCCATGTTCTTCCATGTATTTGAGCAATTGGAAATTATCGTGAAAGCGAACGAGTTTATAGTTACCGGTTTGCTGTGTTTCTGCTAGTGTTTGGTGGTTGATTTCAATCAAGGGCTGTCCTTTTTTAGGAATAGTTCCCCCATGTGGGCAAAAATCTGGATGCCCTAGTAAAATCTCTAGGCGATCGATGAAATGATCTGATACAGTGTGTTCGAGCACTTCAGCCTCTTCATGAATCTCATCAGTTGAATAGTGGAGATGCTGGATGAGAAATAGCTCGATCAAGCGGTGCTTACGGTAAAGGTCGGTGACAAGGAGTTGCCCTTTGTCAGTTAGGAGGTATCCAGCAACTTTGTCTTTCAAAATCCAATCCTGCGCCAGCATTTTTTTGACCATCTCAGACACAGCAGGAGCAGAAACCTGCATCATCTCTGCGATGAGTTTGTTGGTAATTTTTTCCTTTCTTTCACCAATTTCATAGATACATTTTAAATAGTCTTCTTTATTAGGTGTCATTTTTTCTCCTTAATACTAGACTCTATTATAACAAAAATCTCAAAAATACTTGCTAAAAACAAGAGCTTACCCCTCTTAATTTGATCATTAGGTCTGTTAGAAGATATTATAAAAAGATTCAAAAAAGAGACCAGAACACTCAAAAGCTTTCCAAGACTTAATTTATTACTAAGCTCTTGAGGTAAGCTTTCTCGTTCTGAATCTCGTTTTTTGATTACTTGAAGCTATAATCTTTATCGACGGTGATGTCACTAATAGTGACAGCGCTTGTAGGCTTGTCGTTGCTATCAGTCGCCACAGATGAGATGGCATCAACGACATCCATACCAGAGATGACTTGGCCAAAAACAGTATAGCCACCATCTAGGCTAGGGTTTCCCCCTTGTTTATAGGCGTTAATGATGGCTTGAGGAAATAGAGTATCTGGCAGTTTACTAGACTGGTCTGTCTTATTTTGATTGATGAAAAATTGACTCCCGTTGGTATCTGTACCGGCATTTGCCATAGCCAAAGCACCTCTCAGGTTGTAGAGGTAGGGTGTTGTCTCGTTTTTAAAGCCATTTCCTGAGTCAATGCTGCTATCTTTCCCCTTCCAAATAGACTGTCCACCAGTACCATCACCGTTAGGGTCGCCAGACTGAATCATGAAGTCTGCGATAACACGGTGAAAGGTCAAGCCATTGTAGTAGCCTTCTTTCGCATGGGTTAAGAAGTTTTCAACAGCTAAAGGAGCGTACTTTGGAAAGAGCTTAATGCTAATACTTCCTTTAGAAGTATGAAGGGTCACTTGTGCCTCATCGCTTGCAACGGTTGAAGACAATTGTGGAAAGGCAGAGCTGTCGGCTTTGAGAGCTTTTTGCAAGGCTTCATCCGTTGATTGAGTTGTCTCACTGCTTGAGCTAGCCACACTTTTAGATGCTTGGTATTGGTCACCTTTGATGGCACGAGTCAGACTGCTACAACCAGCAAGTCCTAGTAAAGCAATGCTTGCAAGGCTGATAAGGGTGATTTTTT
This sequence comes from Streptococcus saliviloxodontae, assembly GCF_016908655.1. GTDB lineage: Bacteria > Bacillota > Bacilli > Lactobacillales > Streptococcaceae > Streptococcus > Streptococcus saliviloxodontae. The sequence goes on from NZ_JAFBEI010000009.1 coordinate 26,858, forward strand.
TCATAGTAACTCCTTTAGTTTTTCTTTTATTTTATCATAAGCCTTCCAGTTTTTCCTATTGAAGGCTAAGATTTCAGTTGACTTTTGAAAAGAATGATTTTCAATCGGCATTCATTTGAAAAATGGTATAATGGCATTATGGCTAAAAAAAATACAAAAAAACGGGCAGCGACAGGAAAAAAGCGCCCAACTAAGGCAGATTTAGAAAAACGACAAGCTCTTAATCGGATGCTGACAGCTCTTTCGATTACTTTTGTCCTCTTTTTCGGAGTGATCCGACTGGGGATTTTTGGGGTGACAGTTTATAATATGGTACGTTTCTTTGTGGGTAGTCTAGCTTATCCAGTGATTGCAGTTTGGCTTTTCTACCTTTTTGCCTTTCGTCTATTTAAAAAAGTACAGGGTCTAGGGACAGGCCTTTTCTTATCGGCGATAGGTCTTCTTTTAGAATACCATGCTTATCTTTTCACCTTTACGACATTGTCCGGTCAAGAAGTCTTATCAAGCAGCATGAGATTGGTTATAGATGATTTGATTGGCTTTAAGGTGAGTCATTTTTTGGGTGGTGGTATGATGGGAGCCATCCTTTACAAACCAACCGCTTTCTTATTCACTAATATCGGTGCTTTCTTGATAGGTCTTTTGTTTATTGGATTTGGTGCCTTTGTGATGAGCCCATACGGTATCGAGGAGTTGATGGCTTATTTTTCTGAAAAATGGCATGCGCTGGGTGACGAGATGGAAGTACGAAGGCAAAAACGATTTGCTGAGCGAGAACTCCGTCAGGCAGAGGAAGAGCAAAAAGCTAAGGAAAAAGCCAAAGCAGAAGAAGCTAGACGACTGGAAGAATTAGTTGTGGATGATGAGACCGGTGAGATTCTTTATGATAAGGCAGTGGATGATCCAGTTCATTTTGAGGATTTACCTGAGACCTATCAGGAACCAGAGATTCTCGCTTATGAGCCAGAGATACCAGCAGCGTCTAGATATCCAGAACAGGATTTCCCTGTTTACGATGAGCCTGCTTACCCAGAAGAAATCAACATTGATCAGTTTGATGATAGCATGCAAACTGATAGTGGGTCTGTTTCGGTTGATTTCACAGTCAAGCAGATGCTCATGTACAAGTTGCCATCTATTGACCTCTTTGCACCTGACAAACCTAAAAACCAGTCTAAAGAAAAGAAAATTGTTCGCGATAACATTCGGATATTGGAAGACACCTTCAAGAGTTTTGGGATTAGTGTCAAGGTAGAACGTGCAGAGATTGGACCGTCAGTCACCAAGTATGAAATCAAGCCAGCTGTTGGCGTTCGTGTCAATCGTATTTCAAATCTAGCGGATGATTTGGCACTGGCTTTGGCCGCCAAGGATGTTCGTATTGAAGCACCGATTCCAGGTAAATCTCTCGTGGGTATCGAGGTTCCCAACTCTGAGATTGCTACCGTGTCCTTTCGAGAGCTCTGGGAACAATCAAAAACAGATCCAGATAAACTTTTGGAAGTGCCGTTGGGTAAAGCTGTTAATGGCTCAGCTCGTAGTTTTGATTTGGCGCGTATGCCCCACTTGCTAGTGGCAGGTTCGACAGGTTCTGGTAAATCAGTTGCGGTCAACGGTATTATTTCTTCGATTTTGATGAAGGCACGACCTGATCAGGTTAAATTTTTGATGATTGACCCCAAAATGGTTGAGTTGTCTGTCTATAATGATATTCCGCACCTTCTCATTCCAGTAGTGACCAATCCTCGCAAGGCAGCTAAGGCACTACAAAAGGTTGTTGATGAGATGGAAAATCGTTATGAACTCTTTAGCCACTTTGGTGTCCGTAATATTGCAGGTTATAATGCTAAGGTGGAGGAGTGGAACAGCCAGTCCCAAGAAAAGCAAATTCCCTTACCGCTTGTTGTAGTTATCGTAGATGAGTTGGCTGATTTGATGATGGTCGCTTCTAAAGAAGTTGAAGACGCCATCATTCGTTTGGGACAGAAGGCGCGTGCCGCTGGGATTCATATGATTCTTGCAACCCAACGTCCCTCTGTTGATGTCATCTCAGGTTTGATTAAGGCTAACGTGCCATCTCGTGTCGCTTTTGCCGTTTCTTCTGGTACGGACAGCCGTACCATTCTGGATGAAAATGGCGCTGAGAAACTCCTCGGTCGAGGAGATATGCTCTTTAAGCCTATCGATGAAAATCACCCAGTCCGCCTCCAAGGCTCCTTTATCTCAGACGATGATGTAGAGCGCATCGTAAGCTTTATCAAGAGCCAGGCAGATGCCCAGTACGATGATGCTTTTGATCCTGGAGAAGTAACAGAGAGTGATTTTTCAACTTCTGGTAATGGCGGGGCTAACGAGGGAGATCCCCTCTTTGAAGAAGCTAAAGCGCTTGTGCTTGAAACCCAAAAAGCTAGCGCCTCCATGCTACAACGCCGCCTCTCAGTCGGTTTTAATCGCGCGACAAGATTGATGGAAGAACTAGAAGAGGCAGGCGTTATCGGACCGGCTGAAGGAACCAAACCACGAAAAGTCCTTATGACCAATGCTTAGAAAAACAAGCACAATTTTATTGAGATTGGAACGTCAATCCCTTTATTGCAGATAGAAAAGCTATTTGTTTGGAGGCATATTATTTTTATATATAGGAACTCTTGAGCTTTCATCTTTATCTCGATGAATGTTGTCAAGACGCCTCTCTCCATACAAAAAAGCCCCACTCTATTTACTTTAGAGTGGGGCTTTGCTTGCATTAGAGGATAAAACTGAGGATTAGGGTTACGATATAAAAGAGAGTAGTTGTTAAAAATGCTGAACGCCAGAAGATTTTGAGCCAACGACGGTAACTAAGGATGCGTTTTTTTCGGCTTAATCCAAGGGCAATACCACTAGCAAGTACAGCCATTACCATAAGGTAATAGAAAATAACGCTATTCGCAAAGAAGTGGGTAGAAATAGAAATAATCTCAACGGCATAAAGAGGAAGAGTGAGATCAGGAAATTTGATACCGTACTGTGTCAGGTTAAAGAGGCGAATGATAGCAATCACAAAGAGTGGTGTTAAGAATAGCAATAAAATTGCGATGATAGTATAAATAGTCATACCCTTATTTTATCTCTATTTAAAAAACTTGTAAACTTTTTAAGGAAAAAAGAATAGAAAATCCTTGCTTTCTATTTTGAATCTTGTATAATAGTAAGGGTATGTGTTAAAGCATACTTGTGGGAGGTAAAAATTTTCAATTACCGCCAAAACCACAACAGGAGGATTTTATAAAATGGCTAAAAAAGTCGAAAACATCGTAAAACTTCAAATTCCTGCTGGTAAAGCGACACCAGCTCCACCAGTTGGTCCAGCTCTTGGTCAAGCAGGTATCAACATCATGGGATTCACAAAAGAGTTCAACGCTCGTACAGCTGATCAAGCTGGTATGATCATCCCAGTTGTTATCTCAGTTTATGAAGATAAATCATTTGATTTCATCTGTAAAACACCACCAGCTGCTGTTCTTTTGAAAAAAGCTGCAGGTGTTGAAAAAGGTTCAGGTACTCCAAACACAACTAAAGTTGCTTCAGTAACTCGTGCACAAGTACAAGAAATCGCTGAAACTAAAATGCCAGATTTGAACGCTGCAAACATTGAGTCTGCAATGCGTATGATCGAAGGTACTGCTCGTTCTATGGGATTCACTGTTACTGACTAATCAGTAAGAAACCCCTATTACCCGCAAGACTTCATCGTAATTTGATGAGTGACGTGGGAGATGAAAATCGTTAAGACCACATTACAAGGAGAATTTTAAAATGGCTAAAAAAAGCAAACAATTACGTGCTGCTCTTGAAAAAATCGACAGCACAAAACTTTACAGCGTAGAAGAAGCTGTAGCTCTTGCAAAAGAAACTAACTTTGCAAAATTTGATGCAACTGTTGAAGTTGCTTACAACTTGAACATTGATGTTCGTAAAGCAGACCAACAAATCCGTGGTGCAATGGTATTGCCAAACGGTTCAGGTAAAACTCAACGCGTTCTTGTATTTGCTCGTGGTGCTAAAGCTGAAGAAGCTAAAGCAGCTGGTGCAGACTTCGTTGGTGAAGAAGAACTTGTTGCAAAAATCAACGACGGTTGGTTGGACTTTGACGTGGTTATCGCAACTCCAGATATGATGGCAGTTGTAGGTCGTCTTGGACGTGTCCTTGGACCACGTAACTTGATGCCAAACCCTAAAACTGGTACAGTAACTATGGATGTTACTAAAGCAGTTGAAGAGTCTAAAGGTGGTAAAATCACTTACCGTGCTGACAAAGCTGGTATCGTTCAAGCTATCGTTGGTAAAGTTTCATTTGACGCAGACAAATTGGTTGAAAACTTCAAAGCTTTCAACGATGTTATCGTTAAAGCTAAACCAGCTACTGCAAAAGGAACTTACATCCAAAGCCTTACAATCACAACTACACAAGGTGTAGGTATCAAAGTTGATACAAACTCACTTTAATCAGTAGTTTATTATAAAAGAAATCTAAGACTTAGGTCTTAGATTTTTTTGATGTTATCCTATAAGAGTTAACAGATTTTTGAGAAGAATGCTATGTCTAAGACCAGGAGTCAAGTACTATCAACTACGTGTTCAAGGTTTTATAGTTGGTACTCTGAGTGTTTGGAAATTATTGTCAAGGTTTTGCTTTCCTACTGAAACGTTATGAAATTCTCTAGAAGGCTTCTTCATTTTGTTAGGTGATTGAGCTATTTTATGATAAAATAGTAGGGATAGAAATGATGTGTAACTCGTCGGAGATGTTATACTATCTGTAAAATTAAAAAAGGAGTTAAAAATGGGACAACCTAAGTACAAACGTGTCTTAATTAAATTATCAGGTGAAGCACTTGCTGGTGAACGTGGTGTCGGAATTGACCTTCCAACTGTTCAAGCAATGGCCAAAGAAATTGCAGAAGTTGCTTCTTCTGGTGTAGAGATTGCCCTTGTTATCGGTGGTGGTAATCTTTGGCGTGGAGAGCCAGCAGCAGAAGCAGGTATGGATCGTGTTCAGGCAGACTACACTGGAATGTTAGGAACTGTTATGAATGCCCTTGTTATGGCTGACAGTTTAAATCAATTGAATATTGATACTCGTGTGCAAACAGCAATTGCGATGAATAATGTTGCTGAGCCTTACATTCGTGGTCGTGCTCTTCGCCATCTTGAAAAAGGACGTATTGTTATTTTCGGTGCTGGAATCGGTTCACCATACTTCTCAACAGATACAACAGCAGCTCTTCGTGCAGCTGAAATCGAAGCAGATGCTATTCTTATGGCGAAAAATGGTGTTGATGGTGTCTATAATGATGATCCACGTAAAAATGCAGATGCTGTTAAATTTGATGAATTGACACACGTGGAAGTGATCAAGCGTGGTCTTAAAATCATGGATGCAACAGCTTCTACCCTATCAATGGATAATGATATTGACCTCGTGGTGTTCAATATGAACGAACCAGGTAATATCAAACGTGTTGTCTTCGGTGAGCAAATCGGTACAACTGTTTCAAATAAATCAAACTAAGTTATCTACTAACATTGATTAGAATAGAGCTAGAGACCATACCAAAAAGGGAGACTCTTCTAGACTTTTTATGTCTGTTTTCTTTTTAGCTAGTTTATCTAGTGAGTTTAGGTCTCTTACTACATCATACATAAGGAGAATTACTAAAATGGCTAACGCTATTATCGAAAAAGCGCAAGAACGCTTTCAACAATCACACCAATCACTTGCACGTGAGTTTGCATCAATTCGTGCAGGACGTGCCAATGCGAGTCTTTTAGACCGTATTGAGGTCGAATACTATGGCGCACCAACGCCACTTAACCAATTGGCTTCAATCACAGTTCCTGAAGCACGTGTTCTTTTGATCTCACCATTCGATAAAGGTTCAATTAAAGATATTGAACGTGCGATCAACGAATCTGATCTTGGTATCAACCCAGCAAATGATGGTTCAGTGATTCGATTGGTTATCCCAGCACTTACAGAAGAAACACGTAAGGACTTGGCTAAAGAAGTGAAAAAAGTTGGTGAAAATGCCAAAATTGCGATCCGTAATATTCGCCGTGATGCTATGGATGACGCTAAAAAACAAGAGAAAGACAAAGAAATCACAGAAGATGAATTGAAAACTCTTGAAAAAGATATCCAAAAAGCAACTGATGATGCTGTTAAGAAAATCGACAGCATGACAGCAGAAAAAGAAAAAGAATTGCTTACTGTCTAAGTTTAAGCAACTGATGTAGGGAGTGGGCATCCACTCCCTTTTTAAGAGGAAATAAAATGAATCAATTATTAGGACAAACGATTACAGCTCTGGTGACAGATGAAAATGCATCTTTCTATTTTGTTCAAAAAGATGGTGTTACATTTGCCTTATCAAAGGAAGAGGGAGCACACCAACTCGGTGATATGGTGACAGGCTTTGCCTACACGGATCAAAAACAAAAACCACGCTTGACAACCAAAGAGATCAAGAGTCAGCAAGACTCTTACGGTTGGGGAACGGTGACTGATGTTCGTCGTGATTTGGGTGTTTTTGTGGATACAGGCATTCCAGACAAGGAAATTGTTGTTTCTTTAGATGTTCTACCTGAACTTAAGGAGCTTTGGCCAAAGAAAGGTGATAAGCTCTACATTCGACTAGATATCGATAAAAAAGACCGCATCTGGGGCATTCCAGCAGAGCCAGAGGTCTTCCAAAAGATGGCTGGTCCTGCTTACAACAACATGCAAAATCAAAATTGGCCTGCCGTCGTTTATCGCCTCAAACTGACAGGAACTTTTGTTTACCTACCTGAGAACAATATGCTTGGTTTTATTCATCCTTCTGAACGTTACAGTGAGCCAAGACTAGGTCAGGTATTAGATGCTCGTGTCATCGGCTTTAGAGAGGTTGACCGCACGCTAAACCTCTCTCTTAAACCACGTTCATTTGAAATGCTAGAAAATGATGCTCAGATGATTTTGACTTACCTAGAATCAAATGGTGGTTTTATGACACTGAACGATAAATCATCTCCAGAAGATATCAAGGCAACTTTCGGCATTTCTAAAGGTCAGTTTAAAAAAGCACTCGGTGGCTTGATGAAAGCTAAAAAAATTAAGCAAGATCAATTTGGAACAGAATTGACTGCTTCTCGGAACTAATATGGAAAAGTTAAGAATGGATGTTTCATTCTTAACTTTTTTTAATGCAAAAAATATTCAGATATGCAATATAATATCATGAAAGCTTGAAAACACTGATGTAAGTGATATTACTTTTTCATTTCAATTTTTATAAAAATCATCTTTATTGATTTGATGAGAATATGAATAAAAAATTAGAGAGAAGATCTAAAAATACTTGATGACATAAAAGAAGGTGTTATGATAGAATTGATATAACAATAAAGAACTTTGTTCAATTAAATGATTTGACGAGACTAATATTTGTGCTAAAATAAAAGGAAATCATGTTTTAGAAAAGGAGAGATTATTAAAGCGTCGTAAATGTAATAAATTATCAATTGATAAAACTATTTAATAAATGCATAGGGGAGAGAGAGCGTATATGCAAACAAAAGAACAGTTACATCAAGATTTTGGAAAAATTTTTAAAGAAATTCGATTATCACGAAATATGTCCTTGCAAGAGGTTTCAGAAGGTATTGTATCAGTGTCACAGTTGTCACGATTCGAGAGAGGGATCAGTAACGTCACTATCAATATCTTCTATGAATGCCTCAATAGGATGAATACGACTGTCAATGAGTTTTTATTGATTAGTCAAAACTACAACCTTTCAGATGATTTGCAGTTTTTTGAAAATTTGTCGAAAGCTATTGAGAGTCATAATATTGTTAAGTTGGAAACGATTGTCAGTCACTGTCAAAATCTTCAAAAGCAAAATCCTAATGTCAAAAAATACCAATTAAATTTGACTGCTGCTAAAGCCCATTATCTGTTTTTACATGATAATAGAATGTTAAAGGCAACAGAACTACAATTTTTAACGGATTACCTTTTTTCTGTTGATGAGTGGGGAAGTTACGAGTTGAATTTGTTTACGGTTTGTGTTGATTTTTTCCAAGCGGATATGTTGGATGTCTTTGCTAGTGAAATGTTGGCAAGAACACAATTTTACTCAAATGTTCCAGAAAATAGAACCATTGTGCAACGCATGTTGTTAAAGGTGATTAGAATTTGTATTCTAGATGACAACCTTCAATTAGCAAGACGATTCATTACCTATTTAGAACATATCGATATTCCAGATACCTATGTGTATGAAAAAATATTGATTAAATTTAACAGAGCATTCTATTCTTACCGACTAGGTTATTCTAATGCTATGTCTGACATTCAAGAATGTTTGAGTGTTTTGAAGAGTTTAGAGTGTTATTCGGTAGTAGAAACATTAGAAAAAGATTTGCAAAAACTTTAGTCTGTCCCATATAGGCAAAGAAATAAAGAGTGTGACTAATATCCTATATAATCTATAGTTAAGATAATGGGTGTTTTTTAAGAAAACCATTATTGAGTTTACATCTTTATTGACTATAGGAGGCTAAAAATGGAGAAAAAAGTTCGTTTTAAGTTACACAAAGTTAAAAAACATTGGGTAACTCTTAGCGTAGCTACAGTTGCGTTCGCAGGAATTGTCGGTGGAGCTCCAGCGACAGTATCTGCAGAATCAGTAACATCAGATACTGACTCAACAACGACACTTGTAGCAGATGACCTGTCAACAACTAGTACAGTAACGGAAGAGAGCGTTTCAACGACCGCAGCACTTGAAACGACAACAGCAACATCAGAAGCTGCAACAACACTTGCTTCAGAAACAAGTCAAGAACTTTCTGAAACTACCTCAGAAGCAACGACATCAGAGGAAACTTCAGAAGTTTCAGAAGCTGCAACAACTGCAACAACAGCAACTGAAGCAGCATCGACTACTGAAACAACAACAGCGATTTCTGATAAAGAAAAAGAAGCAGCTTTGTCATTGAGTAACATCAAGCTTGTTGATGGTAAATACTACTATGTTCAAGAGGATGGTTCTTATAAGAAGAACTTTGCAATCACTGTTAACGGTCAACTCTTGTATTTTGATGAAGAGGGTGCATTGACAAGTGCATCAACTTACTCATTCACACAAGGTTTGACAAATCTTACAGATGCTTTTACAAGCAACAACCGTGCTTATGATTCTTCTGAGAAGAGTTTTGAATTGGTTGATGGTTATTTGACTGCTGATAGCTGGTATCGTCCAGCATCAATTCTTGAAGATGGTACAACTTGGGTTGAATCAACTGAAAATGATTTCCGTCCAGTTTTGATGTCATGGTGGCCAGATGTTGACACACAAGTTGCTTACTTGAACCAAATGTCTGATTACTTTGGTTTGGACGCAAATTACACTGCTGACCAAGAACAAGTGATTCTTAACACGGCAGCAAAAGCAATTCAAGTTAAGATTGAACAAACAATCACTGCCAAAGAAACAACAACTTGGTTACGTGAAGTGATCAATTCATTTGTCACAACTCAAGATCGTTGGAATAAAAAATCAGAATCACCATCTGATAGCCATTTGCAAGATGGAGCTCTTTTGTATGTTAATAGCGATTTAACAGAATGGGCTAACTCTGACTACCGTCTTCTTAACCGCACACCGACACAGGTAACTGGTGAGATTAAATACACTAAGGGTAACGATAACGGTGGACGAGGCGGATATGAGTTCTTGCTATCAAATGACGTTGATAACTCAAATCCAGTTGTTCAAGCTGAAATGCTAAACCAACTTCACTACTTTGCAAACTGGGGTTCTATCGTCTTTGGTGATGATGATGCTAACTTCGATGGTATCCGTGTTGATGCGGTAGATAATGTTGATGCAGACATGCTTCAATTGTTCACGAACTACTATCGTGCAGCATTCAAAGTTGATGAGTCAGAAGCCAATGCTCTAGCTCATATCTCAATCTTGGAAGCTTGGTCACAAAATGACCCAGGTTATGTTAAAGATAACAATACAGCAGCATTGTCAATGGATAACGGATTACGTTTGTCACTTCTTTATGCTTTGACACGTCCGGTGACATCAAGCACTGGTGGTGAAACACGTACAGCTTCATTAAGTGACCTTATCAACGGTGGCTACTATGGTTTCTCAGACCGTTCAAATGTGACATCTTATGACCAACTTAATGATGCAGGTTATGTTTTTGTTCGTGCCCATGACTCAGAGGTGCAAACTATTATCGGACAAATTGTAAAAGATATGTCAGGTGATCCTGAGCACTCACTTTACACTTATACGACACAAGAGTTGGCTGATGCCTTTGCAGAATACAACAAAGACATGAGAAGTGTAACTAAAAAATACACTCACTACAATATTCCAGCAGCCTACGCTTTGATGTTGCAAACAATGGGGGTTGCAACACGTGTCTACTATGGAGATTTGTACACTGATGACGGTCAATATATGGCAACAAAATCACCATACTATGACCAAATCACAACACTTCTTCAAGCACGTTCAAAATACGTAGCAGGTGGTCAAACATCTTACATTAGCTACTTGGATGCCAATGCTAGCCTCGAAGATGGTAATGTAGCAAGCAATAACAATGGTGTTTATGTGTCTGTTCGTTATGGACAAGACTTGATGTCTTCAACTGATACAGACGGTGGTCAATATGGACGTACTTCAGGTATGTTGACATTGATTTCAAATAACCCTGAGTTAGAGCTTAAATCAGATGCAGTCCTTAGAGTTAACATGGGTGCAGCCCACGCTAACCAAAACTACCGTCCATTGTTGTTAGGAACTAAAGATGGTATTGTATCATCATTGACAGATGCTGATACAACTGTGATTAAAACAACAGATGCTGAAGGTTACTTGACATTTACTGCAGATGAAATCAAAGGCTTCTCTACTGTAGATATGAGTGGTTACCTTTCTGTATGGGTTCCAGTAGGTGCAACAGATACACAATACGTTCTTGCAGCAGCTTCAACTGAAGAAAAAACAAATGGTGAAGCAACTTACACATCAAGTGCAGCTTTAGAAGCACAAGTTATCTACGAAGGCTTCTCAAACTTCCAAGATTTTGTACAGACTCCAAGTCAATACACTAATAAATTGATTGCTGAAAATGCAGAACTCTTTAAATCTTGGGGTATTACATCATTTGAAATTGCACCGCAATATGTGTCATCTACAGATGGTAGCTTCCTTGATTCTATCATTCAAAATGGTTATGCCTTCACAGACCGTTATGACTTAGCGATGTCTAAGGATAACAAATACGGTTCTAAAGAGGATCTTCGTGACGCTATCAAGGCCCTTCACGCAGCTGGTGTGCAAGTTATTGCTGACTGGGTTCCAGACCAATTGTATGCTTTGCCAGGTAAAGAAGTTGTAACTGCAACACGTGTTGATAACTATGGTGATCAAACAGAAGACACTAACTTTGTCAACAAACTTTACGTTGCTAATACGAAATCTTCAGGTACTGATTTCCAAGCTAAATACGGTGGTGAGTTCTTAGAAACACTTCAAAAACTTTACCCAAGTATCTTCACTGACATCATGGTGTCAACAGGTCAAACCATTGACCCATCAGTGAAAATCAAACAGTGGAAAGCAGAATACCTCAACGGTACTAACATCCTTAACCGTGGTTCAGGCTATGTTCTTAGCGATGAAGGAACTAACCAATACTTCACAGTTACAAAAGACGGTGTCTTCCTTCCTGCTCAATTGACAGGTGCTGAAAATGCTAAGACTGGTTTCTACTATGATGGAACTGGTATGACTTACTATTCACTATCTGGAAACAAGGCAGTCTCATCATTTGTTACTTTCAACGGTAACCAATACTACTTCAATGAAGATGGTTATATCGTAACAGGTGCTCAAACAATTGATGGTGCTAACTATTACTTCTTGCCAAATGGTATCCTTCTTACTGATGTTACTGTGACAGAAGAAGATGGTACAACATACTACTATGGTAAGACAGGTAAACGTAGCACAGCTGTTGGTTGGAAAGAAGTTAAAGAAACAAGTGTTAACGAACTTGGTGAGAAAGTAACAACATCTAACTGGCGCTACTTCTACGAAGATTCATCTCTAGCAACTGGTTTCGCTGAAATTGATGGTGCGACTAAGTACTTCCTTGCTAACGGTAACCAAGTAAAAGGTCGCTTTATCACGGATGCCAAAGGTAACCTTTATTACTTTGATGCTGATTCAGGTAATATGGTAACCAATAAATTTGCTAATGATGGTGACAAGTGGTATTACTTTGATGAGACAGGAGTAGCTGTTAAAGGTGAAGTAACTATCAACGGAAACGTTAATTACTTTGACAATGACGGTGTTCAAGTTAAAGGTCAGTTTGTGACAAATGCAAATGGTAAGGTAAACTACTACGATAAAGAATCTGGTAACAAAGTTTACTCTAAATTTATCACTACTGGCGATAACAACTGGTATTACTTCAACTCACGTGGTGAGCAAGTAACAGGTCAATTGACAAAAGATGGTAAGACTTACTACTTTGCAGCAGACGGTAAACAAGTTAAAGGCTTCTTGACAGATGATTCTGGTAAGATCAGCTACTTTGACGTTAACTCAGGTGTCAAAGCTATCAATAAATTCTTCTCAGTAGGAGATGATTGGTACTATGCAGATGCTAAAGGTTACGTTGTAACAGGTGCTCAACGTATTAAAGGTCAAGAACTTTACTTCGCAGTAGATGGTAAACAACTTAAAGGTGTAACTGTTAAAGATGCCAAAGGAAGTGTTCGTTATTACGATGCTAACTCAGGTGTTCTTGTTACTGATAAATTTGTGTACATCGATGGCCAAGGTTGGTTCTACTTTGGTGCAACAGGTGTCGCTGTAACAGGTTTCCAAACTGTCAACGGTCAAAATCTTTACTTTGAAGCATCAGGAGTTCAAGTTAAAGAACGCTTCTTCTCAGTAGCAGGTGCTTGGTACTATGCAGATAAAGATGGTAATGTGGTACGTGGTGCACAAGTGATCAATGGTCAACACCTTTACTTTGCAGCAGACGGCAAACAAGTTAAAGGTAATGTTGCTACGGACGAATCAGGTAAAACTCACTATTACGATGCCAATTCAGGTGAAATGGTCGTAAGTAAGTTTGTTCGTGTTGGCGACAATGATTGGTACTATCTTGGAAAAGATGGTGCTGCTGTAACAGGTGCTCAAACGATCTACGGACAACAATTGTACTTCGGAACTGATGGTAAACAAGTTAAAGGTGACTTTGTTTCTCTTGGTAACGGCATGTACGCTTACTATGATGCTGACTCAGGTAGCCGTGTTTACAACTCATGGGCAACTCTAGCAGATGGTACCCGTATCTATGTCAACCGTAACGGTATTACTTACAGATAATTTTTGACAAATCTTAAAAGAACTTGAAGCTTAGCTTCAGGTTCTTTTTTAGAGGATTTTTAAGCGACAAGTATCTTTTTTTCTGATACAATGTAGCATATTGATTTGTACTAATTGACAGTTATATGGTGTGATGGCTGAAGTCGGTTAAGAATTATCCTACCTACGGAAAAAAGCAGCTAGCCAGTTATCCTGTCAGGACCACTAGGAGGTGTCACATGGAGAGAGCTATTTTTGCGGGTGGGTGTTTTTGGTGTATGGTTCAGCCTTTTGAAGAACGAGATGGTGTCTTATCAGTCTTATCTGGTTACACGGCTGGACATGTTCCAAATCCGACTTATGAGGAAGTCTGCCAAAAAACAACAGGGCATACAGAGGCGGTGGAAATTATTTTTGATCCTGAAAAAATAACCTATCAAGACCTGGTAACAATTTATTGGGCTCAGACAGACCCAACGGATGCTTTTGGGCAATTCGAGGATCGTGGAGACAATTACCGTCCTATTATTTTTTATGCAAATGATGTTCAAAAAGATATTGCCGAGCAATCAAAAGCTTCTTTAGAAGCATCAGGTCGTTTTACTAAGCCAATCGTGACCCGTATTGAGCCGGCTCAGCCTTTTTTATCCGGCAGAAGATTATCATCAAGCCTTTTATCGTAAAAATCCCAATCGCTATGCTCAAAGTAGTGCACTCAGACATCAGTTTTTAGAACAGTATTGGAAGGAGAAAGACCAATGAGAAAATCATTTTATACTTGGTTGATGACCCAGCGTAATCCTAAATCAAATGAACCTGTTGCTGTCTTGGCGGATTTAGTTTTTGAGGAGACCATGTTTCCAAAGCACACAGATGATTTTGAGGAAATTAGTCGTTATTTAGAAGACCAAGCCAGTTTTTCTTTTAATCTGGGTCAGTTTGACCGGATTTGGGAAGATTATTTGGGACATTAAGGAATTATCAGATCACTTGTCAGACCCATAAGGGTTGAAAATGACAGTATGTGACAATTATTAGTATTTGATGACAAAATTGACGACTAGCTACCAAAAATAGCAATTTATTTAAAAAGTCAAATTATCCTTTCCTTATAAGTATTTTATGATATGATAGTAGTACATAAAACTTTAAGAGGAAGAGATATGATATCGAAAAAAATTAGTAAAAAGTCCTTGCTTTACTCAACAGTGGCCTTGTCATTGTTTGCTGCAGGTCATGCCAATGCTGATGAGCAGTCATCATGGAAACCACGCTCTGTTGAAGAAATCAAAGCAGGTCTTATCACTGAAGGAAACAAAGTGACCTACACTGTTCAATATGGTGATACGCTTAGCACGATTGCACAAGCAATGAATATTGATGTTAATGTCTTAGGAAATCTTAATAAAATTACAGATATTAACTTAATTTTCCCAGAGACTGTATTGACAGCTACCTATAGTGAAGATAACAAAGTAGCTACTGTTGAAGTTGAAACACCAGTAGCAGCTCAATCAAATGAAACTGTTAAAGCAACAGCGGATTTGGAGACAAATCAAGTTGTTGTTGAAGATCAAACAGTTAGCGTAGCTGATTTGACTCAAGCAATTGTTGATACAACAACGCAGGAGCAGGAAGCTTATGCTCAAACAACAACTCCAGTAGAAGATGCTATCGCACAAGCTACTGATACGCAAGCAAGCTCAGAAGACCAAGCAACAAGTGCTGTTCAAGAGACAGCTGCTAGTACAGAAACTGTCGAAACGACAGAAGCACCAGCAACTGAAGTAACTTCGGAAGTGACAGAGGCACCAGAACAAGTGGCAGAAGAAACTGCAACAAGTGAGGTAGCACCTACTGAAACAACAGAAATTTCATCTCAAGTAGAAGAAACTGTTTCACCAGCAACTTCAGAGACAGCGACAAGTGAAGTTGCTGCTTCTGAAGAGGCAGTAGAAACAACAGAGGCTACTTCAGCAGAAACAAGCGAGCAAACAGAAGCGAC
Source organism: Streptococcus saliviloxodontae (assembly GCF_016908655.1). Taxonomy (GTDB): domain Bacteria; phylum Bacillota; class Bacilli; order Lactobacillales; family Streptococcaceae; genus Streptococcus; species Streptococcus saliviloxodontae. Next base: position 42,305 of record NZ_JAFBEI010000009.1, read on the forward strand.
TGCTGCTTCTGAAGAGGTAGTAGAAACAACAGAAGCTACTCCATCAGAGACAAGTGAGCAAACAGAAGCGCCTCAAGAAACAACAGTACAAGAGTTGACACAGGCGATTGTCAGTGAAACAACAGAAGCATCAACTTATGCAGAAACAACAGAACCTGTGACAGAAGCTATCAATCAAGTCATTGAAGCGAGTGAAGCAGCTCAAACAACTGCAGAAACAACAAGTGATGTTTCTATCAATACTCAAAATATGCAGGCTCCAGCTGCAGCCTTTGCACAATCAGTTGCCAATACTTTTGGCATCTCTGATATCGGTGGTTACCGAGCAGGTGATCCACAAGATCACGGACAAGGTTTGGCAGTTGACGTGATGGTGCCTGAAAGCTCAGCTTTAGGTGATCAAGTTGCTCAATACGCTATTGATAACATGTCATCAGCAGGTATTTCATACATCATCTGGAAGCAACGATTCTACTCACCATACAATAATATCTATGGTCCAGCTAATACTTGGAATCCAATGCCAGACCGTGGTAGTGTGACAGAAAATCACTATGACCACGTTCACGTATCATTTAATGGTTAATAGATAGCAAAATCACGCAAGGGCGTGATTTTTTGCTATAATGGTTTTAAAAAGATGAAAGAAAGAGGAACTCTATTTGCAAGAGTATTCTGTTGATATTACACTTAATCATCCAGATGATGTTTTGGCTCTTTTTGGGAGTAACGAGCGTCATCTCAAACTTATCGAGGATAATCTTGAGGTGATTATCCATGCAAGGACAGAGAGGGTGCAAGTTCTTGGTGATGACGAGAAGGCGGTTGAGGAGGCTAGACTAACCATCCAGGCTCTACAAGTTTTAGTGGGGCGCGGCATGGTTGTTAATACTTCGGATGTCGTAACAGCCCTATCAATGGCTCAATCAGGTACGATTGATCAATTTATCGCCCTCTATGAAGAAGAAATTATCAAGGATAATTCTGGGAAGCCTATTCGTGTTAAGACCCTTGGGCAAAAGGTTTATGTTGATAGTATCAAGTCTCATGATGTGGTATTTGGGATTGGACCTGCAGGGACAGGGAAAACCTTCTTAGCGGTTACCTTGGCGGTCACTGCACTCAAGCGTGGACAGGTTAAACGGATTATTTTGACACGTCCTGCGGTTGAAGCTGGTGAGAGCTTGGGCTTTCTTCCTGGTGACTTGAAAGAGAAGGTTGATCCTTACCTTCGTCCTGTTTATGATGCCCTCTATCAGATTTTAGGTAAGGAGCAGACGACTCGTCTCATGGAGCGTGAGATTATTGAAATTGCCCCGCTGGCTTATATGCGTGGACGTACCCTGGATGATGCTTTTGTCATCTTAGATGAGGCTCAGAATACGACCATTATGCAGATGAAGATGTTCTTGACGCGTTTGGGATTTAATTCCAAGATGATTGTCAATGGGGATACCAGTCAGATTGACCTTCCTCGTAAGGTTAAGTCAGGTTTGATTGATGCTGTTGAGAAATTGCAGAGCATCAAAGCCATTGATTTTGTGCATTTTTCAGCTAAGGATGTCGTGCGTCATCCGGTTGTCGCTGAAATCATCAAGGCCTATGAAGATGATCGCGCAGCTATTTTCCAAAAAGAAGTATCCGAAATAGCTGAAAAAGCCTCTGGCTTGACTTCTTATGAAGTCATTGGAGATTTGCCAGAGAAAAATAATGAGAATGAATGATAGTCAAAGGGATTACTTGTCTCTTCAAGCTAATTCCTTTTCTTTATGCTATAATATGACTAGTAAGCTATTAGATGACAGCGTATAAACGATGAGAAAGGACAGAAAGGGGCAATCTATTTGGAGAGTCTCCTTAATTGAAAAGTATGTATGTTGAAATGATTGATGAGACTGGTCAAGTCTCTGAGGAAATAAAAAAACAAACGCTAGACCTTTTGGAGTTTGCAGCGAAAAAGACTGGTAAGGAAGACAAGGAAATGGCAGTGACCTTTGTCACAAATGAACGTAGTCATGAATTGAATTTGGAATACCGAGACACAGACCGTCCGACGGATGTGATCAGTCTGGAGTACAAGCCAGAGACACCAATTTTATTTGATGAAGAGGATTTGGCGGAAAATCCTGAATTGGCTGAGATGATGGATGAGTTTGATAGCTATATCGGTGAACTATTTATTTCTATTGATAAAGCTAAGGAGCAGGCAGAAGATTATGGTCATTCTTTTGAACGTGAGATGGGCTTTTTAGCTGTTCATGGTTTTCTTCATATCAATGGCTACGACCACTACACACCAGAAGAAGAAAAAGAAATGTTTGGTTTACAAGAAGAGATATTGACTGCCTATGGACTTACAAGAGAATAAGGTTAAGATTTACGAAAAATCAGGGAAAATTGAACCTAAAGAGGCTAAGAAAAAGTGGAAAAATACCAACTTCTTAAACAGCTTTGAATTTGCTGTCATGGGGATTAAAACTGCCTTTATTGAAGAACGTAATATGCGAAAGCATGCTGTTTCTGCTCTTTTGGTTGTTTTAGCTGGTCTTGTTTTTGGGGTTTCAGCACTAGAGTGGATACTACTAGCCATGTGTGTCTTTTTGGTGATTACCTTTGAAATCGTCAATTCGGCAATTGAAAATGTTGTTGATCTAGCCAGTGACTATCATTTTTCCATGCGTGCTAAGAAGGCTAAAGATATGGCAGCAGGAGCTGTGCTTATGGTTTCGATTTTGGCACTGATTGTTGGTATGATTATTTTTGTGCCCAAGGTGTGGGCTTTGCTATTTTAAAATGAAGGAGATGGAATGTCTTTTAAATCTGGATTTGTGGCTATTTTAGGCCGTCCAAATGTTGGGAAATCAACTTTTTTGAACCACGTGATGGGACAAAAAATCGCTATCATGTCTGATAAGGCTCAGACGACTCGTAACAAGATTATGGGGATTTACACAACTGAAAATGAGCAAATTGTGTTCATCGATACACCAGGGATTCACAAACCTAAAACGGCTCTTGGTGATTTCATGGTGGAGTCTGCCTACTCAACCTTGCGTGAAGTAGAGACGGTTCTTTTCATGGTGCCTGCTGATGAGAAACGTGGTAAGGGCGATGACATGATTATGGAGCGTTTGAAGGCTGCTAAAATCCCAGTTATTTTGGTTATCAATAAAATTGACAAGGTGCATCCTGACCAGCTTTTGGAGCAGATTGATGATTTTCGTAGTCAGATGGACTTTAAGGAAATTATCCCAATTTCAGCCTTGCAAGGCAATAATGTGGACACCTTGTTGCGTATTTTGACAGAGAATTTGGAAGAAGGTTTCCAATATTTCCCAGAGGATCAGATTACTGACCATCCAGAGCGTTTCTTAGTGTCAGAGATGATTCGTGAGAAGATTCTCAAGTTGACGGAGCAGGAAGTGCCTCACTCAGTTGCTGTTATCATTGATTCCATGAAACGTGATGCTGACACTGATAAGGTTCATATCCGTGCGACAATTATGGTGGAACGTGACAGCCAAAAAGGGATCATTATCGGTAAGCAAGGAGCCATGCTCAAGAAGATTGGAAAAATGGCCCGCCGTGACATTGAAATCATGCTAGGAGATAAAGTCTATCTTGAAACATGGGTCAAAGTCAAGAAAAACTGGCGTGACAAAAAACTCGACCTCGCCGACTTTGGCTATAACGAGAAAGAGTACTAAAATAGTCCAGTGGACTGTTTTAGGTCTGAGCTAGGAATATAAGAGAGCGAAGAAGGTCTGTGAGACCTTTTTAAGCCGAGGCAAAGGCGAGGTAGGTCCAGTGGACTGTTTTAGGTCTGAGCTAGGAATATAAGAGAGCGAAGAAAGGTCTGTGAGACCTTGAAAGCCGGACCAAAGGCGAGGTAAGTCCAGTGGACTGTTTTAGGTCTTAGCTAGGAATATAAGAGAGCGAAGAAAGGTCTGGGAGACCTTGAAAGCCGAACCAAAGGCGAGGTAGGTCCAGTGGACTGTTTTAGGTCTGAGCTAGGGATATAAGAGAGCGAAGAAGGTCTGGGAGACCTTTTTAAGCCGAACCAAAGGCGAGGTAGGTCCAGTGGACTGCTTTCGAAATATAACATGAAAAGAGACTGATTGACAGTCTCTTTGTCTTAGGAGGAACCCAATGTCACGTAGTCAAGAAGTGATTTTAACCAACATGTGCCTGATAGAGGATGAAGCAGGGCGTTTTGTCATGCAAATCCGTGACCCTAAGCGATATGATTGGGCAGGAGCTGTTTTTCCAGGTGGTCATATCGAAGACGGAGAGAGCTTGCATGCTGCTGTTGTCAGAGAGGTTTGTGAAGAAACTGGACTTAGTATTTCTAACCCCAAGTTAATGGGGATCAAACATTTTTATACCAGAAAGGATAACATCCGTTATTTGGTTTTTCTTTATCGTGCCAATCGTTTCACTGGTGAGCTAACCTCATCAGAGGAAGGGGTGACCAAGGCGGAGCTTGATGCTGGTTTGATTGACTTGGCAGATGGTATGGAGGATACGTTCCCTATCTTTTTTGAGGAGAAGGTATCGGAACTCTTTTATGAGCGTGATACAGCTGATATTTTGCAGACATTTTTCTTTTAAGGAGACCAGATGACACAGGATTACATTTCTTATATTCGTTCAAAAGTTGGTCATGACAAGGTTTTACTAGCTTTTGCAGGTGGTATTTTGGCTGATCAGGAAGGATGCGTCCTTCTTCAATTACGTGGCGATAAGAAAACCTGGGCTGTTCCAGGTGGCGCTATGGAATTGGGGGAGTCAAGCAAGGAAACTGCGGAGCGAGAGTTTTTTGAAGAGACTGGCATCAAGGTGGAGGCTATCCGTTTGCTAAATATTTATAGTCATTTTGATGAAGTCTATCCGAACGGTGATCAGGTTCAGACTTTGGTTGTCATCTATGAGATGAGAGCCTTGGAAGAGGTCGATATTATCGGTTTTCAAAATGAAGAAACTTTGAAACTGAGCTTTTTCTCAGAAGAGGCGATTGCTAAAGAAGTCACTATCAGTGATAAGCATCGCCTGATGTTGACAGAGTATTTTGCTGATAGCTTTGCCTTAGGACATTAGGAGGGAAAATGGTAACAAAACTTTATTTTGTCAGGCATGCGGATCCTAACTACGATAATCACAACGACTACGAACGCGAATTGTCAGCTAAAGGTTTGTTAGATAGACACTTGGTTTCGGACTTTTTGAAGGACAAGCCTATCACGGCTGTTTTTTCCAGTCCTTATGTCAGAGCAGTTGAGACGATTAGACCCTTTGCGGAGAGTAGGAGGTTATCAATTCAGGTTGATGATGATTTTAGGGAACGTCGTATCACAGACCAATGGATTGCTGATTTTAAAAGCTTTTCAGAACAGCAATGGCAAGATTTTTCTTACAAGCTAGAAGGTGGCGAAAGTTTGAGCGAGGTTCAGGAGAGAAATATTCGAGCCTTGGAGCGATTATTGGTGGATTTTGCAGGGCAAGAGCTTGTCATCGGTAGTCACGGAACAGCTCTCAGCACCATTATCCATTATTTTGACCCTAGTTTTTCTTACGTTGATTTTGAGAAGATAAAAGGCTTGATGCCGTGGCTAGTCTGTTTGACCTTTGAGGGGCAGCATTGCCTGTCTATCGAGTCTATCAATCTTTTTGAGAAGAAGACAAGGTGATATCCTATTTGTTTCAAACTTGATCATGATAGCTCTTACTGCTTTCAAGTTTGATTTGAGATGGTCTGGTAAAGAAGGAATGATGAAAGAGAAATATCAGGTGTTTGTACTGATAACCATATTATCTTTTGAGTTCTGCTTTAGCTGATTATTGTATTTTTTATGGAACGGAGGGCGCTATTATATTTTGGAGTGTTTTTACATTTGGTCTACTGCTTTGTATATTGCTAAGTATGTTGGAACACTTTCCTATTCTTAAAAGTGTAGATGAAAGACCAAGTTATGAGGCGTTCACTCCTATGTTATATTGTTAGTGAAGGCAGGGTCATTTTACATTTGATTATCGCAGTTGTATCATTTATCTTGTCTATTTATTATCGCAAACTATGGCAAACGGTAGGAAAGGAGAAAAATTATGCCTGAATTACCTGAGGTAGAGACGGTCAGACGTGGCTTAGAAAAGCTGATTGTCGGCAAACGTATAAAAGACGTTAAGATTAGCTACCCTAGATTGGTTTTAACGGGAGCTGAGGAATTTGAAGTGGCTCTTTTAGGACAGACTATCGAAAAGATGAGGCGTCGTGGGAAATACCTGATTTTTGATTTTGGACAGCAAGTAGTGATTTCTCATCTGAGAATGGAAGGAAAGTTTTTACTCTTTTTAGATCAGGTTCCTACTAATAAGCATTACCATGCTTTTATCACCTTTGCAGATGGTTCGACTCTGGTTTATCAGGATGTTAGAAAATTTGGGACCATGGAGCTCATGCCAAAATCTGAAATGGAAGTCTTCTTTAGCAAGAAAAAATTAGGTCCAGAGCCTACCAAGGAAGCCTTTAAGCTAAAAGACTTCGAAGAAGCTCTGCTATCTTCCCAAAAACTCATTAAGCCTTATCTTTTGGAGCAGCGTCTGGTTGTAGGCCTGGGCAATATCTATGTGGATGAGGTCCTGTGGGCAGCGCGTGTGCACCCTGCTCGTGTTAGTTCGAGTCTTAAGAAAGCGGAGATTAAGCGACTTCATGAGGAGACGATTCGTATCTTAGCCTTGGCTGTTGAAAAGGGTGGCTCAACCATTCGAACCTATAAGAATGCCTTGGGAGAAGACGGCACTATGCAGGATTATCACCAGGTTTATGGCAAGACAGGTCAGCCTTGTCCGAGGTGTGGGTGCGAGATTGTTAAAATACAGTTGAAAGGTAGGGGCAGTCATTTTTGTCCTAAGTGTCAGAAGTTATGAGTCGTATAATCGGTCTAACAGGAGGTATCGCTTCTGGAAAGTCAACCGTTACCAATTATCTAAGAGAAAAAGGTTTCTCCGTTATTGATGCCGATCAGGTAGTTCATGACTTGCAGGCAAAGGGAAGGCGTCTCTACCAGGCTCTTTTAGATTGGCTGGGAGATGGTATCTTAGATGAGACAGGTCAGCTCAGCCGTCCTGTCTTGGCAGAAATGATTTTTTCCAGTCAGGAGAATTTAGAAAAATCTGCTGTCTTACAAGGAGAAATTATTCGGCAAGAATTGGCAAAAAGGAGAGATGAGCTAGCTGAAACGGATCCACTTATTTTTATGGATATTCCTCTTTTGATTGAGCAGGGCTACGTGGATTGGTTTGACCAGATTTGGTTGGTAGCAGTTGATGAAGAGACGCAGTTGCAGCGTTTGATGGCACGAAATGGCTATACTAGAGAAGAAGCTCAGAAACGAATCGATAGCCAAATGCCCACAGCTGAGAAGAAAAAGCAAGCCAGTCATGTGATTGATAATAGCGGGAGTTTGGATGAGACTTATCAGCAGATTGATCTCTTATTGCAAGGCTGAGTAAAGGAGAAGAAGTCAAGCTTTTTCTGTCTTTCTTTGAAAAATATGCTATAATAAAACATATTATTCGAGAAAGAAGATGACTTGTTATCAACGGCATTAATTGGAAACAGAATTTACGTGTAGCTTGGCTTGGTAATTTTTTGACCGGGGCAAGCTTTTCACTTGTCATGCCATTTATGGCACTCTATGTGGAGGAGTTAGGCACTCCTAAGAATCAGGTTGCTTTTATGGCTGGTCTGGCGGTTGCCCTATCAGCCTTGGCTTCAGCTTTGGTGTCACCTTTGTGGGGAAAATTAGCTGATCGTTATGGACGAAAGCCTATGATGATTAGAGCTAGTTTAGTCATGGCTTTTACCATGGGAGGGCTTGCCTTTATTTCAAATGTTTACTGGCTTTTATTGTTACGTCTGTTGAATGGTTTATTTGCTGGCTATGTTCCCAATGCAACGGCCTTGGTAGCCAGTCAAGCTCCCAAGTCGAAGTCAGGCTACGCCCTTGGAACCTTGGCAACAGGTGTGACAGCAGGGACTTTGATAGGTCCTCTTATCGGAGGAACCTTAGCAGAGTGGCTGGGCATGCGAAATGTTTTTTTGCTGGTAGGTATTCTATTATTAATCTGTAATCTCATGACCATCTTTATGGTAAAAGAAGATTTCCAACCGTTAGACAACGAAGAAGTGATGCCGACAAGGCAGGTTATTGGTCAAGTTAAAGATAAGAAAATCTTGCTAGGCTTGTTTGTGACGAGTATGATCATCTATATCTCTGCTCAGTCAGTGTCTCCTATATTGGCTCTCTATGTTAGGCATTTAGGAGAGACTGAGAATCTCATGTTTGTATCTGGTCTTATCGTGTCATCTATGGGCTTCTCCAGTCTCTTGTCTAGTTCTTGGCTAGGGAAAGTAGGAGACAAGATAGGCAATCATCGCTTGTTATTACTAGCCTTGGCTTACAGTTTTACCATGTATTTTTTATGCGGTTTAGCGCAGACCCCTTGGCAATTGGGACTTTTACGCTTTCTTTACGGGTTTGGGACAGGTGCCTTGATGCCTAGCGTGAATTCGCTCTTGACTAAGATTAGTCCCAAAGAAGGGCTTTCTCGTATTTTTTCATACAATCAGATGTTTAGTTACCTTGGCCAAGTGGTAGGACCTTTTATTGGTTCGGCTGTAGCGACAGGGCTAGGCTATCGATGGGTTTTCTTTGTGACAAGCGCTATTGTGTTTAGCAATTTTATTTGGAGTTTCTTAAATTTTAGACAGTATTTAACAAGTAAGGATATCGTGTGAGAGTAAAAATCAATTTAAAATGTAGTGATTGTGGTAGTAAAAACTACCTGACCAGTAAAAATAAAGCGACGCATCCTGATAAGATTCAGGTTCCCAAATATTGCCCCAAAGAGAGAAAAGTCACCTTACATGTTGAATCCTAGTAGCGATTATGGTAAAATGGTACTGACTTAGGTGGAGGAAAAATCATGTATAACTTACTACTAACAGTTCTTCTTGTGATTTCAGTTTTGTTGGTGATTGCGATTTTTATGCAACCTCAAAAAAATCCAAGTAGTAATGTATTTGATAGCAGTGGTTCAGAAGCACTTTTTGAACGTACAAAAGCTCGTGGTTTCGAAGCTTTTATGCAACGTTTTACAGCAATTCTAGTTTTCTTTTGGTTAGCAATTGCCCTAGTGCTTGCAATTTTATCAAGTAACTAAAGTAAGCTTTGACCCATGGTGTCAGGCTTCTTTTTTTATGATTACTACCTCAGGTGTTGAAACACCAAGCTAATACTCTATGAGTATCACATTATTAAGAGAGGAGAGTGCTGGATTAATCTGGCCTCAAAAAATGAAAAAACAAATTATTACTTATTTAAAGGAAAATGGTAAGTCAAACATCAATGATTTGGCAGCTAGCCTCGGTATGGCAGGCAGTGAGCATTTTCCACAGTTGATTAAAACGATCTCTCAAATGGAGAGTAAACGTGAGTTGCGTTTTTCAGATGACGGCAGTATTGCCTTGAGACCGAAACGTGACAAGCAGGAACAAATCACCGTTCAAGGTGTTTTTCGTGCCAATAAAGCAGGATTTGGTTTTCTCTTTGTTGATGACAATGAAGATGATATGTTCATTGGACGTAACGATGTGGGACATGCCATTGATGGCGATACTGTTGAAGTTGTTATTAAAAAACCAGCAGACCGTCTAAAAGGTACTGCAGCAGAAGCGCGTGTGGTTGATATTGTTGACCACGCCTTAAAAACAGTGGTCGGCAAGTTTATCCTAGATGATGATAAGCCTAACTATGCTGGCTATATCAAGTCTAAGAATCAAAAAATTCAACAGAAAATCTATATCAAGAAAGAACCTGTTGTCCTTGATGGTACTGAAATCATCAAGGTTGATATCGAAAAATACCCAAACCGTCACCACGACTACTTTGTCGGAAATGTCCGTGATATTATCGGTCATCAAGGTGATGTCGGCATCGATGTTTTGGAAGTTTTGGAGTCTATGGATATCGTCTCAGAATTTCCTGAGGATGTTATGGCTGAAGCAAATGCCGTGCCAGATGCTCCTTCTGAAGAGGACTTGATTGGTCGTGTGGACCTTCGTGGCGAAGTGACCTTTACCATTGATGGGGCTGATGCTAAGGACTTGGATGATGCGGTCCATATCAAACGTTTGGACAATGGCAACTTTGAACTAGGCGTTCATATTGCCGACGTTTCTTACTACGTGACCGAAGGCTCTGCTCTTAACCGTGAAGCGGTTGCTCGTGGAACTTCTGTTTACGTTACTGACCGTGTGGTACCAATGTTGCCTGAGCGTTTGTCAAATGGTATTTGCTCATTAAATCCAAATGTTGATCGCCTGACCCAATCAGCTATCATGGAGATTGATGATAAAGGCCGCCTGGTTGACTACCAAATTTGCCAGTCAGTTATCAATACCACCTTCCGTATGACCTATTCTCGTGTCAATGACATGCTGGCTGGTGATGAGGAGGCTCTTGCTGAGTATGCTCCGATTGTTGATGCGGTTAACAACATGTCAGAATTGCATGCGATTTTAGAGAAGATGCGTGTGCGTCGTGGGGCACTTAATTTTGACACGGCAGAAGCGAAAATCATTGTGAACGACAAAGGGATGCCAGTTGATATCGTTTTGCGTGAACGTGGAACAGCTGAGCGTATGATTGAATCCTTCATGCTCGCAGCAAATGAGTGCGTCGCCCAGCATTTTGCCAAAAATAAAATGCCATTCATCTATCGTATTCACGAAGAGCCTAAGGCTGAGAAGTTACAGAAATTCATCGACTATGCGTCTTTATTTGGTGTTCAGGTTCACGGAACAGCTAATAAACTCAGTCAATCAGCCTTGCAGGATTTCATGGCGACTATCGAAGGTCAGCCTGGAAGTGAAGTCCTCAATATGATGTTGCTACGTTCGATGCAACAAGCGCGCTATTCTGAGCACAACCATGGACACTATGGTTTGGCCGCAGAGTACTATACGCACTTTACTAGTCCAATCCGCCGTTACCCTGACCTTTTGGTACATCGCATGATTCGTGAGTACACTAAGAATAATTCTCAGGAAACGCAAGACCACTTTGCTCAAGTGATTCCAGAATTGGCAACCTCATCTTCAACTCTAGAACGCCGTGCTATTGATGCTGAGCGTGTGGTTGAGGCTATGAAAAAAGCGGAATATATGGAAGAATATGTGGGTGAGGAGTTTGATGGGGTCGTTGCCAGCGTGGTCAAATTCGGTATGTTTATCGAGTTGCCAAATACCATCGAGGGTCTCATTCATATCACAACCTTGCCAGAGTTTTACAACTATAACGAACGCACGATGAGTCTCCAAGGTGAGAAGTCAGGTAAGGTCTTCAAAGTTGGTCAACCAATCCGTATTAAACTTGTTCGTGCCGATAAAGAGACAGGAGATATTGACTTTGAATATCTCCCAAGCGACTTTGATATTATCGAAAAGATTGATAAATCTCTTGTCCGCAAACCTCGTGGAAATGGCAGACCACGTCGAGATGACAAGGGTAACAAAGAACGTCGTGGCTCTCGAGGTGATCGTGGTGATAACAATCGTCGCAAGGAGCGAAATGATCGTGACCGTAACGGAAAAGGACGTCGAAGTGATCAGTCCTCTTCTGACCGTAACCAATCCTCACGTGATAGACAGTCGTATGGAGATGCTAAGAAAAAAGGTAAGAAACCGTTCTACAAAGACGCTGCTAAACGTTCGCAAAAGAAAAAATCAAGATAGGATTGGAGGATTTCCATGCCTAAACATGATGACACTCTTCTGGCGCAAAATAAGAAAGCCAGACATGATTACAGCATTGTTGATACCATTGAGGCTGGTATTGTGCTGACAGGGACAGAAATCAAGTCTGTCCGTGCTGCTCGGATTCAGCTCAAGGATGGCTATGCTCAGATAAAAAACGGTGAAGCTTGGCTTGTGAATGTTCATATTGCTCCTTTTGAACAAGGCAATATTTGGAATCAAGAGCCAGAGCGAACGCGTAAACTCCTTCTCAAAAAGAGAGAAATCGCGAGATTAGAAAACGAGCTCAAAGGGACAGGCATGACCTTAGTTCCCCTCAAAGTTTATTTGAAAAATGGCTTTGCTAAGGTGCTCATTGGATTGGCTAAAGGGAAGCACGATTATGATAAACGTGAGTCCATCAAACGCCGAGACCAAGATCGTGATATTAAACGTGTGATGAAAAGCATGAATCAGCGATAAGAAAAAGCTCTTAAGCTTCATTAGTGAGGTGTACTGACCCCAAAAAGTTGGACACTATATTTATTGAAGGGATTTAGTTCTGTATTGCACAGGACTAAGTCCTTTTAGTTTTGCTTTGATTCGT
>NZ_JAFBEI010000010.1 GCF_016908655.1 Streptococcus saliviloxodontae
TAACAACGACCTCCACTACTATTATACCGGAGGTCGTTTATCTAGTTTATGAAATTAATTTCTGAAAACGATATTTTCTTCATGCGTTTGTCGTGCTTACTTCGCTTCTAATGCCGCCTGTTCTTCATCATCCAAATAACGAATCAAAGTTTTTTCTGTCAAAATATCTGAATAGGTATATGACTCAACATAAGAATTTGCCATAATACCAATATCATTATATTCAACGATGAAAAGAGATGGGTAAACCTCAATTAAGCGACCAATCTTATTTTTTTCTCGCTTACGGCCGTTTTCAAGTGTTAACTCAACCAATTGTCCTTCATGATTTTTGACATCTTCTTTGATTTTTTTCATTTTTGCTACATCTGCAAATGCATCACTCATTAATTTCTCCTCTAACGTTCCTCAAACTGTGCTATGTTTGAGAATTTATTATATTCTTTTTGGAACATTAACTTCACTGTTCCACGCGCTCCTGCACGGTTTTTTTCGAGAATAACCTCAATGGTGTTATCCTCAACAGCCTCCTCGGCTTCCTCACCCTCTTTACGATAATAATCATCGCGATAAAGAAAGGCTACGATATCCGCATCTTGCTCAATTGATCCTGATTCACGGATATCTGATAAAACGGGACGCTTATCTTGTCTTTGCTCAACACCACGGGATAACTGACTTAAAGCAATAACAGGAACTTTTAACTCTTTTGCTAGAATTTTCAATTGACGTGAAATGTCTGAGACTTCCTGTTGACGATTCTCTGGTCTCGTTCCTGTAATTAGCTGGAGGTAGTCAATGACAATAAGTCCTAAACCTCCCTCTTCTTGAGCCAGTTTACGTGAACGTGCCCTAATCTCGGTTATCTTTATTCCTGGAGTATCGTCAATAAAAATCGGAGCTTCTGCTAAAGCTCCTTGAGCAATCGTCACATTATACCAATCTTGCTCAGTCAATTGACCTGTACGTAGGGCGTGGGAATCAACCATTCCTTCAGAGGCCAACATACGGTCAACTAAACTTTCTGCTCCCATCTCTAGTGAAAAAATAGCAACAGGACGATTTTGTTTTGTACCAACATTTTGAGCGATATTCAAAACAAAAGCAGTCTTACCGACCGCAGGACGAGCAGCTAAGATAATCAACTGATCTGGATGAAGACCTGTCGTTATTTTATCTAGATCCCTAAAACCAGTCGGTAGACCTGTCACATCGCTCGTTTGCTGTGAACGCATCTCCAAAGATTCATAGTTAACTTTTAAAACATCTGAAATTTTACGAAAACCTGAACGATTGCTGTGCTCATTGATATTAATCAAAGCTTTCTCTGCACTCTGAATAATATCTTCTGATTCCCTTGCTCCCTCATAAGCTTGATTAACAGTCTCTGTTAAACGAGAAATGATACGTCGCAACATGGCTTTTTCAGCTACAATTTTGGCATAATATTCTGCATTAGCACTAGTCGGCACACTATTGACTAGCTCTACGATGTAAGAAAGACCACCAATATTTTGTAAATCCCCCTGATTGTCCAAAATCGTTCTAACCGTCGTCGCATCTATCGCTTCGTTACGATCTGCTAAGGTCACCATCGCTTTAAAAACAATCTGATGAGAATATTTATAAAAATCATCAGCCTCAATAAACTCACGTACAGTGATTAGTTTATCTGGGGCAATAAAAATGGAACCGAGTACGGACTGCTCAGCAATCAAATCCTGTGGTTGCACGCGCAACTCCGGTGCATCTGCCACTCATCTACCTCCTTTCTTAGAGTCTCTTTTCTGTTCAGATTAGGCTTGTTTTATTGATAGTTTAATCTCTGCTGAAACTTCTTTGTGGAGTTTCACAGGCACTTCAATCAAACCAATGGCACGGATCGGTTGTGCAAGCTCAATATGACGTTTGTCTAGTTTTATATTGAATTGTTTTTCCAATTCTTCTGCAATTTTCTTAGCTGTGATTGATCCAAAAGTACGTCCATCTGGTCCAACTTTTTCAGTAAACTGCACACGTGTTTCTTCTTTTTCAAGCTCAACCTTCAAAGCTTTTGCTTCCTCTAAGATCTCTGCTTGGTGTTTTTCTTCTGACTTTTGTTTCCCTTTCAACTCACCGATTGCTTGGCTTGTTGCTTCTTTCGCAAGGTTCTTTTTAATCAAAAAGTTCTGAGCATATCCTGATGGAACTTCTTTGATTTCCCCTTTTTTTCCTTTACCTTTAACATCTTGTAAAAAAATAACTTTCATGATTTACTCCTTTATATCAATTAACTCATTTGCAATAGTTTCAATTAAAGATAGCTTCGCTTCCGTAACTGTCATCCCTTCAATTTGGCAAGCTGCCAAATTGAAATGACCTCCTCCACCAAGCTTCTCCATAATCCTTTGAACATTAATTTTACTCTTACTACGTGCAGAAATAGCTGCTTTTCCTTGATTATTTTTAAAAATAACAAAGGTAGCCTCGATATTTGCAAGAGATAGCATTGCATCTGCTGCCTTACTTGCAATCACATTACTATAAACCTGATGGTCTTCCCCGCTAGCAACGATGATATTCGTACCAATTCGTTCCCCAGTCAAAATCAGCTGGTTAATCAACCGATACTCATCAAAATCAGTAGCCAAAATAGACTGAATTTCGATACTATCGCTACCAAGTGTCCGCAAATAGCTGGCAACATCGAAAGTACGACTTGTAACTCGAGTTGAAAAATTCTTAGTGTCCAGCATAATGCCAGCCATCAAAATGCTAGCCTGCAACTTGCTAAGGCGTGCTTTAGCTGCTTGAAATTGAACCAACTCTGTGACCAATTCGCTGGCACTACTTGCTCCACTTTCGATAAAACTTAACACAGCATTGGTAGGAAAGTCCTCATCACGTCTATGATGGTCTACCACGATCACCTCTGTAAAAAGATTATAAAAATCTCTTGATAGGGTCAAAGCCAGCTTGGAGTGGTCCACCATGATTAGTAGTGAGTGGGAATTTACTTTTGAGAAGGCCTGCTCCAAGCTGATTAAATTGGTCTGCCCATCTTCATGAACACGACTTATTGCTCGAGCTATATCAGGGCTCATCTCGTCAGGATTATAAACCACATACGATTCCGGAACCACTTGACTGGCAAAGAACTGCATCCCAATGGCTGCTCCTAAAGCATCCATATCAAGATGGTGGTGACCAACAATATAGACTGACTTGACCGTCTTCAACTTATCAGAAATCGCTGTCATCATTGCTCGAGTTCTCGTACGCGAACGTTTTACTGTCGAAACAGTACCTCCACCAAAATACAGTAACTCTTTTTGGTCATCATTTTCCTTAACAACCACCTGATCACCACCACGGACAAGTGCTATATTCAAATTTTGTAGTGCCACAGCTCCAATTTGATGATGATTCTCATCTCCAAAAGAAACTCCCATACTGAAGGTCAGAGGTAAGTTTCGATCCTGACACTCTTTTCTAAATTGTTCCAAAACCTGAAACTTTTGTGACATTAGCTGGTCCAGCACATCATAATTAGTGAAAAAATAGAATCTATCCATATCCACCCGACGGTAGAAAATACGATATTCTTGAGCAAACTTCGACACAAAGGTCGCTATAAAACTGTTTAATTGCGATACTTCTGAGTCAGAAAGATCATCAATAATATCATCGTAATTATCTACCGATATGATACCAATAACCGGCCTCGTTGCTGCCTGAGATGATAGTGTCTCAGTCTTGCTACTAACATCAAAGAAATAGAAAACTCCCGACAAGACATCCATATAAGTCGTATAGCGATTACCCTCTATATCTAAGATACGATTAGCGCTAGCATCCTTTTGACTAGCAATAACCTGCTCTAAAACAGCTAAATCGACATCCCCAGAATCAGTATTAGAGAAAATCAGTTTAGCATAAGGATTGTACCAGTCAATGGCATCTGTCTCTGTATCAAACTTGATAACACCTACCGGCATTTGATCCAGCAGAGTCTTCAAGCTAAGCTCTGTTTGGCTATTGAGCATATCAATTTGTTCCGTTTCCGTCAGCTCATAACTCCTCTTTTGATAATACAAAAGAGCAATTACAAAAACCATCGTCATAAATAATATCACGATAAAAACAGGCTGAAAACGAATAGATCTAGCACAAAGAGCCAATAATCCAAAGAGAATCATCCCCATTAACACGAGATGAATTGTCTCAAAACGAAATTTTTTCATCATTAACCTCTTAAACCCGTATTATACCATAAAAACCGGTAAAAAAGTTGGGTCCATCATCTATTATGAGGTTACAGTTTGGTTACGATATCATAGCTTACGACGAGCCTTATTGTTGCCCTCTAGATAAACCATAAGAATGGAAACGTCCGCTGGGTTTACACCAGAAATACGGCTAGCCTGACCAATCGTCTCAGGATTGATTTTTTTGAACTTCTGACGGGCTTCTGTTGCAATGGAGTCAATGGCATCCCAGTCGATGTTTGCAGGAATGCGTTTTTCTTCCATTCGTTTCATTTTTGCAACTTGATCTTGAGCCTTTTTGATGTAACCCTCGTACTTAATTTCTGTTTCAAGAAGTTCAATCAATTTGGCATCCAAGTCTTCTGCTGCAGGACCAACAAAAGCAACTGCTGCCTCATAATTGATTTCTGGGCGACGCATAAATTCTTTAGCCGTCATAGCATCTGTCAGTGGCTTGAAGCCAAGTGCTTGAACTTTTTCATTAGTTTCCTTGATTGGTTTCAATTTGAGGCTATCTAGACGTTTCAATTCATTATCAAATTGATTTTTCTTAATTTGGAAAGTATCCCAACGTTCATCATCAACCAAACCAACTGTACGACCAATTTCTGTTAGACGCATATCAGCATTGTCATGGCGAAGAATAAGACGGTATTCTGCACGAGAAGTCAATAGACGATAAGGCTCAAGGGTTCCCTTAGTCACCAAGTCATCAATCATCACACCGATGTAAGCATCACTACGCTTCAAAATAAGCTCTGGCTTACCTTGTACCTTAAGCGCAGCATTGATACCAGCTACAAGCCCTTGACCTGCTGCCTCCTCATATCCTGAAGTTCCATTGGTCTGACCCGCTGTAAATAGCCCTGAAATCAATTTTGTTTCAAGCGTTGCACGCAACTGATGTGGTAAAACAATATCGTACTCAATAGCATAGCCTGTTCGCATCATCTCCGCTTTTTCTAGCCCTTTGATAGAATGTACCAAATCTTTTTGAACATCCTCTGGTAGGCTAGTTGACAAACCTTGTACATAAACCTCCTCTGTGTCACGACCTTCTGGCTCTAAGAAAAGTTGATGACGCTCCTTGTCAGCAAAACGGACAATTTTATCCTCAATTGATGGACAGTAGCGAGGTCCCACCCCTTTGACAATTCCGGAGAACATCGGAGCGCGATGCAGATTTTTATTGATAATATCGTGACTTGTCTGATTGGTATAAGTCAACCAGCACGGAATTTGTTCCTGGAGATAGTCCTCATCTTTTGATAGGAATGAGAAGTGATTTGGCTTCTCATCACCCGGTTGAATCTCTGTCACCGAGTAATCAATACTTGATGCCTTAACACGAGGAGGCGTCCCCGTCTTGAAACGACCAATCTCAAGACCTAGTTTTTTGAGATTGTCTGCCAAGGTCACTGACGCTAGGCTATTATTTGGACCTGATGAGTATTTGAGATCCCCAAGAATGATTTCGCCACGTAGAGCTGTACCTGTTGTGACTACAACTGCCTTGGCTGCATATTTTTGACCAGTCGCCGTCAGAACGCCGACTACCTGACCATCTTCAACCAAAATATCATCAATCATGGTTTGACGTAGAGTCAGATTTTCCTGCTTTTCAACTGTTTTTTTCATTTCCTGCGAATAAAGTGCCTTATCTGCTTGAGCACGGAGAGCACGTACAGCAGGTCCTTTACCAGTATTGAGCATTTTCATTTGGATATAGGTCTTGTCAATGTTACGTCCCATTTGACCACCTAGGGCATCAATTTCACGGACAACAATCCCTTTGGCAGAACCACCAATCGATGGATTACATGGCATAAAAGCCAACATATCTAGGTTAATAGTGGCAAGTAGGGTCTTACACCCCATACGACTTGTAGCAAGACTGGCTTCTACACCGGCATGCCCTGCACCAATGACAATAACGTCATAGCTTTCTGTAAAATCATGTGTCATTTTAGTCTCCATTCATATTACTTATCTGTTTTAGTTGTCCAGACCAGTTTGGTAACTCTGTTTTTAAAAAAGAGGGTCTGATGTCTCTATTAGCCAGTTGATCAAAAGAGATCCATTCGCAAGGATAGGAACAATTTGCTTCCACCATTTTTATAGGAACCTCCCCCAATGGCTCCACAAAGTAGTGAAATTCAATGTTATGAAAATTCAAGCCATTAGCAGTAAAGCGATTTTCAACCACGAATGCCAAATCTGTCACCTTGACACTTATGCCAAGTTCTTCCTTGACCTCTCTGACAACAGCTTCCTCAGACGTCTCACTGACTTTAACAGCACCACCAATCGTTTTATACTGGTTACCTTGCTTTACCAATAATATCGTTTCTTCTTTGACAAGCAAAGCTGTCGCTCTAACACCGTAAACTTGATTGTCAATCTTTGTTCAAAAATCCATCTTACACTCCTTTATTAGTCACATGTGTTAGCGGAGTGTCCAACTGGTGTAAAGCTTTCTTCAAAAAAGAGGGATTCAAATCTAAACTCCCTAATTGGTCTAGCGGTACCCACTCGCACGATCTGGCTTCGCCCCCTTCGATTATCTCAGTACGAGGTTCACCTAATGGTTGAACAAGATAATGAAACTCCACCTGATGATAAGACGTCTCTTCCAGAGTAAAGTGATTTTCAACAATGAAAGCTAACTTTTCTACCTCAATAGAAATACCAACTTCCTCCTTGATTTCTCGTTTAATGGCTTCTTCAGTCGTTTCATTGACTAAGATTGCCCCACCAAGTAAATAATAACCCTCCTTAGGTGACTTCACCAAATAAATCTGACCATCTCGAATCATCAGAGCAGAAACTCTAACACCGTAAACCTGATTGTCAACCTTTGTTCGAAAATCCATAGCCTCACCTCCTGAACACAAAAAGAGCCAAAACTCTCGAAAACTGCAGGCCAAAAAACCTACAATTCCCATGAGCTTTGACCATCATGTTTATTGTGACTCTATTGTATCATATCTACCTTATTTGTCAATTGACACCTTTGTCAATCTAGATATATTGACAAGCCACTCCGTCTTTATAGGCTTGGTCGATGATACCTCCACCAAGACACTCTTGTCCATCATAGAAGACAACTGCTTGACCTGGAGTAATTGCTCGCTGGGCTTCAGCAAAGATAACTTCTGCTTTATCACCTTTCACCTTGATAGTTACTTGACTGTCTGGTTGACGGTAACGAAATTTAGCCGTACATTCAAGCGTGAATTCTTCAGTCATCTCACGTGTGAAGTGAATTGAGGAAGCCTCAAGGCTAGTTGACATGAGTGACTCATGGTAGAAACCTTGTCCAACATAAAGAATGTTTTGAGATAAGTCTTTTCCAACAACAAACCAAGGTTGGTTATCTCCACCATGCTGACCACCGATACCAAGTCCGCCACGTTGTCCGATGGTATAGTACATCAGACCCGCATGCTCGCCCATATCTCGTCCATCAACCGTCATCATGCGACCTTTTTGGGCTGGTAAGTATTGGCTAAGAAATTGTTTAAAGTTTTTCTCACCAATGAAGCAAATACCTGTTGAATCTTTTTTCTTAGCAGTTGCAAGGCCTGCACGCTCTGCAATTTCTCTAACTTCAGGCTTTTGTAAATGCCCTAGTGGAAACATAGTTTTTTGAAGTTGCTCCTGTGAAAGCTGACTAAGAAAGTAGGTCTGATCTTTATTATTATCAGCTCCACGCAACATATGGACAATGCCATCCTCATCACGTGACACTTGAGCATAGTGACCAGTCGCCACATAATCGGCTCCTAAAGTCATGGCGTAATCAAGAAAAGCTTTAAACTTGATTTCCTTGTTACACATAACATCTGGATTAGGTGTACGTCCCGCACGGTATTCCGCCAGAAAATACTCAAAGACCCGATCCCAGTATTCTTTTTCAAAGTTAACAGAATAGTAAGGAATGCCAATCTGATCTGCTACTGCAGCAACATCTTTATAATCTTCTGTTGCCGTGCAGACACCATTTTCATCCGTGTCATCCCAGTTTTTCATGAACACACCAATCACATCGTAACCTTGCTCTTTTAATAGCAGAGCAGTCACAGATGAATCAACGCCTCCACTCATCCCAACGACGACACGTATTTTTGAATTATCTGTCATGATAATCCTCCCATCAAATAATTTTTAACATAGACTTGAAGGGTCCAGTTTTTCATCTATCGATTTGAAGGTCGATATTAGCGTCACAGACGCAGAGTCAATTATACCATGTTTTCAAGTAAAATCAAAAGGCTTGTGTTCTCACACAAACCTCTTGATATAAATTTTATATCCTATCTGTAAACCTAAAATTAACCACGACAACAAAGCTAAGATAATAAGACTTGTCAACCAAAAAGGAACAAGGAAAGTGACAATTAACTTATTTTCTCCTTCTTGCGACATAACCCTTGGTGTTCCGATAATTGATAGGTCATAGTCTTTAGGACTTAACACTTTTCCATTTAAACGTAATTGAGTATTACGATACTTGACTACCGGAAGGTCCACCTCATGGTTACTCTGTCCCGTCCAAGTCAAAATTAGTTGATCACCCTTTACACACTTGTCAACGTGGTTGCTGTTTTGAACAACATGATTATAATAAAGATCATAAGTATTCCTTGTCCCTCTAATACCATAGACAGGGACATAATCAGGAGTTGTTTTTACCACCAGTTTCAAAAAATGCTGTAAATCGTGACTGTGAAGACTTGCTTTAATTTCCTCATAAGACCCATTCACATAGACATGCTTACTCTTGGAAATAATGTACTTTCCTACTCTCTCGGCTGTAACAGCAGTTGTGTTCAGATTTGTTTGATATAAACCAACAATAGCCAAGCCTAATAGCAACCAGCTAACAGCACTGCGCCATTTTGTAAATTGATTAACACTGATGCCTGTAATCATTAGAAGTAGTATCGTCGCTGGAACAAAAAATCTAAAAGGAAATTGAATCAGTTTTGCCACTGCGTTTCCATGCTCCAAAAGCCACTGCCATGGAAATAGACCTGTCGAAAGAAAAATAAATAAAAAATACAATAAATGGAGAACTTTTTTCCAACTCGCCAAGTTTTTAAAATGGATAAGAACATAGATAATTTGTCCTACCAAAAGAATACCTAAAGGGCTTGGTGTTATCAACCAGTATGATGACGTTCCATCGATTCCATTTAGCCCAATGGTATCATTGATAAAAGGATCTAGTAGCTGATTCCGTGATTTCAAATACAGCAGTACCGACCAAACATTAGCAGTTAAAATCATAAACAGCCCTACAGATTGTAAACCTCGTTTAAGTAGGAGAACTTTTTGATCCGACTTGATAAAACCATATAGAAAAAAAGGAATGTACATCATTATCAACATCAAGGCACTCAACATATGGACTTGAAAAATTAATGCAACAGACACTGCCAAACGAATCGGTTCTACCTTTCTATAGAAAGTAAAACGAATAGCCGGAATAAAGCAATAGGGTAAGATAGCAGCCCCCCAACTTGAAAAGCCTTGCCGCATTGTCCAGTATTGAATAGCAAAAGTCGTCATATAAAATAAAGCAAGAGACAAAGCTATTAACTGCCTAACTTTAGCCTGTCTCAATAAATTATAGAGTGAACTACCTGCGATCAGAGCAATGAGAAACCGTGATAAAAGCTGATAAGAAAACCAGCTACCACTTATTAAAACAAGTAAACCTTGAGCGTAAGCGAATAAAGGACCATAAACAGCATTCACAATACGACCTGACTGCTGAAATCCATACATACTAATAAAGTAAGAAAAATTTCCCTCTTTGATCTGCATCGCAGCATCATAAAATCGATTGTAGTGAAAAACAGAATCCGACCCCATAATGACATCTCTGCTAATAATTTGAGGTAAAATAAGCAAAAAACTAAAGCCTAAGAGAGAGAGCATGACATAGTATTTTTGCACTAGGCTTGATATTTTATTCATTTTAATTTCCTTTCCTTAGCTCTTATTATACCATATCCTTTTTTTGACTTTAGATCTAAAATATGATTAACTAAATATAGTATTTCAATACTTCTTTTATTTTAAGGAGTTTTCAGGCGGTTGTCAACGTTTTGTAAATTTTGTTGACAAGTTATTTACAAAGGAGATTTTATGGCTATTTTATTTGATTTAGACGGTACTTTAGTGGATTCTAGTCTTGGTATTATGTCAGCCTTTAGCTATTGCTTTGAGACACTTAATTTACCGATACCGAGTGATAGTCAATTACGCGAGTTTATCGGACCTCCCTTAGAAACAACCTTTGCAGCTTATTTTGAAAAAGATGATGATATCAATAAGGCAATCAGCCTTTTTAGAGAGTATTATGATACAAAAGGCGTTTATCAATCTACTCTTTACAGTGATGTAAAGGAGACACTTGACTTTTTGCGAGCTCACCATATCCCTCTATTTATCACTACTAGCAAGAATGAACCGATGGCATATCGTATGTTGGAATATTTGGAGATCAATCATTACTTTACAGCCATTTACGGTGCTTTACCGAACCGCTATCGTAAATCAGATGTCATTGCAGCTTGTCTAGCAGAGCATAAACTTGCCACAGAAAACACTGTTATTCTTGGAGATACCATCTTTGATATATTTGGTGGAAAAGACAATAGTATCAAAACAATAGCTGCTAGTTGGGGATTTGGAGATAGAAAAACTCTTGAAGACTCTCAACCTGATGATATCATTGATTCCATTGAATCCTTAAAAAAAGTAGTTGATTTCAATTAAGAAATCAACTACTTTTTAGTAACCCCAAGCTGACAATCCTTGGGCATTATAGGCATTCAAAGCTGATTGAATCTGATCATCAACTGTTGCTGTTGAACCCCAACCTGGCATCGTTTGGAAAAGACCTGATGCTCCTGAGCTATTTGTTACGGAAGAGTCACCATTTGACTCACGCGCAATAATATATTCCCACGTTGATTGAGAAACACCAGTCGCTGCTGCCATCTGCGCTGCTGCGTAAGAGCCTGTCTCTCCTGCAGTGTTACCGTTGGCTAAAACAGTTGTTGATTGAGGTACAGTTGAGCTAGCTACGGCTGGCTCTGTATAGGAAACTGCTTCTTGACTTGAGATAACCTCAGAAGTCTGAACTGCTTCTGAAGGTACCTCTACTATTGTCTCTTCTGATGTTATTTCTTCGGTAGTCACTTCTGGTAGTTGACTTACCTCAGTACTGACCTGCTCTGTAGTGACCGTTGTATCTGTCACTTCTTCCGCATTTGCTTTTGTCAATTTAGTGTACTCTGTATTCGATGATTGTACTGCTAGATGATCGCTTGTTGCTGCAATACCAGTTAGGAAGGCTGCTGCTCCTAATAGTGGTAAGGTCAACATAGTCAGCTTAACTCTCTTTTGACGCTTTAATCTACTTACTCTACTATAAGTCATAATTATCCACTCTCAATTTCATATTCACTTTATATTAACGAATTCTTATTACTTAGCGATTGAAGATATATGACAAATATTACAAATCCTTTGTGATTTATTGAAAATGATGAAGAACTGGAAGACGCAAAGAGGCCGGAACAAAAGTATACTGACCCTAAAAATTAGTTTTTTGTCTAACTTTTGAGGTCAGCACAAAGTCCAATGCCTCTCAAATTTTTTAG
Source organism: Streptococcus saliviloxodontae (assembly GCF_016908655.1). GTDB lineage: Bacteria > Bacillota > Bacilli > Lactobacillales > Streptococcaceae > Streptococcus > Streptococcus saliviloxodontae. The sequence continues at coordinate 11,927 of NZ_JAFBEI010000010.1, forward strand.
TTAAATGTTACAAGATGCAACGATTGGGAGAAATTCTGCTAGCTTTAACTAACCTAGCGTTTCCTCTTCACAATTTATTAGGTACTGTAGGGCCACTACACTACTGCTTACTTAGTACTGGAAAATTAATACCAGCCGTTTGCATTCCAGAAAGCCAAAGCTGCTGACCATGAACCATATCGACCTGCAACGTAAGCATCAGCTGTACGTTCTTGATTTTCTGGTGATGTGTCACCATTTAAATATGACAAAGCCAATTGATAACGACCATAATACTGTCCATTTGTAGCAGTATAGCTACCTGATGACTCACGCTGTGCCACTTCTTCTTTAGCAGCATAATCTGCTGAACTCAAGGTTGATGTATACGAACCTGTTGTCGTAGACACAGTATCTCCTGTTGTTGTAGTTGATGATGAGGTATCTGTAGTTGTTGAAGATGTGCTCGTTGCACCATTAATAGAGAGAACCTGACCTACAGAAATTTGATTAACATCAGAAATATTATTCTCACTAGCAATGGCAGAGACACTTGTTTGATGAGATGTAGCAATTGTTGATAGCGTATCTCCTGACTGGACAGTGTAGGAATCTGCATTGACCGCTACTGGCAAAGCAAAGGCTGTCATTGCAAGTGCAAAAAGACCTGCTTTCATTGTATTTGATTTATTTTTAAAAAATGTTTTCATTGGCATATTTCTATACTCCTTGTTAATTTATGATATGAGTTATATCATACCCCCTTATTATTACCTTGAGTTTGATCTTTTATTAAGATTATTACATCAATATTGACGAGAGATAAAGAAAACGCTTCCTGAAGAAGCGTTTTAGTTTGATTTAAGGAAAAATAGGAAAATCCCCAACACAATAAATACCACAATGGTTATCGTATCTTGAATACGCCAAGAGAGTTGACGATATTTTGTTCGCCCTTCACCACCTTGATAACCTCTAGCTTCCATCGCAATTGCCAAAGCATCTGCTCTCTTAAAACTCGAAGCAAATAAAGGAATTAAGATAGGAATGATTGATTTCACTTTTTGAACCAAATTTCCTTCCCCAAAGTCAACACCGCGTGCTCTTTGAGCATTCATAATACGTGTTGTATCGTCCATAAGAGTGGGAACAAAGCGTAAACTAAGCGATAACATTAGCCCAATTTCATGAGCGGGTACCTTGATGACTTCAAGAGGTTTTAATAATGATTCCACTGCATCTGCTAAATTCAAAGGCATGGTGGTCAAAGTTAATAAGGTTGACATAAAAATAATTAATATAAATCTCATAAAAATGAGACTTGCTTGAGCTACTCCAAAGTCAGTCACTCTGATAATACCGAAACGAAAAATTTCTGAACCAGTATTGGTAAAAAGTATTTGAAACAAGGTCGTAAATAAAATAATACCAATCATTGGTTTTAGCCCTCCCAAGAAAAATTTTAGGGAAATTCGAGAGAGCAAAACTGCAGATAAAGTAAAGAAAAATACAATTGCATTGGTAACAACATTGTTAGCCCAAAAAATGACAACAATAAATAGTACCATCGCTAACAGTTTACTACGTGGGTCTAGACGGTGAACAAATGATTCCCCTGGAATGTAACGACCTAAGATAAGCTTATCCACGGTGAACCTCCTTTACAAATTCATCTATTGTAATTGGCAAACGATCAAAGTGATAACCTCTATCATACAAAGCTTTTGCCAGCTTTGTAATCTTAGGGACGCCTAGTTGCTTTTCTTCTAATAGTTCAACTTGCTGAAAAATATCGCCAGGTGTACCAGATAGAACTAATCTCCCTTTTTCAAGAACCTTAACCTCATCAGCATAATTTGCTACATCATCCATCAGATGAGTAACAAGTACGATTGTCATCCCTGAATCATGTAAGGTTTTAAAAAGCTCCATTAGCTCCTGACGGCCTCTAGGATCTAATCCAGCTGTCGGCTCGTCTAGAACCAGAACATCCGGTTCCATTGCTAAGATCCCTGCGATAGCCACACGTCGCAACTGTCCACCAGATAAATCAAATGGATTGCGGTCAAAAAAGACCTCATCTAGTCCAACTAAACGCAATTTTTCACACGCTAATTTCTCAGCTTCTTCTTTCGGCATTCCAAAATTTTGCGGACCAAAAGCGACATCCTTCAAGACAGTCTCGTCAAAAACCTGACTCTCGGGAAATTGAAAGACAAGACCAACTTTTTTACGTAACTGTTTAATTTCTTTTGCCTTAACTGCTGGGGTCAACTCATAATCTGCAACAAATACTGTTCCAGTGGTCGGTAAATTAAGCCCATTTAACAGCTGCATAATGGTAGATTTACCGCTACCTGTATGACCAATAAAAGCAGTGTAAGAGCCATCTGTAATCTGAGTACTAATGTCAAAAAGGGCACGCCCTTCAAAGGGCGTCCCTGCCTGATAGGTATAACTTACATTTGTGAGAGTAATTCCCATAAGTAGTCTTCCAATTCTTTTTCTGTATAGTAAGTGTCTGGCAAATCCATACCTGACTCCTTAAGTGCTAGCTGCAACTTAGATGTAAAAGGACGATCGAGACCAAGATTCGCCAATGAATCACCTTGGCTAAATAGTTCGACAGGACTTCCTGTCATGGCAACCCGCCCTTGCTTCAGTACCAATACCATATCACTCATTGAAATCTCGTCCAAATCATGAGTGATTGACACAATGGTAATCTGATACTTATCTCTAACCATCTGCATTGTCTTTAACAATTCTTGACGACCTTCTGGATCCAACATACTAGTTGCCTCATCAAAAATAATAATCTTGGGTCTCAGTGCAATGGCTCCAGCGATCGCAACACGCTGTTTTTGCCCCCCAGATAGACGAGCTGGTTCACGACTCTTAAAGTCAGACATCCCTACTAAATCCAGAGCTTCTTGTACACGCTCATACATTTCCTTATAGCTCACACCTTGATTTTCAAGTCCAAAGGCAACGTCATCTTCAACTGTTGCACCAACAAACTGATTATCTGGATTTTGAAAAACCATACCAATTTTGTGACGAATACTCCAAACATTCTCTTCTGTGAGTTGTTCGCCATCAATGATAATGGAACCTGACGATGGGACCAAAAGACCGTCAATAAGACGAGCTGTTGTTGATTTTCCAGAGCCATTATGACCTACAATCGATAACCATTCTCCTGGTTTCACGTGAAACGATACGTTATCCAAAGTTGGTTTCTCTTGCTGGTCTCGATAATAGAAGGTTAATTCACTAACATTAATCATATTGTCTTATTTAAAAGTATCCTTAAAAAGGAACCCTGCTCCTTTAAAGTAATCATACCCTGAGTAAAGCGTGAAGAACAAGGCGATATAAAGTAACCATGTTCCAATCAACGTCCAACCACATAATAAAAAGATAACTGATAACATTTGAGTAGCTGTTTTTATCTTACCTGGCATGGCTGCTGCTAGAACTTCTCCACCCGTTTCAACCAAAAGTAAACGAAGTCCAGTAACAGCTAGTTCTCGACAAATAATTAAAGCACTCACCCAAGCGGGAACCAAATCCAAACCAACCAACATAATAAAAGCACTCATAACAAGCATCTTATCTGCTAGCGGGTCTGCAAACTTTCCAAAATTTGTTACCACCTGCCACTTACGAGCCAAATACCCATCAAGATAGTCCGTCACACTAGCAATTGCAAAGATAGAAGCTGCCCAATACAAAATAGCTCCTTGATTGGATACGGAAGTCAGTAGCAAAAATATAGGAATCATGATGATTCGTATTAAAGTCAGTAGATTAGGAATATTTTCTTTCTTAGTCATCATGTCATCCTTTACTCTTCGATAGTTAAGCTAATATAACTTGTTCCTTCGCTCGTTAGCGATGATAAATCAACTACTTGGTTATCAATAAAGACAGTCACATCCTTAGTTACTCCTAGAGTAATCACTGATGATGTCGTACCATCAATCAAAGTTGCTGTGTAATTTGTGCGACTTGAATCCAAGGTTATTCCTGAATCATCTAAATCAGAATTAGTTACGCTAAACCAACCAGTACTTGCACCAGATAAAGATACGATAATAGGGATTCCCGCAGAAGAAGGATTCCTAAGGGTAACAGATAAATTATAGCCATCCGATGATTTCGTCACTGTTAGGTTTGGTTTCGGAGCATCACTCGACGCTGAACTCGTAGAAGATTGCTCTTTTTCAGTATCTGCCGTCGTGCTATTCACTACTGAATATTGTGTCTGACCAGTTGTTGACTTGGTTTCAAATTGCATTTGTTTCATGACAATATAGCCAACAAAAAACAAAATCGCAATTGCTACCAAACTAATGTACAAGAGAGGTAAAAAGTAAACTTTTTGACGACGGTAACTCCTTACCGACTGATGCCCTTTAGCTCTACGATAATGCTCATTTGGTAAATCAACTTGAGGATTTTCCAAACGTTCTTGTTCAGACTTGACTCGTTTCATATCCTCTTCTGTTACACCAACTGCTTGAGCATAGCGATTTATATAATCTGACGGGAGTACATTCTCTGGTAATGCTGAATAATTGTCTAACTCTACAGCTAAAAGATAGGGCACTTCAATTGAAGTAATATCTCCAACATCTTCTAAAGTCATTTTTTTGGCAATTCTAGCCTGTCTTAAAATATGACCGATACTTGTATTCATTTCATTCCTTCCTATTTTTCATCTGTATATAATTACTCAATATTATATCAAAATTTAATCATTTTTTCCCTATCTACTTCGGAAAAATTGTAAAATCTGACACGTCCATTTCTCTAACGAATCTAGAGGCTGTTTCTTGAATTACTTTTAAGTTAATACGTTCTAAGTAATCCGGAAAATCAAGATAAGTTTCACCATCTAAATTATTGAGTGCCAATTGAGTAGCTATCGTATCAATTGAATCTAATCCTTTTAGGAACTCCCCTAAATACTCTCTCTTTAGACGGTTGAGATGTTCTTCTGATACATCCGAATTCTCTTGAAAATTGATCAAAACTTGCTTAATCCGATTAGCCATAGCAATCGGTTCCCATGTATCGAGTGTTACAATAACAAACTGATAACGATCTGTTACTTCTAGCTCTATATCAAAGGCTTGATCAATCTTACCACTATCGTACCAATCTTGATAAGTTTCAGAAGTACTACCAAACAGCAATGAAAACACTAACCTTAACGATAGTTTGTATTCCAGAATTGACATGCCAAAAGGAATACCTCTTCCTCTGAAACCAACTGCTAATTTAGGCATAGCCACGTCCATTGACAAGCTTTGAGACGACATGACAGGATTTAAATCAAGTTCAGTTCTAGGTGCTAGAATAGTAGAAGAGTCACAAGCTGTAAACCTATTGACAACCAAATTGTCAATCTCAGTCACATCAAAATTTCCTACAGTTATCAACGTTAGATTCTCTGCTTGATAGAAACTATTATAGTGATCTTGTAAAATCTCTGCCGTAACTTGACGTATATCATCAAGCGTCCCTGCAATATCATCAGCCAGTGCCGTACCTGGGTAAAGCGACTGACGAATACCTAAAAATAAGCGGTCATCCGCGTCATCGGCATACATATCAATCTCTTGTTCTATAATTCCAACTTCTCGTTGAACAGACTTTTCTTTAAAATGTGGACTAGTAACAAAATCAATTAGCAAGGATAAGCAAGACTCCAATTGATTTGTTGTTGAAACAAGATAAGTGGTTCGATCAAAGCTTGTAAAAGCATTAGCTTCCGCTCCTAACTCAGTAAACTGTAGTAAGACGTCACTTCCATCTTCGTTTTCAAATAGTTTATGCTCTAAAAAATGTGCGATACCACTTAATTTTTCGTTGACAGAAGGTGTCAACATCTTGTCAACAGAACCATATTGACTTGTCAATATAGCATAGCTCTCATGAAAGCCTTCTTTAGGAAGATAATAGATGTCCAATCCACAATCTAACCGACGATAAAACAAGGTTTCAGAGATTTTGGGGTATCTTTTTTGTTTTAATTGAGACATTTACTCTCCCTCCATCAAATAGATAGCCTGAAGACTAAGCTGTCTCGCTACACCCATCAAGCTTTTCTTGTCAACCATTTCAATTTCTGCTACTAATTGAGTAATATCTCTATAATCTTTCCCAAAGAGCTTTTGATAATAGGCATTTTCAATCAACGTTTGTGGATTGTCTAGAGATAGTTGAATCGCATTTAATACCATCAACTTCGTTTCTTGGATTTCTTTCGCTGTAAAGCGTCCTAACTTCATATCACGCAATTGTTTATTAATTAGGCGCAATGCTTTAGAGCGATTTTCTTTATTGATACCTGCATATATTGTAAAAAAATGTGTTAGAACATCATAGCGACTGCTGATAGTATAGGCAAGAGACTCTTTTTCTCTCACATTTCTAAATAGTTTAGAGTGGGAGAACCCCCCTAACAGCCCATTAAAAATCAATAAACTAGCATAGTCCTCATCAGTATACGAAATAGGCAAATGATAACCCAACTCCAAAATGGTTTGATTGGTTGACTTTTTCTCCACTTTTTCACAAATAATATTACTTTTTTCTTGAAAGTAATATGGCATAATCTGAATATATCGATCTATCCAGGGCATTTTATGTAATCGTTGCAATAGTTTATAGTCATCTACATCTCCCAACACAAAAATATCGATTTGATCCTTGTCAATCATCCTCTGAAATTCTTGATAAGCAGTGAATGCATCTTCGGCAGCTACCAGATCTGATTTGCTATATTTTGACATAGCTATCGTATCGTCCTTAAAGAATAGTTGCTGTAAAGTAAGATCCGCCATATAGAAGTGATCCTCTTTATCTGCTTCAAGCGCATTTATAAGATTTTTCTTTTCAACATCAAAAGCCCTAGTTTGATATCTCTCAAGAGACACCAATGGATGAAATAACAGTTCTTCTATCAAGTCGGTTATACGGTCTAATAAATGCTCTCCCTGCGGAAGGTAACCGTCGTTAACAAACGATAAGTTGACATCAACGCAATGAATATAAGCTCTACTTGACACGGACGTTGATAATGCTGTTCCGTACATATCCGCCAGATGTTCTCTGAGCTGTTTTGTTGTAGGATAATGCTCTGACACGGCTTCTAACATTTGAGCTACTAAAACACGACGTGCGAGTGTGTTTTGCGACTTGAGTCCTGAGAATCTAATTTTAATATGATTAGTCTTAAATGTTTTACTGGGAATTACATGGAGGTTAACACCTTCAACTATTTTCATCTTTTTTCCTTAATCTAACGTGTTATTAGCTAAAATTATACCATGTTTATGCTATAATTACTTGAATCACAAAACGGAGAAAATTATGGAATACAAACTATTTGACGATTACATTACCCTACAAGCACTCTTAAAAGATTTACGTATTATTCAAAGTGGTGGAGCCATTAAAGCCTTTCTTGCTAACAATACCGTTCTTTTTAACGGTGAGGATGAGAAACGCCGAGGAAAAAAAGTTCGCCTTGGAGATACAATTGAACTCCCTGAACATGATATTGTTATCACACTTCTCGAACCTACTGCTGCAGAACGCCAAGAGCGAGCTGAAGATATTGCTGAAAAAGAGAGAGTTGCAGCTATTGTCAAACGAATGAACCAAGACAATAAAAAAGCTAAACAAAATCAAAGTAAGGCTATGCCAACTCAAACACGTCACAAAGGGCGTAAGCCTGTACGTTTCCCAGGAACTTAATATGTGGTTGCAATCAATTCAACTCAAAAACTACCGCAATTACCTAAGTGCTCAGGCTAATTTCTCAGCTGGTTTGAACATATTCCTTGGACAAAATGCACAAGGAAAAACAAATATTCTAGAGGCAATCTATTTTCTCGCTTTGACACGTAGCCATCGCACACGTTCTGATAAAGAGCTCATTCATTTTTCTCAAAAAGACGCTGATATTTCAGGAGTTCTACAACGTCAAAATAGTAAAGTACCTCTTGAAATCAAATTGGCTGAACAAGGGAGAATCACCAAGGTTAATCATCTTAAACAAGCAAGACTCTCTGACTACATTGGAAACATGACTGTCGTCCTTTTTGCTCCCGAAGACCTACAATTAGTTAAAGGAGCTCCGAGTTTACGTCGGAAATTTTTGGATATCGATTTGGGACAGATCAAACCTATCTACCTCTCCGACCTCTCACAATACAATCATGTTCTCAAACAACGCAATGCTTATCTCAAATCAGCTGAAAAAGTCGATAAAACCTTTCTGTCTATTCTAGATGAACAACTGGCCGACTTTGGTAGCCGTGTCATGGAACAACGTTACGACTTCATTCAACAGCTAGAATTGGAAGCTGACAAACGTCACCATATGATTTCATATACTCTGGAGCATATGAGCATTTCCTATGACTCATCTGTCTCATTCACTGATAAAGCAAGTATTCGCTCTGATTTTTTACAACAGTTAACCAAAAATCAACAACGTGATATCTTCAAAAAAAATACTAGCATTGGTCCTCATCGTGACGATGTTCAATTTTTTATCAATGATATGAATGCTAGTTTTGCTAGTCAAGGACAACAGAGGAGTCTCATTCTCTCTCTAAAAATGTCAGAGATTGCCTTAATTAAAGCTGTAACAGGTGACAATCCTATCTTACTTCTAGACGATGTCATGAGCGAACTTGATAATGATAGGCAATCTAAATTATTAGAAAGTGTCGTTGCTGAACAAGTACAAACCTTTATGACCACGACTAGCCTTGATCACCTTACCAAAATTCCAGATACAGTTTCTCTATTTTCAGTCACTCAAGGACACATTGAACCTCAATGAAAACCTTATCAATGAATTATAGATGTAAACCCTGTTACGTTTCTAGGTTCAAGTAACTTAACCACTAAAAAGCAAAAAAGATTGAGATTCTACCAAACAGAACTCAATCTTTTTATTTCAAACGTAAACAAATTTTCTAGACTTATAGTCACAGATCTAAATTATCCCTATGACAATCAGTTACTGTTTTCAGTTACCTGTTTTAAAAAACCTGAAAGAAACTTCGCTTTGACGATATCATTGACCTTCAAAGCCTGATCTAAATCGATAACAACTTTAGAAGTCAGTTGTTTCAGTTGTATGTCGGACAACTGGCAGTGAATCCCAGGCGTTTGATTTGGGTCTAGTAAGTCATAAAATTGTAAAAATGCCTTAGCTTCTACCACATCTATGAGCGAGTGATTATCAAAATAAGAGCAAATAAACTCAATATCAGTTTCTGGTAACAACATATCCAAACCAAGGTCCAACAAAGACTTCTTACAGATAACCTTCACTAATTGCAACTCTTCTGGCAGAGACATTTGATAGGTGAGCAAACCAGCTAAATCTTGTTTAGCAACTAAATCATCAACAACTGTCATTGCTTCTGTAAAAGCAGAAGGTATTTCCTCATCCAGTAAATTGTCATCAATCAAGGAAACTTTATTTTCCTGATCAGGTAATTGTTGATGCTCCAAGAAAAATTCAAAATCTGATAGACTAATTTGCAAACCTTGTAAGCCAAGCATAAATTTATCCAAAGCCAACTGAGTCTCACCATTTTCAAAACGCGATAAAGTGGATTTTGATAGCTTGGCTTCTCTGGCTAGCCTTCCCAGACTAAACCCTTTTAATTCCCTCAAAGTTTTAAAATAATATCCATAATTTAACATACTAATATCGTATCAAAGATGTGCCAAATTTGCAACCCATCTGATGCTGCTATACTTAAAATTTTATAAACAAAAATGAGTGTGAGACAAAATAGTCTCACACTCATTTTCTTGATTTTTAGCTACATAATCCTAATGGAAGACTTATTTTTAATGCACTGAATAGTTTGGTGCTTCGTTTGTGATTTGAACATCATGTGGGTGACTTTCTTTAAGTCCTGCTCCTGACATTTCAACGAATTGAGCATTTTCACGAAGTTCCTCAAGAGTTCCTGCCCCACAGTAACCCATACCTGAACGGATACCACCAATCATTTGGAAGACGATATCGGCTGCTGAACCTTTGTAAGCCACACGTCCTTCAATTCCTTCTGGAACAAGTTTGTTAGCTTCATTGACAGAACCTTGGAAGTAGCGGTCACTTGACCCTTTCTTCATGGCTGCAATTGAACCCATACCACGATATGATTTGTATTTACGTCCTTGGAAGATTTCGGTTTCACCTGGTGCTTCATCTGTACCAGCAAACATTGAACCAAGCATAACAGCATTACCACCTGCTGCAAGGGCTTTAACGATATCTCCAGAATACTTGATACCACCGTCAGCGATGATTGTTTTACCATATTCGCGAGCTACGCTAGCTGCATCGTAAATAGCAGTCACTTGAGGAACACCGACACCTGCCACGACACGAGTTGTACAGATTGAACCTGGTCCGATACCAACTTTAACAACATCAACACCTGCTTCGTAGAGAGCACGTGCGCCTTCAGCAGTCGCAATATTTCCTGCAATCAAGGTACGGTCTGGGAAGTGAGCACGAATTTCAGAAATTTTACGAAGAACACCTGCTGAGTGACCGTGAGCTGTATCGATAACGATAGCATCAGCACCTGCTGCAAACAAGGCTTCTGCACGGTCGAAGGTGTCTGAAGTTACTCCAACAGCACCTGCTACCAAGAGACGACCGAACTCATCTTTAGCTGCATTTGGAAACTCAATCACTTTTTCAATATCTTTGATCGTGATAAGTCCTGCAAGGTGACCTTTTTCATCAACCAAAGGTAACTTTTCAATACGGTGTTTATGCAAAATTTGCTCCGCTGTTTCAAGGTCCGTTCCAACTGGAGCTGTCACCAATTCCTCACTGGTCATGTGATTTGAAATTGGGCTATCATAATCTGAGATAAAACGCATATCACGATTAGTAATGATACCTACCAATTTACGGTTTTCAAGTGTTTCAACAATTGGCACACCTGAGATACGGTAACGTTGCATCAACTCTTCTGCTTCTGAAACCTTATGTTCTGGTGTCAAGAAGAATGGGTCAATAATAACACCATTTTCTGAACGTTTTACCTTACGGATTTCTTCTGCTTGTTGCTCAATAGACATGTTTTTGTGAACAACACCAAGTCCACCGGCACGCGCAATTGAAATCGCCATCTTACTATCCGTTACAGTATCCATGGCTGCCGTAATAATCGGAATATTCAATGTCAAATTTTTAGCCAATTTTGTTTGCATATTAACATCATTTGGAAGAACATGGCTTTCTGCTGGAATAAGTAAGACGTCATCAAAGGTAAACCCTTTTTTCAAAAATTTAGTGTCCCAATTTGACATTAAAATAATCCTCTTTTCTCTAAAATTAAGTGTACAAACACCCAGTTTATTTTTTATTTCTATATATCATATCACTCTAATTTTATTTGTCAATAAATTCTGTTCATTTTCACCAATAAAATTGGTTTCTAAAATATTATCCAACCTAAATGCGAACATTAACAGGTAAATAGTTCAAAACGTACGTCAATAAAAGATAGAATTTTTCGAGAATTCTGATTTTATTAGTAAAGCAAATACAAGTAAAATGACTACTCCGTTCACATAAATCGGTGTAGAAAAGGACCAAGACAATAGAATGCTAAAAGAAAAGCGCAACCTTGAACAGTTGCACTTTTAAACGTTTAGAAATAATTGATCCCCATTGCAGCTTTGACATCTGAAAGCGTTTGACCTGCTACTTGACGAGCAGCTTCGCTACCCTTTTCAAGCATGCGGAAGACTTCTCCCATATCCTTAGCGTACTCTAGGCGACGTTCACGGATTGGTGCCAACTCACGCTCCAAAATCTCCAAAAGATAACGTTTGGTTTTGACATCACCTAGTCCACCGCGTTGGTAGTGCTCTTTCATGGCTTCGATCTCAGCTTTATCCTCTTCCTGACCAAAAATATCAAGGTAGTGGAAAACCATGTTACCTTCAATCTGACCGGGATCTTCCACACGGATATGATTTGGGTCAGTATACATACTCATAACTTTTTTACGAACCGTATCCGCATCGTCAGACAAGAAAATACCGTTTCCAAGAGACTTAGACATCTTAGCATTACCGTCAAGACCTGGCAGACGACCAGCTGCTTCATTTTCTGGGTAAATACCTTCTGGCTCAACCAGAATATCTGCCTTGTAGGTGTGGTTAAAGCTACGCACGATTTCGCGTGTCTGCTCAATCATCGGTTTCTGGTCATTTCCAACGGGAACAAAGTTAGCCTTGAATGCTGTGATATCAGCCGCCTGAGAAACAGGGTAAACTAAGAATCCTGACGGAATAGATTCTCCAAATCCTTTTTGAGCAATCTCTGTCTTCACCGTTGGGTTGCGTTCCAAACGAGCAACTGAGACGAGATTGAGATAATACATGGTCAATTCAGCCAGTTCAGGAATTTGGCTTTGAATAAAAATCGTTGACTTAGTAGGATCTAGTCCCACTGACAAGTAATCCAAGGCAACATTTCCAATAGATTCCTTGATGATTTCTGAATCCTTGGCATGGTCAGTCAAAGCCTGTTGGTCTGCCAAAAAAACAAACATGTCGTGTCTACCTTCATTTTGTAAAATAACACGATTTTTAAGACTTCCTACGTAATGTCCGAGGTGTAATTTCCCAGTTGGGCGATCTCCTGTTAAAATAATCGGTTTAGTCATTTATTTTTCTCCTTTAAAGTAATCCTCTTTTATAAGTAGCTATTCATTCCACACCTTCTGGTTTCTTTATCAGTATCTTATAACATAAAAAAATCCCTCACATAGCTAAGCTATGTGAGGGCGTTATATCAAAAATACGCGGTACCACCTCAATTGACAACATATTGACACCGTTGTCCTCTCAACAGCACGATATGGTGTGCTAAACCTGAAACTTATTGTTTTGTTTCACGTGGAACATCAGTCCATTCATCTTTAGTTTGGACCAACTCACAGCATCCGTTGGCTTTCTGAACCATAACCTAAAAACTACTCTTCTGACATCACTTATTCTAAAATTTTTAATAAGTATTGTCAAGATAAGACTCGCAAATACTTGACCAAAATACCGTTTTTTGCTCATAATAGTAACGGATATAAAAAGAAAGAGTTTTATAAAATGAACAAAATTTTTCTCAACCTATTGCTAGTTAGTACTGGGTCTTTTATTGCTGCTATCGGTTTTAACACTATGTTCCTCGAAAATAATATCACATCAGGAGGCATGGTGGGGTTGTCTGTCAGCTTTCACGCGCTATGGGGATGGAATCCTTCTACTTTCCTTCTATTAATCAATATCCCCTTATTAATACTCTGCTTATTATTTTTAGGGAAAGAAAATTTCGCTAAAACCTTATACGGTTCTTGGATTTACCCTATTTGTATCAAGTTGACCTCTGGTCTACCGACTATTACAGAAAATCCTTTACTGGCAGCAGTATTCGGAGGTGTTATTGTTGGGATAGGATTAGGATTAGTTTTCTGGGGAAATTCCTCTACAGGAGGGACTGGAATCATCACTCAAATTTTACATAAATACACCCCACTATCATTGGCACTGGCTATGACACTCATTGATGGATTTAGTGTAGCTATGGGATTCACCGTATTTGATGCTGACACTGTCATGTATTCCATCATTGCACTAACTATCATTTCATATACTGTCTATATTATGGAAGTGGGTGTTTCGTCAGCCCGCAATATGATGATTGTTTCTCCGAAGTATAGAGAAATCCAAGACTATATCTCCAGTCAACTGGATCGTGGTGTCTCTGCTATTCCCATCACAGGAGGTTATACTGGTAAAGAGCAAGTCATGTTGATGACAACGATCTCTTCACGAGAAGTCTTTCGTTTTGAAAAAAGCATCCAAGAAATTGACCCAACTGCCTTTATCATTATCACCCCTGCAACACATGTTATCGGACGTGGTTTTAGCCTGACTAAACACTATCAAATAGCCGATGAAGACTTGATTCTACCAATGTAATCCATTGAAAAATCTTAATTTTTCTAGTAAAATGTAAGAGCATATTATAGATAATAAGAGGTACTAACATTGCTTACAGTTTCAGATGTATCGCTTCGTTTTAGCGATCGCAAACTTTTTGATGAGGTTAACATCAAATTTACAGCAGGAAACACTTATGGTCTTATCGGTGCCAACGGTGCTGGTAAATCAACGTTCTTAAAAATCCTTGCTGGAGATATCGAGCCATCAACTGGTCATGTCTCACTTGGTCCAGATGAACGTCTATCTGTTCTTCGCCAAAATCACTTTGACTACGAAGAAGAACGTGCTATCGACGTGGTTATCATGGGGAATGAGCAGCTTTACAGCATCATGAAAGAAAAAGACGCTATCTACATGAAAGAAGATTTCACTGATGAAGATGGTGTTCGTGCGGCTGAGCTTGAAGGACAGTTCGCAGAGCTTGGTGGTTGGGAAGCTGAGAGTGAGGCGTCACAATTGCTTCAAAACTTGAATATCCCAGAAGACCTCCACTACCAAAACATGAGTGAATTGGCTAATGGTGATAAGGTGAAAGTTCTCCTTGCTAAAGCCCTCTTTGGTAAACCAGATGTTCTACTCCTCGACGAGCCTACCAACGGTCTGGATATTCAGTCCATCACTTGGTTGGAAGATTTCCTTATCGATTTTGAAAATACCGTTATCGTCGTATCCCATGACCGTCACTTCTTGAATAAAGTATGTACTCACATGGCTGACCTTGATTTTGGTAAAATCAAACTCTTCGTCGGAAACTACGATTTTTGGAAACAATCATCAGAGTTAGCTGCTCGTTTGCAGGCTGACCGTAACGCTAAAGCAGAAGAAAAAATCAAAGAATTACAAGAATTCGTTGCTCGCTTCTCAGCCAATGCTTCAAAATCAAAACAAGCCACTTCACGTAAAAAAATGCTTGATAAAATTGAACTTGAAGAGATTGTTCCATCAAGTCGTAAATACCCATTCATCAACTTCAAAGCAGAACGCGAGATGGGAAATGACCTTTTAACTGTTGAAAATCTTTCTGTCACTATCGAAGGGGAAAAAGTTCTTGATAACATCAGCTTTATCCTACGTCCAGGTGACAAGACTGCCTTTATTGGACAAAATGATATTCAAACAACAGCACTGATGCGTGCTCTTATGGATGATATTGAATACGAAGGAACCATCAAATGGGGTGTAACAACGAGTCGTTCTTACCTTCCAAAAGATAACACTCGCGACTTCGCCTCTGGTGAATCTATCCTTGAATGGCTTCGTCAGTTTGCTGCTAAAGAAGAGGATGATAATACCTTCCTACGTGGCTTCCTTGGTCGCATGCTCTTCTCAGGTGATGAAGTTAACAAGTCTGTCAACGTCTTGTCAGGTGGAGAAAAAGTGCGTGTTATGCTTTCAAAACTCATGCTTTTGAAATCAAATGTTCTCGTTCTTGATGACCCTACTAACCACTTGGACTTGGAGTCTATCTCAAGTTTGAATGACGGTCTTAAAGACTTCAAAGAGTCCATTATCTTTGCCAGTCACGACCACGAATTTATCCAAACACTTGCTAACCACATTGTTGTTATCTCTAAAAACGGCGTTATCGACCGTATCGATGAAACCTACGATGAATTCCTTGAAAATGAAGAGGTTCAAGCAAAAGTTAAAGCACTTTGGAAAGACTAATAAAGAAAAAGAGTTGGGACAATCCCAGCTCTTTATTGATAAATGCTTATGATTAAAAAAATACAAAGTAATTACCGTTTTTTAATTCCCTATCTTGTCAGTTTTTTGGTACCTGTTGTCATCATGGCTGCAGTCTTATTCTCTCAGGGGATTAGTTGGAAATCCGATCGAACTATTCTAGCTAGCGATGGATTTCACCAATACGTCATTTTTGCACAAGCCCTCAGAAATATTCTTCATGGAAGCGATAGCATTTTTTACACTTTTACAAGTGGTCTGGGACTTAATTTTTATGCCCTTATCAGCTACTACCTTGGCTCACTCCTATCTCCACTCGTTTACTTCTTTGATTTACACTCTATGCCCGATGGCATCTATACTCTAACAATTTTGAAATATGGCTTGATTGGACTGTCAACCTATTTTAGTATGGTAAGACTCTACCCTAAACTGCATTCTGCATTTGCCTTTAGTCTGTCAACTTCATATGCACTAATGAGTTTTGCGACTAGCCAAACTGAAATTAATATGTGGCTAGATGTTTTCATGATTTTTCCAATTATTATACTAGGACTCAATCGCTTACTAAAGAAACAAAACTTTGGAATTTATTATATTAGTTTAAGCTTGTTACTCATTTTAAATTATTATTTTGGTTACATGGCAGTTCTATTTTTGACTCTTCTTTTTCTAGTTAACTTAGCTTATCCTAATAGCTGGAAAGATCGACTTAGACAACTAAAGGACTTTATCTTTATTTCTTTAGCATCTGGACTAACGGCAGCTGTTATGCTGTTACCTTCTTACTTAGATTTATCCACTCATGGAGAAACCTTATCAAGCATCACTAGTTGGTTCAATGAAAATACTTTTCCCCTAGACATCTTCGCTAAAAATATGGTAGGTATTTACGATACAACTAAGTTTGGGGCTATTCCTATGATTTATGTTGGAATTCTCCCTTTAATGTTCTCTCTTATCTTCTTTACACTACCGTCAATCAAATGGTATACGCGAAGTGCCTATGCTATCTTGGTCGTTATCCTAATCGCTAGTTTCTATCTCCAGCCTCTAGATTTACTTTGGCAAGGAATGCACACGCCCAATATGTTTCTTCATCGCTATGCTTGGCTATTTTCCTTTTTAGTTATTCTATTAGCAGCAGAAACTTTATCGCGAGTCGCTACGATTTCATGGAAGCAATACCTTTTTTCAATAGGAACTTTATTTTTAGGATTTTCTCTGACACTTCTCTTTCATACCCACTATGATTACATTGACTTAGATAAAGCCTTAATCAGCTTCGCTTTCCTGATAGCCTATGCTGTCATTTTTATCAGTTTTACAAAGAAACAATTAACTTATTCCTTAGTCATTTCCTTTACACTTATCTTTACAGTATTTGAAACTAGCATCAACTCTTTTTACCAAATCACATCCCTCAATCAAGAGTGGGTTTTTCCTACACGAGAGGGGTATGAGAGCCACTTGTCCGCTATAGAAAATTTTGTTCAAACAGCTAAATCACAAAATCAAACCTTCTTTCGCATGGAGAGGGTAGAGCCCCAAACTGGTAATGATAGCATGAAATACAATTTCAATGGAATTTCTCAGTTTTCTTCTGTTCGAAATACAAGCTCTTCCAGTACACTTGACCAACTTGGTTACAAATCTGTTGGTACTAACCTTAATCTTCGGTATCAGAATAATACAATTCTTATGGATAGTCTGTTTGCTGTTAAATATAACATAACAACTGATGATCCTCATAAGTTTGGCTTCACACTATCAGATTCTCAAGATAATGATAGCCTTTATCAAAACAAATATGCTGCGCAACTGGCTATACTAACTGATAAAGTTTACAAAGATGTCAACTTCACTGTCAACACGTTAGATAATCAAGAGCATTTTATTAATCAATTAACTGGTCTAAACGAAGTTTACTACAGTCGTCTAGAAAGCCAGCTACTCAATTCTAACCTATCTATCAATAATCATGTCAACCTAACTAATACTAACTCTGCTGGAACAAGTGCTGAATACAAAGTGACGATTCCTGCTAATTCCCAAGTATACGTTACTATCCCCAACCTCACATTCGGCAATACATCACAAGAAAATGTCCAAATCACAGTAAATGGGGTAACAAGTCAATTCACCACTGATAACGCCTATAATTTTTTCAATATAGGACAGTTTACTGATCAACAAGAAACTACTGTTACACTTCGATTTGCAGGCAATAATCATGTTTCTTTTGATACACCACACTTCTATGCTCTCAATATAGAGAGTTATCAGAAAGCTATGTCAAAAATAACTAGTCAAACAGTCTCCGTATCAACTAAAAATAATCACGTGTTAGCTAAGTATAAAACAGATCATAAGTCATCACTTGTATTTACTCTCCCTTACGATAAAGGTTGGACAGCCACTCTCAATGGGAAAAAAATCCCTATTCGTAAGGTTCAAAACGGATTCATGGCAGTTGATCTATCATCTGGCCAAGGAGAGGTAACACTATCCTTTATTCCAAGCGGATTTAAGTTAGGAATAGGACTATCAGCATTAGGTATCGGTAGCTTTTACATTTACCGAAGACACACGCGTACTAAAAAGAAAATCAACAACCTCAGATGAGCTTTTAAAGCTAGCCCATCCTTTACTTTAGTGACCAAATATCTCTAAGTTATCACGACTCTTGTCAAGAATAGCTTAGAGCTTTTAAAATAACTACAATAGAACAAAAAATGAGTGAACTAAAGTTCACTCATTTTTTCACGATAATAGAATAGTCCGTACGGGATTCGAACCCGTGTTACCGCCGTGAAAAGGCGGTGTCTTAACCCCTTGACCAACGGACCATGAAATTAACTTTCAATTAGTTTAGTCATTGCTATTTAATTAAAGTTATAGTCCGTACGGGATTCGAACCCGTGTTACCGCCGTGAAAAGGCGGTGTCTTAACCCCTTGACCAACGGACCATGAAATTAACTTTCA
Source organism: Streptococcus saliviloxodontae (assembly GCF_016908655.1). Taxonomy (GTDB): domain Bacteria; phylum Bacillota; class Bacilli; order Lactobacillales; family Streptococcaceae; genus Streptococcus; species Streptococcus saliviloxodontae. The sequence continues at coordinate 30,657 of NZ_JAFBEI010000010.1, forward strand.
ATTAGTTTAGTCATTGCTATTTAATTAAAGTTATAGTCCGTACGGGATTCGAACCCGTGTTACCGCCGTGAAAAGGCGGTGTCTTAACCCCTTGACCAACGGACCATAATCATAAGACTCTTATTATTTTATCAAATTATTTCATTTTGTCTAGTATTTTGACTAACTTTTTTTAAAATTTTTACTCCTCTGTCTGTAAAATCTACTTTAACGTACAATTAGGGACTAATGACTCTCGAATAAATTCTAAATCCAGTGCTCTATGTAGATAATTTGCTACCAATAAATTTTATACTTATCCTTCTTGCACTAATAATGAATTTGTATTGACAGTTATATCTTACTTTGTTAAAATAACTGAGTAATGGTCTCATAGCTCAGCTGGATAGAGCATTCGCCTTCTAAGCGAACGGTCGCAGGTTCGAATCCTGCTGGGATCATTTATTTTTTACTGTGAAATTGCACTCCAAAACTTAGATATCCTATCTAATCGTTGGGGTGCTTTTTGATAACATAGCTAAATTCACAAATAGATACTCCTTTACGGCCACAACTATTTACTTCTAAAATTAGTCTACAAAATATAAAAGAGCTTGATAATACTAAAGAGTCTATATTATCAAGCTCTTTTTTGATTTTAAATAGTTTAAAAAAGATTCCAACACTAAATTTCTCAACTCAGAGATAGATCGTAAGCTTCAGTAACCTTTTATGAAAAATCGCTGCTAATGATTATCGCAACATTACATCCTACTATCTCTTGATATAGTCAAGTTTATGGAGGAACTTTTCTAATATCCTAAACTTCTTTTCTCAACCCACAAAAGATAATTCACGAGCAATAAAGGAATTAAGGCAAACCATAGTGTAAACTCACCAAAATGATAAGATAGACGAGTAGAGACATAAACACCTGTCGCAAAACTTGCTATGATAACAAAAATATGACGTCCTTGCTCTCTAAATTCCTTATTGTGTTCATAAACTCCTTTAAAATATAAGCGAGCTGCATTTTTTACATTTCCTGTCATCATCACACTGGCATAGGGAGCACCATGAATTTTTTGAAATGTCTCGACTTGAATAGATGCCACAAAAGCTACTAGAGCATTGGTGTAATACTCTGAAACAAATGGAGTAATAGTAGCCGTAAAAATTGTAATAATCGTTAATATGAGGCTCGATCCGAAATGCCAAAAATGATGTGTTTCATCAAACCAACGCTTGGCCAAGTAGGTAAATACCTGACCCAAAGCAAAGAAGACGATTGGAACTGTAAATTGAACCACTTGAACGTAGTTTCCCATTGCAAGATAGTAAGCCCAGGAAATCACATTTCCTGACTGAACTCCCGCAAAACGTCTCCCTTGGGTCACAAAGGTAAATGCATTTAAAAAACCACTAATGAAAGTAAGTGGTACTGCTATACGCAAACCTTCAAAAATACGATAATTTTTACGTGTCATTGTATTAAAACCTCCCATCTGTTCCATAAACGAAACAAAGGAACCGATATTATCGGAATCCTTTGAATCTTCTATTTGTGATACGGACTACCCTGTTTAATCATAAAAGCACGATAAATCTGTTCTACCAAGACTAATTTCATCAACTGATGAGGCAGGGTTAAACGTCCAAAGCTAATCAATATATCAGCCCGTTCTTTTACTTTTGGAGACAGCCCTAAACTTCCTCCAATAATGAATGTAATTTCTGAAAAACCTCTTACTGTCGTTTGATCCAATAGCTGACTGAATTTTTCTGAACTGAGCTCTTTCCCTTCAATTGCTAAAACAACAACAAACGAACGCTCTGGAATCTTTGATAAGATACGTTTGGCTTCCTTTTCCATGATTTTCTGGTTTTCAGCTAGGCTAGCATTATCCGGAGTTTTTTCATCCACCAATTCTATCTGATTTAACTTAGTAAAACGGCTAAGACGTTTGCTATACTCTGCAATCCCATCTTTCAGATATTTCTCTTTTAATTTTCCAACTGTAATTAGTGTGACTTTCATGACCTTATTATAACATATCCACATCTTTTTTCACACCTTATCCACATGTAAAAAACTAAACAAGTCCTTTGAAATCCTGTTATTAACTGGATATCCACCAACAAGTTAAAGTTTTCCACAGGTTGTGGATTACTTTATTTCCTTTACTTTTAAGGTATATTTAAGTATGATTATCTAAGATATCAGAGAAAATAGGAGGAATTTAATAGTGAAACAAGTAAAGCTACCAAAAATATCACAGAATTGGACAAAATTACTTCTTACCATTTTAATTAGTGTAATTGGAGGAGTCCTGGGTGCCCTTATCATTTTAAAGGCTAATGGAATTCTAGTAAGTAATATCAGCGGGTCTAATAGTCAAACAACCACAAGTAAAGTAACTTACTCTAATAAAACAGATACAACCGAAGCAGTTAAAACGGTTCAAAACGCTGTTGTATCTGTTATTAACTATCAGTCTACAGGATCATCACAAAATACAATTTATTCTCAAATGTTTGGGCAATCAGAAAATAATAAATCTGATTCTAGCGAACTATCTGTCTATAGTGAGGGATCTGGCGTTATTTACAAAAAAGACGGTAAGAATGCTTACCTGGTAACAAATACTCACGTTATCGAGGGAGCAAAACAAATTGAAATTATGCTAGCTGATGGTACTAAAGTTGTCGGCGAACTAGTTGGTTCAGATACTTATTCTGATATCGCTGTTGTTAAAATCTCATCTGATAAAGTCACAACTGTTGCCGACTTTGCTGATTCAGATAAATTAACAGTAGGTGAAACTGCTATCGCTATTGGTAGCCCACTTGGAACAGAATACGCTAACTCTGTTACTCAAGGAATTGTCTCAAGTCTCAGCCGTACAGTTACAATGACCAACGATAGTGGTCAAACTGTTTCTACCAATGCCATTCAAACTGATGCAGCTATCAACCCAGGAAATTCAGGTGGTGCTTTGATTAATATTGAAGGACAGGTCATCGGTATTAACTCAAGTAAGATTTCATCAACCTCTGATAGCTCTGGGGAATCTGTAGAAGGTATGGGGTTTGCAATCCCTTCAAATGATGTTATAAAAATTATAAATCAACTTGAAAAGAATGGGTCAGTTACACGACCTGCACTGGGAATCTCTATGGCTAATCTCAGCGATCTTTCAACAAATGATATCTCTCAGTTAAATATTCCATCAAGCATTACATCTGGTGTAGTCGTAGCTTCTGTACAAGACAATATGCCTGCAGACGGCAATCTAAAACAATACGATGTCATCACAGCTGTTGATGGAAAAGAAGTAACGTCTACTGCAGACCTTCAAAGTATCCTTTATGGTCATAGTACTGGAGATTCCATCAAGATTACATTCTATAGAGGTACTGAAGAAAAAACAACTACTATCAAATTAACTAAAACAACTGAAGACCTCTCCCAAGCTCAGTAAATTTGACAAACTTATAAAACTAGCCTTACAATACTCTGTAAGGCTAGTTTTAGTCTATCATCTACTCTGGAGTATGAATATCATGAATGATACAATCAAACTGATCGCTATCAATGACATCAGTCCCAATCCATTTCAACCAAGGCAACACTTTAACCCTGAGGAACTAGAAGAACTTGCCCAGTCCATCAAACAGAACGGCTTAATCCAACCTATCATAGTACGACCGTCGAGTATATTTGGATACGAGTTAGTTGCTGGTGAAAGACGGCTTAGAGCCACAAAAATGGCTGGACTATCTAATATATTAGCCGTTATCAAACCAATGACAGATAGCGAAAGCATGAGAAATGCAATCATTGAAAATTTGCAACGAAGTGACTTAAATCCAATTGAAGAAGCGCGATCTTATAAAGCTTTAATCGACAAAACCAAAATGACCCACGAGGATATTGCAGTCGCAATGGGGAAGTCACGTCCTTATATTAGTAACAGTCTCAGACTACTCAATCTCCCAATACAATTACAAAAAGCTTTAGAAGTCAGGCAAATCACTCAAGGACACGCTAGGCTCTTATTATCTTTAAAAGAAACAGAAAAACAAATCCTGTGGTTAGATGAAATAAAGCAAAAACAACTTAGTGTTCATCAATTAGAAAAACTTATCAAACATAAAACAAAAACATCCCGTAAACGAAACAAGTCTATTTACACTATTGAACAAGAAGAACGTATTAGCCAAGCTCTCGGACTAAGCTCCAAGATAAGTTACTCAAAATCAGGAAAAGGACAACTGATTATTCAATTTGCTGATGACGAAGAGTTCCACAGACTTATCAACAAGATTTTATAACTTGTGGAAACTTTATAAAGTGAAACACGATTATCCACATATTAAACCAGTAAAAACCCCTGATATTAATAGGGGTTTTCTTTATATCCACAGGTTGTGGAAAACTTTTATTAACAGTGTGGATTCTTTTCTAAAAACTTGTGGAAAACTTTTTTGTTTTATGTTAAAATTGCTATACTAGAAAATCAAATAAAGGAGATAAAATGACGGATAAGGAAACCATTTTTTGGAACCGGGTCCTAGAATTAGCACATAATCACTTAAGTCAAACGACTTTTGACTTTTTTGTGTCTGATGCAAAGTTACTAAAAATTGAAAATAAAGTGGCGACTATTCTTCTTGACTCCGATATTAAAGAAGTGTTTTGGCGTGAAAACTTAACACAGTTCACTTTAACAGCAGGTTTTGAGATTTACGATGCCGAAATTCTAGCCAGATACATCTTTGATGCCGAATCCATCGCAGAAACAAATACCCAACTCACTGAAGAAAAAGAGGTGGCTCTTTCACAAGCCTTACCACCTCAAGAAAACCTATCAAATATCAATTCAAAGTATAACTTTAAGAATTTTGTCCAAGGAGATGAAAACCGCTGGGCTGTTGCTGCATCGATGGCCGTTGCTGAATCTCCTGGTACGACCTACAATCCTCTATTTATTTATGGAGGTCCTGGACTCGGCAAGACACACTTACTAAATGCTATTGGAAATGCTATTTTAACAGATAACCCGAAAGCTCGTATTCGCTATATTACAGCTGAAAATTTTATGAATTCATTTACTAAACATCTCAGACTTAATAGCCTAGATGAATTAAAAAATGAATTTCGTACCTTGGATGTCCTACTTATTGACGACATCCAGTCTCTTCCTAAAAAGACAACAAGCGGGGGAATTCAACAAGAATTTTTTGATACCTTTAATGAACTGCACTCTCGTAATAAACAAATTGTCCTAACCAGTGACCGAAATCCAGATCACTTAAATGATTTGGAGGAACGTCTTGTCACGCGCTTTAAGTGGGGACTAACCGTTGATATTACACCACCAGACTTCGAAACTCGAGTTGCTATTTTAACCAATAAAATACAAGATTATCCTTACCATTTTCCTGCTGAAACAATTGAATACCTTGCTGGTCAATTTGATAGCAACGTTCGAGATCTTGAAGGTGCACTCAAAGATATTAACCTTGTTGCAAATTTTAAACAACTTGAAAGCATCACAGTTGAAGTCGCTGCTGAGGCCATCAGAGCTCGAAAAAAAGATGAGCCACAACTGACCATCATTCCTATTGAAGATATTCAAGCACAGGTTGGCAAATTCTATGATGTCACCATAAAAGAAATAAAAGCAACTAAGCGAACTCAGAATATTGTCTTAGCTAGACAAGTTGCGATGTATCTCGCACGTGAGATGACTGACAACTCCCTCCCTAAAATTGGTAAAGAGTTTGGAGGTCGTGACCACTCGACAGTCTTACATGCCTATAATAAAATCAAAAATATGATTGCACAGGACGACAGTCTTCGTATTGAAATTGAAAGTATTAAAAATAAAATCAAATAGACATGTGGATAAGTCTCACAAAAGAGAAGCGGTTATGCACAACTTATCCACATGTTGAAACTCAGGACAAATCTAAAGATTTTAGACTTATCCACACTATAAACAGTGCCTAATACTAATACTATATATTATACTTATAAACTAATAAGGAGTTTACATGCTCAAATTTTCAATTAATAAACCATTATTCCTACAAGCCTTAAATGCAACTAAAAGAGCTATCTCAAGTAAAAATGCTATTCCTATTTTATCAACAATAAAAATTGAAGTAGCCGCTAATGGTGTTACTTTAACTGGTTCAAATGGTCAAATTTCCATTGAAAACTTCATCTCAGTTGCTAATGAGAACGCAGGTCTTCTCATTACTTCACCTGGTGCTGTTTTACTAGAAGCTAGCTTCTTTATTAATATCGTCTCAAGCCTACCTGATGTAACAGTTGACTTTGAGGAAATTGAACAACATCAAATTTTACTTAAAAGTGGTAAATCAGAGATTACTTTGAAAGGAAAAGATGTTGATCATTACCCACGTATTCAAGAAGTTTCAACAAGTAACCCTCTTGTAATGGAAACTAAGGTATTGAAGAATTTAATTTCTGAAACAGCTTTCGCAGCTTCAACCCAGGAAAGTCGCCCAATTTTAACAGGTGTTCACCTTGTTTTAACTAATAATAAAGACTTTAAAGCTGTCGCAACAGATTCACACCGTATGAGTCAACGTCAATTAACTTTGGAAAATATGACTGATAATTTTGATGTGGTTTTACCAAGTAAATCATTGCGTGAATTCTCAGCTGTTTTTTCAGATGAGGTCGAAACAGTTGAAATATTCTTTTCACCAAGCCAGTTGCTATTTAGAAGTGACCATATTTCGTTTTATACACGTTTACTTGAAGGAACCTATCCAGATACAGATCGTCTATTAATGTCTAATTTTGAAACAGAGGCGATTTTCAATACTCAGTCTCTTCGCTCTGCAATGGAACGTGCTTTCTTAATCTCAAATGCTACTCAAAACGGTACCGTAAAACTAGAAATCACAAATGGTCAGGTAAGCGCCCATGTTAACTCACCTGAGGTTGGTAAAGTAAACGAAGAACTAGATGTCAATGCTGTAGAAGGAGCAGATCTAACGATTAGCTTTAACCCAACCTACTTAATCGAGGCCCTAAAAGCTCTGAAAAGTGAGACAGTGGTGGTGCGTTTCTTATCACCAGTTCGTCCATTTACATTGACGCCAGGTAATGATAGCGAGAACTTTATTCAATTGATCACTCCTGTACGTACAAACTAAAAGTTATCCACTGTGGATAACTTTTTTCTATTTTATTTTTATAAACAGGTGCTTATGCTATAATAAAGTCATGTAGAGATAATAGCTTATCTCAAGTAGTATCAAAAAATTGAGGGATCAGTTAGTTAAGACATCTAATATTTTGGAGGAGATCATGTACGAGATTGGAACTTTAGTTGAAATGAAAAAGCCACATGCCTGTCTTATCAAATCTACAGGAAAAAAGGCAAATAAATGGGAAGTTATTCGTGTCGGTGCTGACATTAAGATTCGCTGTACTAATTGTGAGCACGTGGTTATGATGAGTCGTTATGACTTTGAAAGGAAACTTAAGAAAATCCTATAAGAACAGCTTTGCAGCCAACAGTTGGTACTAAAAGCGCTAGTTAGCAAGCTCTGACAAAGGTTACAATAAGCTTAGAAACAGAAGAGGATGAGTATTAAAAGGTCGATAGTATGTCATCAATCCTGAGACCGGAAAATATAAAAGGAGGGATGGTCTAGCTATTCTCAGTGATTTGATTTCAGAGTATTAGTATCTGTTATTATTTTTTATCTCTTGGGTTAGGAGCTTTTCTTTTTTAGGGCAATAAGTTGCAAGCTTTTTCTTAAAGTTTTTGATATAATGGGTATAATTGAATAATTTTTATGGAGACTAACATAGATGGCTTTAACAGCAGGTATCGTTGGTTTGCCGAACGTTGGTAAATCAACTCTTTTTAATGCAATTACAAAAGCAGGAGCGGAAGCTGCTAACTATCCTTTCGCAACGATTGATCCCAATGTAGGGATGGTTGAAGTGCCAGATGAGCGTTTGACTAAATTAACTGAGCTCATCACCCCTAAGAAAACTGTTCCAACGACTTTTGAATTTACCGATATTGCAGGTATCGTTAAGGGGGCTTCAAAAGGAGAAGGCCTTGGCAATAAATTTCTGGCTAATATCCGTGAAGTGGATGCTATTGTTCACGTGGTACGTGCTTTTGACGATGAAAATGTTATGCGTGAGCAAGGTCGTGAAGACGCCTTTGTTGATCCTATGGCGGATATCGATACCATCAATCTTGAGTTGATTTTAGCTGACCTTGATTCTATTAACAAACGTTATGCGCGTGTTGAGAAGATGGCTCGTACGCAAAAGGATAAAGATTCTGTCGCAGAATTTAACGTGCTTCAAAAAATCAAACCAGTTCTTGAAGATGGTAAATCGGCTCGTACCATTGACTTTACCCCAGAAGAGCAGGCAGTGGTTAAAGGTCTCTTCCTTTTGACAACTAAGCCAGTTCTTTATGTGGCGAATGTCGATGAAGATAAGGTTGCTGATCCAGATGATATCTCTTATGTGAAGCAAATCCGTGACTTTGCTGCAACTGAAAATGCAGAGGTAGTAGTCATTTCAGCTCGTGCTGAAGAAGAAATTTCAGAGCTTGATGATGAAGATAAGGAAATGTTCTTGGAAGACCTCGGCTTGACAGAGTCTGGTGTGGACAAATTAACACGCGCAGCTTATCACTTGCTTGGTCTAGGAACTTACTTTACTGCTGGTGAGAAAGAGGTACGTGCTTGGACCTTCAAACGTGGCATCAAGGCTCCTCAAGCAGCTGGTATTATCCACTCAGATTTTGAGCGAGGCTTTATCCGTGCAGTAACCATGTCATACGATGATTTGGTGCAATACGGTTCAGAAAAAGCAGTTAAAGAGGCAGGTCGTCTCCGTGAAGAAGGTAAGGAATACGTTGTCCAAGATGGCGACATCATGGAATTCCGTTTCAATGTTTAAGACAAGGAAAGAGGCTAGGACAAAAGTCCTGAGCTTCTTATTGTTTACCCTGTTATTTTGAAGACGCAGTGGTTGAGAGGACTCTAATTCGTTGATAAATCAACTCTTACAGCCCTACTTTGACATCAAACTGCGCTTGATTTTATTTGCAACCTCAAAAGGTTTCCCAAACCTTTTGAGCTATGCGGAGGTGGGAGTGAAATGGTCTGGGGATAGACTGTTTCAGGTCAGCAACCGAAAACGACGATTTTTGTCCCACTCTCCTTTTGGTATTTAGAGAGGTTTAAAATGGTAAAACTGATTGTTGGTCTTGGAAATCCAGGTTCCAAATATCATGAGACCAAGCATAATGTTGGTTTTATGGCGCTTGATTTGATGGCTAAGGCGTTTGGCGTTGCATTCACGGAGGAAAAGAATTTTAAGGCAGAGGTAGGTAGTACTTTCATCAATGGTGAGAAGGTCTATCTGGTTAAGCCGACGACTTTCATGAATTTGTCAGGAGTTGCTGTGCGTGCCCTTCTGGCTTACTACAATATCGCAGTAGAAGATTTTATCGTTATTTATGATGATCTGGACATGGAAGTGGGCAAAATTCGTTTTCGTCAAAAAGGTTCTGCAGGTGGTCACAATGGGATTAAGTCGATCATTGCTGAGATTGGAACACAGGAATTTGACCGCATTAAAATCGGTATTGGACGTCCTAAGAATGGCATGACGGTAGTCAATCATGTTCTTGGAAAATTTGATACGGATGATTATATCACTATTGGTCATACCTTAGATAAGGTCCTTGATGCGGTTGAGCATTATCTCAAAACATCTGATTTTGAGGATACCATGAGGCGTTATAATGGCTGATATTCTTGATTTATTTGCCCAACATAAGGATCTTGAGGAATGGCAAGAAAAGGTTAGTCTTTTAGGGCGTCAGTTGGTTATGGGATTTTCTGGGAGTTCTAAGACGCTTGCTATTGCATCAGCATTTAGGACCAATGGTGGCAAACTTGTTCTTGTGACCTCAACTCAACATGAGGCTGAAAATTTAGCTGCGGATTTGAGTCCCTTAGTCGGAGAAGATAAGGTTTACCACTTTTTTGCAGATGATATCGCTGCAGCCGAGTTCATTGTGTCTTCAAAGGATAAGGCTATCTCTCGTGTTGAGGCTTTGAACTTTTTGCTGAATGATAGTGCGGAAGGAATTTTGCTGGTCAATCTGGTTGGCTTACGTGTGCTTTTGCCTCACCCAGAAGATTATCGTGCACAGCTGATTTCCCTAGAAGTGGGAACAGATTATAATTTAGAGAGTTTGAGCTGTCAGTTAACCAATATGGGTTATGACAAGGTTGGTCAGGTGATGAGTCCTGGAGAATTTAGCCGTCGTGGGGACATTCTAGATATTTATGATAGCCGTAGCGATCAAGCCTTTCGCATTGAGTTTTTTGGTGATGAGGTAGATGGTATTCGTCTCTTTGATGTGGAGACGCAGAAGTCTTTGGAAAATCTAGAAGCTATCTCGCTTTCCCCAGCAGAAGAACTGGTTTTGACGGGTGATGATTTTGCGCGTGGTCAAAAAGCCTTGGAAAAAGCCCTACAAAAGAGCGATGGTGATACTTCTTTACACGCTTATTTGTCAGAGATTTTATCGGTCACAGAGGATGGTCATCAGCATAAAGACATCCGTAAATTCCTCTCTTATTTTTACGACAAGCCATATAGTCTCTTGGACTATGTGCCTAAGGGGGCACCGATTTTCTTTGATGATTTCCAAAAATTGGTGGATCATAATGCTCGCTTTGATTTGGAAGTGGCTAATTATTTAACAGAGGAGTTGCACCAAGAGAGAGCTGTTTCTGATTTGACTTACTTTGCAGATGTTTATCAGCAGCTTCGCTCCTATCAGCCTGCGACCTTCTTTTCCAATTTTCATAAAGGTTTGGGAAATCTCAAATTTGACAAAGTTTACAATTTCACCCAGTATGCCATGCAGGAGTTTTTCAACCAATTTCCGCTCTTGGTTGATGAGGTCAATCGTTATCAAAAAAATCGTGCCACTGTTTTGATTCAATCCTCTTCCAAGCAAGAATTGGAGAAATTACAAGAAACCTTGCAGGAATACGGTTTGGATCTGCCGATTGTAGAGAGCGATGATTTACTGCAAGGGAAGGCTCAGCTGGTGCTGGGCCACCTGTCCAACGGTTTTTACTTTGCCGATCAAAAGCTCGTTTTGATGACAGAAAAAGAGATTTTCCACAAGAAAGTCAAGCGTCGCATTCGCCGTCAGCATGTCAGTAATGCCGAGCGTCTTAAAGACTACAATGAGCTGGAAAAAGGCGACTATGTCGTCCACCATGTTCATGGTATCGGACGATTTTTGGGAATTGAGACCATTGAGATTCAAGGTGTTCATCGTGATTATTTGACCATCCAGTATCAAGACGCCTCGACGATATCTCTTCCTGTTGAGCAGATTGAGAGCTTGTCCAAGTACGTATCAGCTGATGGCAAAGAGCCTAAAATCAATAAACTCAACGACGGTCGTTTCCAAAAGACCAAGCAGAAAGTCAGTAAGCAAGTTGAGGATATTGCGGATGACTTGCTCAAACTCTATGCTGAACGTAGTCAGCTCAAGGGCTTTGCTTTTTCACCAGATGACGACAATCAAAGAGAGTTTGACGAGGACTTTCCCTATGCCGAGACAGAAGACCAGCTCCGCTCCATTGATGAAATCAAACAGGATATGCAGCTCGATAAGCCTATGGATCGCCTTTTGGTGGGTGATGTCGGTTTTGGTAAGACAGAGGTGGCTATGCGGGCTGCTTTCAAGGCGGTCAATGATAATAAGCAAGTTGCTGTCTTGGTACCGACAACAGTCCTTGCCCAGCAGCATTACAATAACTTCAAAGAGCGTTTTGAGAACTATGCGGTCAACGTGGCGGTTATGAGTCGCTTTCAGAGTAAGAAGGAGCAGACAGAGACCCTTGAAAAGCTAGCCAAAGGTCAGGTCGATATCATCATCGGCACCCACCGCCTTTTGTCTAAAGATGTTCAGTTTGCGGACTTGGGATTGATTGTCATTGACGAGGAGCAACGTTTTGGCGTTAAACACAAGGAAACGCTTAAAACCTTGAAGAGTAAGGTCGATGTCCTGACTCTGACAGCCACGCCAATTCCACGTACCTTGCATATGTCAATGCTGGGGATTAGAGACTTATCTGTGATTGAGACCCCACCGACCAACCGTTATCCCGTTCAGACCTATGTTATGGAGACTAATCCTGGTTTGGTGCGTGAAGCGATTATCCGTGAAATGGATCGTGGTGGTCAGATTTTTTACGTTTACAACAAAGTGGAAACCATTGAGCAGAAAGTGTCCGAATTGCAGGAGCTGGTGCCAGAGGCTTCCATTGGTTTTGTTCATGGTCAGATGAGTGAGGTTGTTCTTGAAAATACCCTCATGGACTTTATTGCAGGAGCTTATGACGTCTTGGTAGCGACGACCATTATCGAGACTGGGGTGGATATTTCAAACGTCAATACGCTGTTCATTGAAAATGCCGACCATATGGGGCTGTCGACCTTGTATCAGCTCAGAGGACGTGTTGGACGTTCCAATCGTATTGCTTACGCCTATCTCATGTACCGTCCAGACAAGATTTTAACAGAGATTTCTGAAAAACGCCTCGATGCCATCAAAGGTTTCACTGAGCTAGGCTCTGGCTTCAAGATTGCCATGCGCGATTTGTCTATCCGTGGGGCGGGGAATATCTTGGGAGCATCGCAGAGCGGTTTTATTGATTCCGTGGGATTTGAGATGTATTCGCAACTATTGGAAGAAGCCATTGCCAAGAAACAAGGTAAGTCTCAGGCACGACGTAAAGGTAATGCTGAAATCAACCTTCAGATTGATGCCTATCTCCCAAGTGACTACATCGATGATGAGCGTCAAAAAATTGAGATTTACAAGCGTATTCGTGAAATTGAATCACGATCAGACTATGAGAATCTCCAAGAAGAGATTATGGATCGATTTGGAGAGTACCCAGATCAAGTAGCCTACCTGCTTGAGATTGGTTTAGTTAAGTCTTATATGGACACTTTGTTTGTAGAGCTTGTTGAACGTAAAGCGCAGCATATCACTGTTCGTTTTGAAAAAGCTGCGCAGGCACTTTTCCTCACGCAGGATTATTTTGAAGCCTTGTCAAAAACAAGTCTCAAGGCTCGAATTAGTGAAGACAAAGGCAAGATGGAAGTCATCTTTGACATCAAAAACAAAAAAGACTATGAAATCCTCGAAGAGCTTATTCAGTTTGGACAAGCTTTTGCAGACATCAAAGTCAGAAAAGAAAATCATTCGGAAGTTTAAGGAAATTTTAAGCAAGAGTTTATATACTATAAGCATCCTAAAACTTTTCTTTTTCATAAAAATCTCCTGAAAGTCCCAGTTCGTTTGAGCTGAGGCTTTCTTTTTGTGCTATACTGATGAGGAAGTAGAAAAGGAGAAGATATGACTGTTAATTTAGAAAGTTACCGTCAAATGTTGGCTCAGCCTTGGGGAAAAATTCAGTACGACATTACCTTTTCCCAGTTGAGTGCTATTGAAAACCAAACGGTTCTCGATTTTGGAGCGGGTCTTGGTTTGGTTAGTTCTTATTTAGCTGAGAAAAATCAAGTCACCGCTATTGAACCCAATGAGGAGATGCTAGAACCCCAAAAAGTGACCAACTATGAGAAATTGTTAGGTAGTCTTGACCAACTTGAAAAATTGGCAGATGATAGCTTTGACCTTTTACTTTGTCATAATGTTCTGGAATACATTCCCCTAGAAGAACGGTTAACTTATCTGAATCATTTTAAACGTTTAGTTAAACCAAACGGTCGTTTATCTATTATCAAACATAATCAAGTTGGTAAAGTGATGCAGACAGTCGTTTTTGCCAATGATGTTGATAAAGCCTTAAAACTTTTGGAGGGTGAAGCATTTGAGAGTGTCTCATTTTCGCAAGGAGAAACTTACACAATTGAAGATTTACTGGAATTGACACAATTACCGATGGAAGGTTATCAAGCCATCCGAACTTTTTATAGCCTGCAGCCTAATGATGTGAAACTGGAAGAGGGATGGCTAGAGCAGATGACCGAGATGGAACTAGCAGTCTGTGATTTAAAACCTTATAAAGACATCAGCTTTCTACAACATATCTGGTTAATCAATCAAAAATAAAGTTCCTTAAGAAAACTTTAAGCAAGGCTTTATATACTATAACCATCCTAAAACTTTTCTTTTTCATAAAAATCTCCTGAAAATCCCAGTTCATTTGAGCTGGGATTTTCGTTTACTATCTCTAAAAAGCTGATTATACCAGTCTGTCAAAGACTTTTGACAAGGAATGTACTGGCTTGTCAAAGACCTTATGTGGTAAACTGATGGTAAAGCGAGTAAGCTAAAGTTATCAAGGAGGTCGAAATGGAACTACACAATCGTTTGGTTGAATTGAGGAAGGAAAGAAATCTATCCCAAGAAGAATTGGCTGAGAAACTCTATGTTTCACGTCAAACAATATCCAACTGGGAAAGAGGAAAAACCTATCCTGACATCAATTCTCTTTTGCTGATAGCGACATTTTTCGATGTCACCTTAGATAATCTTATCAAAGGAGATGTGACTATTATGAAAGATCAGGTCAACAAGTCGCAGTTTAAGAAATGGCTCATTATTGGGGGGATTTCTTGGTTTCTCTTTTCAGTAGCTCTACCTACGAGGTTTTTACTAAATGGAAGACAGATATACGTTTTACTCAGTTTTCTAGCTATACCAGTTGTCCATTCAGCTTTTCAGATATTTTACATCATGAAAAATCAAGAATTGAAGACCTACACTGATATTCTCAACTTTATCAATCCTGAAAAGCAGGTGAAGCCTAGCCTGTCCAGAGAGCTCTGGTTTACCATTGGGTTGCTAGTTGCTCTCTGGGGGATTTTCTTTATCGGTACAGTCGTTTCAGCTTTGCTTTTCTGGTAACTAAGGGAGTCTCTTGAGGCTCTCTTTTACATTCTGTTGACAAATGGTGGTCAGCTCTGCTATTTTTTCAAAAAAATGCTAAAATAAGGAAGTTAATCTAAAGAGAAGGAAGTGACAAGTGTGAGATTAGACAAGTATCTGAAAGTATCACGTATCATCAAGCGTCGTCCTGTGGCTAAAGAGGTCGCAGATAAGGGGCGTATCAAGGTCAATGGTATTCTTGCTAAATCATCGACAGATTTGAAAATCGGTGATGAAGTGGAAGTCCGCTTTGGAAATAAACTTTTGACTGTGCGTGTGCTAGAAATGAAAGATAGCACTAAGAAAGAAGACGCTGGTAAAATGTATGAAATCATCAGCGAAACAAGGATAGAAGCAGATGCCCAAGAAGAAGCCTAGTATTGTTCAATTGAATAATACCTATATTCAAGATGAGAATCAGCGCAAGCGTTATGAAGAGGAAGAGACTAAACGCCGCAATCGTTTCATGGGTTGGGTAATGCTTTTTGTCATGCTCTTATTTATCTTACCTACCTATAATCTGGTATCAGGTTACCAAAATCTGAAAAAGCAAGAAAAACAGGTGGTCAGTCTGAACGCAGACTACAAGAAACTCCAGACCCAGGTCACTGCCAAGAAGGCTTTAGCTACAAGTCTCAAGGATAGCGACTATGTTGCTAAGTATGCGCGTGCCAAGTATTACTATTCAGTCACTGGTGAGACAATCTACCTCTTACCTGAATTGGTGCCACAATAATGGAAAATATTATCGAAACAGTTGAAAAGTTCTTAGAGTATTCTGATCAGAAACTTGAGGACCTATCTAAGAAAAATCAAGACCTTCGAGAAGAAGAACCCATATACAAGTGAGGGGAACAATGAAGAAATTCTTAGCACTGCTAGTGAGCCTTCCCCTTTTTTTAGTATCCTTGCATCTTGATGGTAGTGACATTCCATTTGTTATGACCAGAGAGGAAAAAGCCCTACTACAAGATCAGGGACTTCAAAAGTTAACAAGATTTCAAAAAATTTTGGATCATCCCAATGTTTTTAAAGCTACATTGACTTATTCAGATAGTGATTTGACTCAGGTTTCTTCTGTGTTATTGCCGAATATTCCTTTTCAAATAACAGATTTACGCATCAATGACCAAGGCCAGTCTGTGTTTCAACTTGAAAATGGTACTTACGTAGAGGCTTCAAATTTACTTGTTTACAATGATACGGTTTACAGTAGAGAAACTGTATCAGAGGAGCTTTGGACCAAGTCTGAGGTCACAACATTTGCTTCTCCTTATGTTTCTGGTGTGGGGACTTCAAGTCATCCAGTAGCTGCCTATACTAGATTTCTAGCAACGGAAAAAGCAGAGACCTTTTCGGGGACCTACTACAAGTACAGCGGTTACGGTTGGGTTCATGAGAGCCAGTTATCAGAAAGTGATACGCGTATGGATCGGGTACAAGAGGTTTTGTCTCAGAAGTATAATCAAGATAATTATTCTATCTATGTTAAACAAGTTCAGACAGGTAAAACAGCTGGCATTAATCAAACAGAAGAGATGTATTCTGCTAGTGTAACCAAACTACCGATTCTCTATTATACCCAAGTAATGCTTGATAAAGGGGCAATCATACTGAATACTCAGTATGACTATATTCCAGAAGTCAATACCTTTTCAGGTGCTTATGATCCTAGCGGAAGTGGCTATCTTAGTAAAACTGCCGATGGTAATCACTACTCTGTTGAAACCTTGCTCGAGGACGTCACGCAACACTCTGATAATGTTGCTAGCAACATCCTTGCTTATTATGTAACAGGTCAATTTGATAAATCTTATCAGAAAACGATTAAAGACGTTTTGGGTAGTAAATGGGACATGAAGAGCAGAGAGGCCTCTTCTGAGAAGGCAGGATTGATGATGGAAGCTATTTATCGTCAAAATGGTAGAATCATCAGTTACCTCTCTCAGACAGATTTTGATGGAAGTCGTATCTCTAAAAATATCGATAAACCTGTGGCACATAAGATTGGAGATGCCTATGACTTTAAACATGATGTCGCTATCGTTTACACGGATTCTCCTTTCATTCTATCTATCTTCACCGATAGAGCAAGTTATGATGACATTACTGCTATTGCAGATGATGTCTATGCTATTCTCAAATAATGTATTCAAAGATTTATCAACTTATAAAACCAAAACAGTTTTTCAAAAATCATCGCAAGGTTCTCGTAGCCGTTTCGACAGGGATTGATTCAATGAATCTCCTAGCCTTCTTAAATCAGTATCAAAAAACATTTGGCATTGACCTTGCTATTGCCCATGTTAATCATCATCAAAGAGTTCAATCAGATCAAGAAGAATCCTTCATACGTAACTGGGCGACCGAACATAAGATTCCCATCTTTGTAGCAGATTTTCAAGGAGATTTTTCTGAAAAGGCTGCGCGTGATTTTCGATATGCATTTTTTGCACGTGTGATGCAAACAGAAGGCTATACGGCATTAGTAACAGCTCATCATAGGGATGATCAAGCAGAGACTATTTTGATGCGATTGATTAGAGGAAGTCATTTGAGGCACCTGATTGGAATTAGAGAAGTTCAGCCTTTTGCTGGCGGTCAGCTGATTCGTCCATTTTTAAGTTTATCTAAGTCTGATTTACCTAATATCATTCATTTTGAAGATAGTAGCAATCACTCACCAGTTTATTTTAGAAATCGAGTGAGACAGTCCTACTTACCTATTTTGGAGACAGAAAATCCTCAACTGAGGTCACAGTTGATCTCTTTGTCTGAGCAGGTTATCACTTGGAAGGAAGCTTTGACCGATTTGACTAAAGGGATTGACGGTCAGGATTTAGCTATTTTTAGGAGTCAAACCCCTGCTATTCAAAGCATTTTGTTAGAGCAATATTTAGAAACAATCTCTGATTTGCAGCTAACGAAATCTCAATTTAAAGACGTCTTACACCTTTTACAAAGACCAGGCAATTATGTAGGTCATTTGAAACAAGATTATCGATTGGTAAAAGATTACCAACGCTATCAAATTATTAAAATCGGTCTAGAGACGGATAGTTCAGATGATTGGTGTGTGTTAGACTATGGAGAAAGCTGTCAGTATTCAGGCTATCTGTTTCGATTGGCATTAGAACAAAGCTCGGGGTCTAGATATGAGACGATTCTTTTGCCATTTGAAACAAGCTTAATCTTACGTCATCGCCAACCAGGAGACTACTTACAACTAGCTAATGGACGTAAGAAGCTAAGACGTCTATTCATTGATGAAAAAATCCCTCTTTCCGAACGTTCCAGAGCTATTGTTGGAGAGCAAGAAGGAGAAATCATTTTTGTCATAGCAAATGGTAGAACTTATTTGAGAAACGACGTTAAAAATGATATAATGAGAGCTAAACTGTATATTCAAAAAGAAGAATGGTGAAAGCATGTTAGAACAAGATATTAAAAAAGTTCTCTACTCAGAAGAGGACATTGTTGCCAAAACTAAAGAGTTAGGAGCACAGTTAACCAAGGATTACGAAGGGAAAAATCCTCTTTTAGTTGGTGTTTTAAAAGGATCAGTTCCTTTTATGGCTGAATTAATCAAGCACATCGACACTCACATCGAGCTTGATTTTATGGTTGTTTCAAGCTACCACGGTGGTACAACAAGTAGTGGTGAAGTAAAGATTTTGAAAGACGTCGATACCAATATTGAAGGTCGTGATGTTATCTTTATCGAGGATATCATCGATACAGGTCGCACACTTCTTTACCTACGTGACATGTTCAAATACCGTAAGGCAAATTCAGTCAAAATTGCGACGTTATTCGACAAGCCCGAAGGGCGTGTAGTTGAGATTGATGCAGACTATGTTTGCTACAATGTACCAAACGAATTTATCGTTGGATTTGGTTTAGACTACGCTGAGAACTATCGTAACTTACCATATGTAGGGGTTCTTAAAGAAGAAGTCTATACAAAATAAAAAGAAGGTCGTTAGATAGAGATGAATAATAAAAAAAATAACGGCTTTGTGAAAAATCCCTTTCTCTATATTTTAGTTATTGTTGCCGTCGTTACAGGGTTTCAGTATTATTTTAGTGGAAGTACAAAACAAAGCCAAGAAATTAGCTATTCAGAGCTTGTAAAAGAAATTAAAGAAGGTGACGTTAAAAAGGTCACTTATCAACCAAATGGAAGTATTGTTGAGATTTCAGGTGAGTATAAGAAAGCACAAAAATCTAAAACGAGTACAAGTCTCAGCTTTTTATCAGGAACAACACAAGAAGTTAAGTACTTCACTTCAGTTACTCTAGGATCAACATCAACACTTGATTCTCTGCAATCAGCTGCTAATGATGCGGATGTAGATGTCAAAGTTGTTCCAGAAAGTTCAAGTGGTGTTTGGATTTCATATCTTGTTAGCTTTGTCCCATTTGTTATTATCGCTGCTCTCTTCATCATGATGAACCAAGGCGGAAGTCGAGGAGCTATGAGCTTTGGTAAAAATAGAGCTAAGTCTCAAAGTCAAGGTGAAGTTAAAGTTCGCTTCTCAGACGTAGCTGGAGCAGAAGAAGAAAAGCAAGAGCTTGTCGAAGTTGTTGATTTCCTAAAAAATCCTAAGAAATATAAAGCCTTGGGTGCTCGTATTCCAGCAGGTGTCCTTCTTGAAGGGCCTCCGGGAACTGGTAAAACACTTCTTGCAAAAGCAGTCGCTGGAGAGGCAGGAGTTCCTTTCTTTTCAATTTCAGGTTCTGACTTTGTAGAGATGTTTGTAGGGGTCGGTGCGAGCCGTGTACGCTCTCTATTTGAGGATGCTAAAAAAGCAGAACGTGCTATTATTTTTATCGATGAAATCGATGCTGTAGGTCGTCGTCGTGGCGCAGGCATGGGTGGAGGTAATGATGAACGTGAGCAAACCCTCAACCAACTCTTGATTGAGATGGATGGATTTGAAGGCAATGAGAGCATCATTGTTATTGCTGCTACTAACCGCTCAGATGTTCTTGATCCAGCACTTCTTCGCCCAGGTCGTTTTGACCGTAAAGTTCTGGTCGGTCGTCCGGATGTCAAGGGGCGTGAAGCTATTCTTCGTGTTCATGCTAAAAATAAACCATTGGCAGATGATGTGAATTTGAAGGTAGTTGCTCAGCAAACTCCAGGTTTTGTAGGTGCTGACCTTGAAAATGTTTTGAATGAAGCAGCTCTTGTAGCAGCTCGTCGTAATAAGGATGTTATTGACGCTTCTGATATTGATGAAGCGGAGGACCGTGTTATCGCAGGTCCGTCTAAGAAGGATAAGAAAGTTTCTGATAAAGAACGTCGAGTAGTAGCTTATCATGAAGCAGGTCACACAATTGTTGGTCTTATTCTATCAAGCGCACGAGATGTCCATAAGGTTACTATTGTACCTCGTGGACGTGCAGGCGGCTACATGATTTCTCTTCCAAAAGAAGATCAAATGCTTCTTTCTAAAGACGAGATGAAAGAACAATTAGCAGGTCTTATGGGTGGACGTGTTGCAGAAGAAATCATATTTAATGTCCAAACTTCAGGTGCATCAAATGACTTTGAACAAGCAACAGCTATGGCGCGTGCAATGGTTACTGAATATGGTATGAGTGACAAGCTAGGACCTGTTCAATATGAAGGAAACCATGCTATGATGGCAGGTCAAGCATCACCAGAAAAATCATATTCACAAGAAACAGCTCAGTTAATTGATCAAGAAATTCGTAGCTTACTTACAGAAGCTCATGATAAAGCGGTTGAAATTATCAATGGAAATCGTGAAACGCATCAGTTGATTGCAGAAGCACTATTGAAGTACGAAACTTTGGATGCTGCGCAAATTAAATCAATTTTTGAAACAGGTAAGATGCCAAACGAAGTTGATGAAACGACTGAAGAGTTACATCCATTAAGCTTTGAAGAAGTAAAAGAGAAAATGGATACTGATCAAACAGCATCAGATGAATAACAAAAAAGACACTTGTGGGTGTCTTTTTGTTAAGGCTCTTTGTCAACTGTAGTGGGTTGACTTATAATCAGCAGCGAGAGAGAATCAGATTGGTTCTCTCTTTTTGCATGTTTAAAGCGATGAGAATCCGTTTTTTGAAGTTTTTAAAGTTCCTAAAACCAAAAGCGTTGCGCTTAATGACTTTGATGAGATTGTTAGTAGCCTCCAGCTTGGCGTTGGAATAAGGGAGCTTCATTGCATTGATGATCTTGTCCTGGTCTTTGAGGAAGGTTGAAAAAACAGTCTTGAAGATAGGACTAACCTCCTTGATGGTATCTGAAATGAGGCCGAAGAAGTGATCCACTTGCTTTTCTTGAAAATGAAAGAGGAGACACTGGTAGAGTTCATAGTGTTGCTTTAGCTGGTCAGAGTAGCTCAAAAGACGTTTGACAATCTCGTGATTGGTCAAGTGCATGCGGAAGGTTGGATGGTAAAACCGTTTATCACTAAGCTTTCGACTATCCTGCTGAATGAGCTTCCAATAACGTTTCAAGGCTCGATACTCTTGGGATCTACGGTCAAATTGGTTCATGATTTGAATGCGAAAACGGTTCATGGCACGGGACAAATTTTGGATGATGTGGAAACGATCAAGAACAATTTTCGCGTTAGGAAAGAGGGACTTCGCGATATCGTAGTAGGGACTAAACATGTCCATGGTAATGACTTTGACGCGTCTACGAACCTTGAGAGAGTAGCGCAAGAAGTGGTCTTTGATGACAGCTTGAGTTCGTCCGTCAAGGATAGCGATAATTTTGTTGGAGTCGAAATCTTGGGCAATGAAACTCATTTTCCCTTTTTTAAAAGCATACTCATCCCAAGACATGACTTGAGGCAAGCGGTTTAAGTCAGTTTGACACTCATGGCGGTCTAGTTGTCGATAAACCGTTGAGACGGATACAGAGAGGTTATTTGCAATTTTAGTCATGGCCTCACGACTCATGAGTTTTTCAGTGATTTTGTGGTTAATGATGTTTGGAATCTGATGATTTTCCCTAACCAGAGACGTCTTAGCGATGGTCATTTTGCCACAGGCTTTGCATTTGAAACGACGCTTTTTAAGGCGGATGAGAACTTTGAAGCCCACCGTTTCAAGGTAGGGGATCTTACAAGGTTTCTGGAAATCGTACTTAGCCATCTGTCCTTGACAAGCAGGACATTTAGGAGGGTTGTAATCCAATTTGGCATGGTATTCTCTGTGTGTGGAATGTGTTTCCATTTTGTCATCAAAAATGATGTTAGGGTCTTTAATATTGAGTGATTCTTTGATATAATGTTGTAGTTCCATGTGACACTTTCTAATGATGGTTTAGTCGCTTTTCATTATAAGTCATGTGGGACTTTTTTCATACCGTCAAAAAGCCCTACAATATCTGAATGAGATTTACCCACTACAGATATTATAGAGCCGAAATTATCTATTCTGTTTCCAAGATATACACTAATGTAGAACGTCATTTTCTGATAGCTATTTTACTGAAAGAAGGATGGAAGTAGCAAGCCAAGTAACTATATATTCCTGTTTTCTCGAAGTTTGAATTTATTTTTACGTGAGTAGATGAGGTAAAATAGTTGAAAACTAGTTTCTAAAATAATTATCACTTTACCAACTATTAGGTTACTACTTCGCATCACTGTTACTGGAGTTCTAACAGGTACTATACACTAGACACAACTAGATGTAATATCTGATAGCTATTTTTATGGGGACTATACTTTAGCTAGAACAGTAACAGTATTAGCTGATGTAATCACACTTTCTAGAAGATTAATTTAGGTTATCAAATGGACTCCATCTGTGGCTATGGCTGAGTTAATTTACAATTCATTTTAGTAGTGATGAAAGGAAAAGATATCTCAGTTAATAACCATTAAGAAGAATTACTTTAAAAGTATCTACATGGATAATGTTTGCTTTAACCACTTAATTACCAGTGGATTTAAAAAAAGTAATAAAAAGTAGTTGACAGCGAGGTAAAAGATTTGCTATACTAATGAAGTTCTGTTGAGAGTACCAGAAAAAAAGTCATCAGAAGTAGTTGACAAGAACTACTAGAGATGATATACTGAATAGGTTGTCTCATAGGAGCACAAGCTTAGAAAAAACTTTTAAA
>NZ_JAFBEI010000011.1 GCF_016908655.1 Streptococcus saliviloxodontae
CGAATCAAAGCAAAACTAAAAGGACTTAGTCCTGTGCAATACAGAACTAAATCCCTTCAATAAATATAGTGTCCAACTTTTTGGGGTCAGTACACTTTCTTGCTAAAAATCTTTCATGCGATTGTCGTGGATAAGGAGGCTTTTTATGGCTTTCTTATGGTATAATGAAACTATTGAAAATGTTACAAGGAGGACAGCAAAATTAGTCAGAGAAATCAAGTGGTACGCTTACTTGACAAAGGGAGACGAGGTTTACTGAGAGGGATTTTCAGTCGAATGACAGTCATCGCTCTTCTTTTAATCGTTCAACTGCTGATACTGGTTGCAACTTTTGATTGGTTCAATCAATATCAAGTTCATGTTCAAATCATAGGAGCTATCATTGCCACAATAGCAGTATTATACTTGGTCAATAGTGAGATGGATCGCTTATCCGTTATCACTTGGATGTTGCTTATCATTCCTTTTCCAATCGCTGGCAGTCTATTTTTGCTTTACACCAAGATTGATTGGGGATACAACGGTCTTAAAATAGCACTCAATAAAAGTATGGCCGATAGCCAACCCTATCTTGTCCAACATTCCCAAATTTTAAACGAGCTAAAGTTAAGCCACTCAACCACTTACAATTTGGCAAGTTACTTGGGCGGAGATGGCGATAGTCAATACTTTCCAGTTTACAAAAATACTAAAATAACCTACTTCCCATCAGGAGAAGCAAAGTTTGAAGCCTTAAAGAAAGAACTTCGAGCTGCTAAACGCTATATTTTCATGGAGTACTTCATTATTGATGAAGGGATGATGTGGGGAGAAATCCTAGCTATACTGGAAGAAAAAGTAGCTGAAGGGGTTGAGGTTCGAGTGATGTATGACGGAATGATTGAGTTTTCGACGCTATCATTTGATTATACAAAAAGACTTGAAAAGATAGGCATCCAAGCCAAATCCTTTTCACCGATTTCTCCATTCTTATCTACCTACTACAACTATCGTGACCATCGTAAAATCGTGGTAATCGATGGAGAGGTGGCCTTCACTGGCGGTGTTAACCTTGCAGATGAGTACATTAATAAAATTGAACGCTTTGGTCATTGGAAAGATACCGCTATTATGCTGAAGGGAGAAGCAGTAGATACCTTCACTATCCTTTTTATGCAAATGTGGTCAATCACCGAGTCTAAAGAGGCAATAGACTACGGTAGTTATCTCGGTAACCATCAGAAAGCCTCTAGTTCAGATGGATTTGTCATTCCTTACGGAGACTCTCCTCTTGATGAAGATAAAGTAGGGGAAAACGTCTATATTGACATCCTTAATCACGCTAGAGACTACGTTCACATTATGACACCTTACCTTATCCTCGACAGTGAGATGGAGCACGCTCTTAAATTTGCGGCGCAACGCGGCGTGGACGTGAAGTTGATTATGCCCGGTATCCCAGATAAGGCTATTCCTTATGCTCTAGCTAAAACCTACTTTAAGACACTGATTAAATCTGGCGTTAAAATTTATACCTATACTCCAGGGTTTGTGCATGCTAAGGTATTTGTGGCAGATGGTCATAAAGCAGTTGTTGGAACGATCAACTTAGACTATCGCAGCCTTTACCACCATTTTGAATGTGCAACCTATCTCTACCAGAACTCAGAAATCCCTAAAATCGAGGCCGACTTCCAACAGACACTCCTTGACTGTGAAGAGGTCACTCTAGAAGTCGTCAAGAATGAATCACCATACGTGAAATTACTTGGTTATTCAGCAAAACTCATTGCACCACTCTTGTAAATTCACTTCATACGTGATATAATATTGGTATGCGATGAGTCGATTTGGTCTTTTGACCATATTGCGCTGGGGAGGTCATTAACGCAGGAGCGGACTTTGACAATCTGTGTGAACCTTTTTGTCACATTCCTTGGAATGCCCCCTAAATCCTTCTATCTATGAGATAGAGGGATTTTTAGTTATATTTTGAGTGAATTTCCTTTCAAGACTTTTCAATTTCTTAAAAAAATAGTATAATGTAGCTATTATCATAAATTGTTAGAAAATTTTGAGAATAGCTTTGCTATTTTTTAAAGAATGAGGTAAATCTATGGGTTACACAGTTGCAGTCGTAGGTGCCACAGGTGCCGTCGGAACACGTATGATTACAATGTTGGAAGAATCTACACTTCCAATTGATAAAGTTCGCCTACTTTCATCAGCTCGTTCAGCTGGTAAAGTGTTGCAGTATAAGGGTCAAGATATCGAAGTTGAATTAACAACAGAAGACTCATTTGAAGGTGTTGATATCGCTCTTTTCTCAGCAGGTGGTTCAGTATCTGCTAAGTTTGCTCCTTACGCTGTTAAAGCAGGAGCTGTAGTTGTTGACAACACGTCATTTTTCCGTCAAAATCCCGATGTGCCCCTAGTAGTACCTGAGGTAAATGCACATGCCCTCGATGCTCATAACGGTATCATTGCTTGCCCTAACTGCTCAACTATCCAAATGATGGTAGCTCTTGAACCTGTTCGTCAAAAATGGGGTCTTGACCGTATCATCGTTTCAACATACCAAGCCGTTTCAGGTGCAGGTCAATCTGCTATCAATGAGACTGAGCGTGAATTGAAAGAAGTTTTAAATGACGGTGTTAACCCACGCGATGTCAAAGCTGATATCTTACCATGTGGTGGCGATAAGAAACATTTCCCAATTGCATTTAACGCCCTTCCTCAAATCGATGTCTTCACTGATAACGATTATACCTATGAGGAAATGAAGATGACAAAAGAAACTAAAAAAATCATGGAAGATGATTCTATCGCTGTTTCAGCGACATGTGTTCGTATTCCTGTTTTATCAGCTCACTCTGAGTCAGTCTACATTGAAACAAAAGAAGTAGCACCAATCGAAGAAGTGAAAGCTGCTATTGCAGCCTTTCCAGGTGCTGTCCTTGAGGATGACGTTGCTAACCAAGTTTACCCACAAGCTGTTAACGCTGTAGGCTCACGTGATACATTTGTTGGTCGTATCCGTAAAGACTTGGATGCTGAAAAAGGAATCCATATGTGGGTTGTATCAGACAACCTTCTTAAAGGAGCAGCGTGGAACTCTGTTCAAATCGCAGAGACACTTCATGAACGAGGACTCGTGCGTCCAACTGCCGAACTTAAGTTTGAATTGAAATAATTGAGTTATAAAGTGAGGCTGGGACAATTGTTTCAACCTCACTTTTATCATCAAAAACAAGGAGGCTAAGATGTCTATTGAACAATTACGCAATGCGAAAATAATTACGGCGATGATTACGCCATTTAATGAGGACGGGTCTATCAACTTCGATGCTCTTCCCAAATTGGTTGAGCATTTGCTAGCTCACCATACAGACGGAATCCTATTAGCAGGAACGACTGCAGAGAGTCCTACACTGACTCACGATGAAGAATTAGAACTGTTTGCTGCCGTTCAAAAAATCGTTGCAGGTCGTGTGCCTTTAATCGCAGGTGTTGGTACAAATGATACACGTGATTCTATCGAGTTTGCTAAAGAAGTGGCTGCTTTTGGAGGGTTTGCAGCTGGACTTGCTATTGTCCCTTACTACAACAAACCTTCCCAAGAAGGGATGTATCAGCATTTTAAAGCGATTGCTGACGCTTCTGACCTACCAATCATCATCTACAATATTCCAGGTCGAGTAGTCGTTGAAATGACTCCCGAAACAATGCTTCGTCTAGCAGAGCACCCAAATATTATCGGTGTCAAAGAGTGTACAAGCCTTGCTAATATGGCTTATCTCATCGAACATAAACCTAAAGATTTCTTAGTTTATACAGGTGAAGATGGGGATGCTTTCCATGCGATGAACTTAGGAGCTGATGGGGTTATTTCCGTTGCTTCACATACGAACGGTGATGAAATGCACCAAATGTTACAAGCTATTGAAACAAACGATATTAAAACAGCAGCTAAAATTCAACGTCAATTCATCCCTAAAGTCAATGCCCTTTTCTCATATCCAAGTCCTGCACCTGTCAAAGCAGTGCTTAACTACCTTGGTTTTGAAGTGGGCCCATTGCGTCTTCCTCTAGTTGCAGCACCTGAAGAAGATGCCAAACGCATTATTAAGGTTGTTGTCGACGGCGACTACGAAGCTACTAAGGCAACTGTAACAGGGGTTGTAAGACCAGATTACTAAGATTTGTTAGCATAAATAATAACTTGAAATAAGTCACTATTTATGCTAAACTGAGAAACAGTTTAATACAAGAGATGTTTGGGAGACACCATCGTTAAAAAAAACCAGTTTGTTTTTAATGCTCCTATTATGATTAATAGGAGCATTTTTGATGCCTTGTTCTCAACTCTCTCAAAGGAGTCGAAATGAAACGAAATACAGCACTTGTCGTCTTTAGTGGTGGCCAAGATTCTACCACTTGCCTAGCCTGGGCCAAGAAACACTATGAACACGTCGAAACAGTTACCTTCCTTTATGGGCAAAAGCACTCCCTTGAGGTTGATGTCGCAAAAGCAATCGCTGCCGATTTTGGCGTCGAAAATCACTTGCTCGATATGTCTTTGCTTGGTCAGTTAACGGATAATGCCTTAACTAGCGATAAACCCATCGAAAGTAAAGAAGGGGAAATTCCAAATACCTTTGTTGACGGCCGTAATCATCTTTTTCTATCGTTTGCAGCCGTCTTAGCCAAGCAACGTGGTATTACAGATCTCGTCACTGGTGTTTGTGAAACAGATTTTTCAGGCTATCCTGATTGTAGAGATGCCTTTATCAAATCTCTCAATGTGACACTTAATTTAGCCATGGATTATCTCTTTGTGATTCAAACCCCACTCATGTGGTTGGACAAATCTGAAACATGGGCTTTAGCAGACGAATTAGGCTATTTCGATTACGTTCGAGAAAATACGCTAACTTGCTATAACGGTATCAAAGGAAGTGGTTGCGGAGAGTGTCCAGCTTGTCATCTACGTCAGGCTGGTTTGGACAACTATATGGCAAGGAGAGGACTAGCATAATGTTTTTAGCGCCTAAAGAAATCAAAAAAGAAACTGGTGACAGTTTAATCTACTGCCCTAGGCGTGTCCTTGTCTCAAAGGAATTCACCTTTGATGCGGCGCATCACTTATTTAACTATGAGGGAAAATGCAAAGCTTTGCATGGGCATACCTATCGCTTGCAGCTAGCCGTCTCTGGTTTTTTAGATGATTGTGGAATGGTTTACGACTTTGGAGATTTAAAAGAAATCTACAAAAATGAGCTAGAGCCTAAGTTAGATCACCGTTACCTAAATGAAAGCCTCCCATATATGAATACGACTGCTGAAAATATGGTTTATTGGATTTACCAGACATGTGCAGAGTCATTGCCAAGTGATCGTGGTCTTGAAATGGAGTATGTCCGCCTTTACGAAACACCAACCTCTTTTGCAGAGTTCCGAAAGGAGTGGGATATTGACTAATAAAAGACAATTAACATTGCCTGTTTTAGAAATTTTTGGTCCAACATTCCAAGGAGAGGGACGTGCTATCGGACAAAAAACGATGTTTGTTAGAACTGCAGGGTGTGATTACCACTGTGACTGGTGTGACTCCGCCTTTACTTGGGACGGTTCTGAAAAACCAACTCGAATGACCAGTGACCAGGTTATCGAACAACTGGACAAACTCGGAAACTACGACTATGTCACCCTATCAGGAGGAAATCCTTGCTTGTTAGCAGCCAATATGGCAGAGCTCGTCCAAAAGTTAAAAGATAGAGGTGTAACTCTGGCAGTAGAAACTCAAGGTTCTAGGTGGCAGGATTGGCTAACAGATATCGATCAAGTTACCTTAAGCCCCAAGCCACCATCTTCAAAGATGGTCGTTAATTTTGAAACCCTTGATTTTATTGTTGGTCGTTTAGATCCTGAGCGTGTGACTTTTAAAATTCCTGTTTTCGATGATGATGACTTAGCATTTGCTAAAACCATCCAAGATAGATATAATCCTGATGTTTTGTACCTATCCGCAGGGAACCCCGAACCTAACAAAGAAGGTGATATTGTCTTAAATCAACTAAACCGACTCAAAGAACTTTGGGAACGCATTGCCAATGATGATAGTTGGGGAAATGTTCGTGTTCTTCCGCAATTACACACCTTACTCTATGATAACGAACGTGGTGTTTAAATCTTATTTAGAAAAGAGAAATCCTATGTCAAAAGAAACTGAAATGAAAGATCTCACCCTACTTGGGAATCAAAATACTAATTACATCTTCGAATACAGTCCTGATATTCTAGAAACCTTTGAAAACCGTCACCAAAGCAATGATTATTTTATCAAGTTTAATTGTCCAGAGTTTACCTCACTATGCCCAATGACAGGTCAGCCAGACTTTGCAACCATCTACCTTTCTTACATTCCAGATGAGTTGTGTGTCGAGTCGAAATCATTAAAGTTATACCTTTTTAGCTACCGAAATCACGGTGATTTTCATGAAAATTGTATCAATACCATCGGTAAAGACCTGGTTGAACTTCTTAATCCTAGATATCTAGAGGTTTGGGGAAAATTCACTCCACGTGGTGGTATTTCTATCGATCCTTATTATAATTATGGTCGTCCAGGTAGCAAATATGAAGAAATGGCGAACTTCCGCTTAATGAATCACGACCTTTATCCTGAAACCATTGATAATCGTTAATAGTAGCAAAAAAGACACTTCTAACTCATTCAGAAGTGTCTTTTTTTAGAATCTCTAAAATTATAGCAGAAGTGCCACTTGCTTTTTCAGTCAACTGCTAGAGATTATCCAGAGCGTTTTTTTGTTCATCGTTGACGATATGGGTGTAAAGGTCAGTTACTTGTGTCGAAGCATGTCCTAGCTGGTGACTCACTAATACTTGAGATTTCGTTGCATCATACAATCTTGTGGCTAATGTATGGCGTAATTTGTGGGGAGTGACGCGGATTTTAAAGTCTTGAGAATATTTTGCTACCATTTTTTCGACACTTGATGCATCAATTCGATTTGGTACTCCTCGGTACTCTGACACAAAAAGAGCAGTATCTTGTTTTTCAGTTTTGTAGCGTGCTTGACGAATCTCTAAATAAGAGGCCAGATAAGGTTGGGCGAAACTAGCAACGTTGACAGCATCTCGTTTGCCACCTTTTCTGGTTACCTCGATAACCATCATATTGAGATTCAAATCCTTCAAATCTAGATTGACCGCCTCTGAGAGCCTCACTCCGGATGCCAGAAGAAGTGCGATAATAGCTAAGTCTCGCTCTTTGTTTTTACGGAAAGAAGACTTGGCACGATTGGAAAGTTTGTTCTCATATTCACAATCTATATGTTTCAAAAAAGCGATTGTCTCATCACCCAAAAAGAGCTTTTGTTTGATATTTTCAGCCCTAGCAGCAAGTGTCTCTTTTTTCTTTTTGGTTGCAATCTTTTTCATCACATTACGGTAAAAATAGGGTTCACCATCCTCATTTTCAACCTCCTCAGTCAAATACTTATATAAACTTGAAAGAGCCGATAAGGTACGATTGATTGTTGTTTGAGAAACACCTTGCTTGGTTGAATGGGTATTTAAAGATGGTCGTTCTCTAAGGTAAAGAACAAAGGATTCCATATCTTTTTTGGTCAGGTTTTCTAAAACGGCTAGATCAATCTCAGCAATCCGATTAGCATCTGAGATTCCAGTATCTATCAACCAATCAAAAAATCGATGGTATTCTTTAAGGTATTCGTACAGGGTGGTGAAACTATAAGGAACCGATAATTTTGATTGATAATAATCTAAAACATACCAAGGCATCATTGATTTGTAGTCATCAATTTTTTCAAGTAAACGTTCACGTTTCATTTTTTCTCCATTTTTATCATTGATTTGGTGTTAATAGAAGTATATCACACCCACAAATATTTTTCAAGAAAATTACAGTTTTTCGGAAAGATGTATAAAGAGTTTTTGATAGAAGCTACTTCGTGCTGTGATTTTAAAATAAATGGGTTCATCTCAAAAAATAAAAATTGTAGAGTTCTAACACTTACAACTGCTCTTTATATAATAAAAAGTCTCGTCATGTAAACGAGACTTTTTATTAATTTGTTTGTGATGTTGGATTTTCTTGAACAACATTATCATATTGTAAAATACCGCTAAAGGATTCGTAGGCCGAATCCCAGTCGACATGGGTTCCCATACCAGTCATGATACCTGAGATGGTGTGATTTGTCACGTCTCCAGAGATACTGACACCTGGATTTTCTTGATAAAAATGAGTTGTCCAGGCTATATTTGGGTCATACACGCCATTCGTTTTAAGCTTAACATTCGAAAAACTGGCGCTAATATTATCCCCTTCTTTTCTACCTGAACCTTCGGTACGAAGATAAATCTTCTCGCCACGTGCTGCGATGGCTTGACTTGTCAACATGGCATTGTTACCTGTAATAACTTGGGAACCATTGATATAACCTGCGTAATTTCCTGTCGCTTCATCTAAAGTAAGCATGATATGGTAGGTTTGTCCCAGTTCTCCAACGTGATTAGTCCAAGAATAAGCTTGTTGCCCACTGGCGTTACTTGCAACATTTTCAACCATAAAGGCGAGTTGATTCCTGAAATCGGGATCCCCAGCTCCTGTGTCGTATTGAATTCCAAAGCTAATGGCTGATGTTGCTGTTGCCATGACTAACTTTGCGTGATAACCAGTCCCTGAACCTGTCAATGAAACGTCGGCTTCAATTGTATCCGTCGAGGGTGTATTTTCTATCCCTTGTTCCCCAACTGGTAATGTTTTGATAACTTTTGAGGTTGGTTGAGCGATGGATGATGACCTGTCTGAATCTGGTAAGGCAGTAGCATACAGTTTGACTCCTTCTTGATTCCAAGCCCCAGCTAGGGTTTGGTACTCGTTGGTATCAGCTGTTAGAAGATGGGTCTTAATACCTTCATGATAAAGACGATAAATCGGTGTATCACCACCTGAGTAAAAACTCATTGCATCCTGAACCCAAGCACCAGACCTCGTTAAAACCGACACTTCATTCTGGTCTGTTGTGTAGAGATGTTTGTGGGTAATCTTACTGTAAAGTCGGGTTACTTGCTGACCGTTATCAGGGGCATACCAGGCTAAACCTTCTTGGTTCCAACCTTTGGATGACAAGACATCATATTCATTGGTATCTGAGGTAAAAAGATGTTCTTTTAAGGTTGGGTTATAGAGTCTATAAATGCTACTATCTGCAAATGTCTGTTCAGAGACTGCGAGCAGAGAAAAGACAGCAATCGCTCCCAGAGTCAATTTCCATTTCATAAATAATGAGATCCTTTTTCTATTGATGTAACATAGTATAGCATAAATGCAAACAAAAATATATTGAATGTTTTATATTTTCTAACAGAGTAGCCTATCGAATTTTTTGTTACATAATAAAATATATGACTAAAACCACCTATCTCATTTCGTGTTTAGACAATGAGATAGGTGGTTGCGTATTATTTGCGTTTTTTCTTAGCTTTTTTCATTTTATTAGCCTGACGTTTCATAGCTGTCTTCATCGCAAAGGAACCTAATTTTCCTTTTAGACCGCCACCCATCATTTGACTGAGGTCCATGTTTGAAAGGTCTGGCATACCAGCTCCTCCCATCATTCCCTCAAGAGCTGACATATCCATGCCATTCATATCAGGCATATTTTTCGGTAAATTGTTAGGATTTAAGCCCATTTGACGCATGGCTTTTTCCATGTCTCCTGACATCATCCCTTGCATCATACCTTTGGCTTGGTTGAAGTCCTTGATGAATTTGTTGACTTCTACAAAGCTATTTCCTGACCCTGCAGCGATACGGCGACGGCGACTCGGAGTTAGGAGTTCTGGATTTTCACGCTCGGCTGGCGTCATCGATGATACAATAGCGCGTTTACGAGCTACCTGCTTCTCGTCTACTTTAAGATTTGCAAGCGCTGGGTTATTTGACATTCCTGGAAGCATCTTCAAGAGATCTTCCATAGGTCCCATGTTTTGTACTTGATCGAGTTGCTCTACAAAATCATTGAAATCAAATGTGTTTTCACGCATTTTTTCAGCAAGTTCCAATGATTTTTTCTCGTCGTATTCTTGAGAAGCTTTTTCAATCAGTGTTAAGAGGTCACCCATCCCCAGGATACGTGATGACATACGATCTGGGTGGAAGGTTTCGATATCAGTGATTTTTTCACCAGTACCAGTGAATTTGATTGGTTTTCCTGTAATTTCTCGAATAGATAGAGCGGCACCACCACGTGTATCCCCATCAATCTTGGTTAAGATAACCCCAGTGATGTCCAATTGTTCATTAAATTCACGGGCGACATTAGCAGCTTCTTGACCGATCATGCTATCCACAACCAATAGGATTTCATTTGGTTGTGCAAGTTTTTTAACATCGCGCAATTCTTGCATAAGAACTTCGTCGATTTGTAGACGACCTGCGGTATCGATCAAAACATAGTCGTTATGGTTGTTACGAGCTTCTTCCAGACCCTGACGGACAATATCAACTGCAGCAACCTCTGTCCCTAAATCAAAGACAGGGACGTTAATTTGTTGCCCTAAAGTCTTCAATTGATCAATGGCTGCTGGACGATAAATATCCGCAGCAATCATCATAGGACGAGCATTTTCTTCTTTGATGAGTTTGTTAGCCAGTTTTCCTGCAAAAGTTGTTTTACCAGCACCCTGCAAACCAACCATCATAATAATGGTTGGAATTTTAGGTGACTTGATGATCTCTGCAGTTTCTGAACCTAAAATCTCAGTCAACTCTTCATTGACAATTTTAATGATTTGTTGAGAGGCATCAAGTGTATCGATAATGTCATGTCCAACTGCACGCTCACGGACACGCTTGATAAACGTTTTGACAACCGGTAGGGCGACGTCAGCTTCAAGAAGCGCTAAGCGAATCTCTTTAGTGACTTCTTGGACTTCTTTTTCAGATAGTTTTCCTTTACGACGTAGATTTTTGAAAACGCCTTGCAGACGTTCAGTTAAGCTTTCAAATGCCATTGATATTTTTGGAACTGCTGGGTTCAAAAAATCCTGCAGTTCTCTTCCTTTCTCTCAGTATTATTCTCTGTTATCGATGCTTGTTAGTACAGCAATTTGTTCTTGAAGATAGGCGTCATCTGGGTATTTGGCTACAATATCGTCGAAAATCTGACCTCGGACGATATAATCAGAGTACATGTGTAGCTTCATCTCATAGGCTTCCAAAATCTTTTCTGTTCTCTTGATGTTATCATAGACAGCTTGGCGACTCACACCAAATTCTTCGGCAATCTCTGCCAAGCTATAGTCATCAGCATAATAGAGTTCAATATAATTCATTTGCTTGTCGGTCAACAAGGCCGCGTAGAACTCAAATAGAGCATTCATTCGATTGGTTTTTTCAATTTCCATAAGCTCCATTTTATCACAAAAAGACTGTAAAGAGTAGCCTAAACCCTATCTTAATATTTTTAAATGATTTTCTTGCAACATAATTTTAAAAATGTTGTTTATCAATTGTTTTCTAAATAAAACTCAAATCGATCTCCCACATACTGACTACGGACATATTCAAAAGGTGTCCCATCTGAAAAGTAAGAAACCTGTGTTAACGCCAGAATGGCGTGACCTTTAGCGACATCCAAGTGTCCAGCCACTTTATCACTAGCTGTTTTGGCATAAATCGTCTGTTGGCTTTTGCCGATGGTATAGCCATTTTGAGTCAGGGTTTGGAAGAAATGCTCCGTTATTTCAGTTTGATTAAAAGAAGCAATCAACTTCTCTGGGATAGAAGCTACTTCGTAAACCAGAGGTAATTGGTCAGCATACCTGACGCGTTCCATCGAGATCACATAGTCTTTTGCAGTTAGCTGAAGTTGGTCGCGCTCGGTTTTACTCGCCAGTTTTTTTTGATAAGAAATTAGCTTAGATGATGGGTATTTTCCTTGGGATTTAACAATTTCGGTAAAGCTGGTGGTTCCTCGCATCCTCTCCTGGACGCGACGTCCTGCGACGTAAGTTCCGCTACCGACACGTCGTTCTAAAATTCCCTCTTCTACCAGTAAGGTAATCGCTTGTCTCAAAGTCATTCGACTGACTTGAAAAGTCTCCGATAAATCGCGTTCACTAGGCAAACGTTGCCCAATCTGCCACTTACCGTCTTCAATCTCTTTTTTGATATGATCATGAATATGAATATAGGCTGGTGTCATAGCAACTCCTTCTTTTGTCATTCCCTACATTATACCATTTTACAGGCTATTAGTGCTATTGATAGTGATATTTATAACCTGAGTTTGAGAGAATAATTTTCGGCTGTCGCTACATAAATGTAATGCGAATTCTAAGTTTTTATGCTACAATAGGTACAAACTATATCGTCTGCCATTTTCAGACGTTAAATGAAAGGGTAACAATGACTGACATTTCTACTTTGAATGATGTTCAAAAAATCATCGTTCTTGACTATGGTAGCCAGTACAACCAACTCATTGCACGCCGTATCCGTGAATTCGGTGTCTTTTCTGAGTTGAAGAGTCACAAGATCTCTGCTGATGAACTTCGTGCTATCAATCCTATCGGTATCGTTCTTTCTGGTGGTCCAAATTCAGTATATGCTGACAACGCATTTGGTATCGATGAAGAAATTTTTGAACTTGGTATTCCAATCCTTGGTATCTGCTACGGGATGCAACTCATCACTCACAAGCTTGGTGGTAAGGTTGTTCCTGCTGGTGAAGCTGGTAACCGTGAGTATGGTCAATCAACGCTTCGTCTCCGTTCAGAATCAAAACTTTTTGCAGGGACTCCTGAAGAACAACTTGTTTTGATGAGCCATGGAGATGCTGTTACTGAAATTCCTGAAGGTTTCCACCTTGTTGGTGATTCAGCTGACTGTCCTTATGCTGCTATGGAAAACTCTGAGAAAAACTTCTACGGTATCCAATTCCACCCAGAAGTTCGTCACTCTGTCTACGGTAACGACATTTTGAAAAACTTTGCTGTTGAAATCTGTGGCGCGCGTCAAGATTGGTCTATGGATAACTTCATCGACATGCAAATCGCACAAATTCGTGAAACAGTCGGAGACCGTAAAGTTCTTCTTGGACTTTCAGGTGGTGTAGATTCATCAGTTGTTGGTGTCCTTTTACAACGTGCTATCGGCGATCAATTGACATGTATTTTTGTTGACCACGGTCTTCTTCGTAAAGGTGAAGGCGATCAGGTTATGGAGATGCTTGGTGGTAAGTTCGGTCTTAATATCATCCGTGTTGATGCGTCTAAACGATTCCTTGATCTTCTCGCTGGTGTCGATGACCCTGAGAAAAAACGTAAAATCATCGGTAACGAATTCGTTTACGTCTTCGATGATGAAGCAAGTAAACTCAAAGGTGTTGATTTCTTAGCACAAGGAACACTCTACACAGATATTATCGAGTCAGGTACTGAAACAGCTCAAACAATCAAATCTCACCACAACGTTGGTGGTCTTCCTGAGGACATGCAATTTGAATTGATTGAACCACTTAATACCCTTTTCAAAGATGAAGTGCGTGCTCTTGGTACAGCTCTTGGAATGCCTGATGAAGTTGTTTGGCGTCAGCCATTCCCAGGACCAGGTCTTGCTATCCGTATTATGGGGGAAATCACTGAAGAAAAATTGGAGACAGTCCGTGAATCAGATGCTATCCTCCGTGAAGAGATTGCTAAAGCTGGTTTAGAACGTGATGCATGGCAATACTTCACTGTTAACACAGGTGTTCGTTCAGTTGGTGTTATGGGTGACGGTCGTACTTATGACTACACTATCGCGATTCGTGCCATCACTTCCGTCGATGGTATGACAGCTGATTTTGCAAAACTCCCTTGGGAAGTTCTCCAAAAAATCTCTGTCCGTATCGTTAATGAAGTTGATCACGTCAACCGTATTGTCTACGATATCACAAGTAAACCACCTGCAACAGTTGAGTGGGAATAAGCAAAAATCTAATATTTAAAAACGAATGAATGATGGTGTTTATCACCTATACTTCATTCGTTTTTTTTGTGTATTAGCCATCAGTTTGAGTGAATTTTTATAGGTGTGAGAGCCTAAGACGAGGAAGTTGATTTGTTAGCTAAAAACAAGAGTTTTATAGCAAAGTCTCTTTTTGAAAATTAAAATGTATATCAATTAAAAATATTGAGCTATCTTCTTAAATGAATTGTCAGAATATGATAAAATATAATAGTAAAAATTACTTTTATGCAAAGAAAGGTTTCTCATGCTATTTAGAGATAAATTAAATCAATATGCCATTCGTAAAAAAAATGGCATCGTAGGCTCGTGCTTGATTGGAAGCTTTGTTATACTCTCCTCACTTCTAGCTTCCCCATCAACGGCATTCGCTCAAAGCGATGCTGGCTCTGATGTCAACTACGTTGACTACTACACACTCTCCCAAGCCGATAAAAATCGTGTTCAAGCCATCACAGACGACCTTACCGCAAAAGCAAATGTTGATTACACGTTTGTCTATGCCAAAGACAGTGTCGCTAGTCAAAAGGCAGATACTAAGACGGGTGCCACAAAGCAAAAAACATCCAGTCCTCAACAAACACTTGTTGGTCAGTTCCTTCCCAATACATCTTCTAAAGATCAGGAACTTCTTTCACTGACAGGTATCGGTTTCTTAGCCTTGGGTGGTATTTTAGTTCTCAGAAGTAAACGCAATCGTAAACAGCTAATCTTACTCCTTGCTTTTGGTGGAACTGTCATGACTGCCAGCTTAGCTGTCGCTGATGTCCTTCAATTAAGGGATTCAAAGCTTGTTCTTACAGGACAGTCAGTAACAGCTGATAATATTTCTGGCTATCACTTGGTTGGTTATTTTACTGATCAGTATGGTAAAGATCAAGCGGTGACATTCACTGAAGCTACAACGACTAACAGTACTCAAGAGACCACACCGTCAAACCAAGCGACAACGCAAGTAAAGCAAGAACCGATAACTACCGAAGAAGCTCCGCTAGTGTCTAAACAAGAGACTCAGACGGAAACAATCACCTATGGTAAACAAACTATCCAAGATCCTCTATTGCCAAAAGGGCAAACCAAAATTGTTCAAGAAGGTAAGAATGGGAAGATTGAAAAGCAAGTTCAAGTCAATTACCAAGACGGCAAAGTTGTCTCTAGCCAAGTCTTATCTGAAACAGTGGTTCAAAAGGCTCAAGATGAAATCACAGCCATTGGTACACTTGAAACTAGTAATGGGAGCTCAGAACAGTTAGATTTCCCTATCGCCAAGGTGACGACTACCGATGAAACGGTAACTGAAAGTATCGCTTACAACAGCAAAACTGTCGAAGATCCTAGCCTTGCAAAAGGTCAGACCAAGATCCTTCAGACAGGACAAAACGGTAGCCTAACTAAAACGCTACGTCACACTTACATTGATGACCAGCTCGTTGCAACTGACATGATTTCAGAAACTACGACTAGCCCAGCTCAAGATGAAATTATAGCGATTGGTACTCTTGAAACTGGCAAAGGAAACTCAGATACAGTCACGCCTAAGGAAGCTGTTATTACGACGAGTGACGAAACAACAACAAATAGTCTTGCCTACACTAGTCAAACCATCGAAGATCCTAGTCTTCCTGTTGGTCAGACTAAAGTAATCCAAGTTGGTGTAATGGGGGTAGAGACACAAACCATCCGACATACCTATGTTGATGGCCAATTAGTAGCATCTGATATTGTTGGACAAGCGGTAAGCCAGGCTCCTGTATCTGAAATTATCGCTATTGGAACCAAAGTTGAAGAAACAACGCAAACAGATACTGGTACAGGGACAACTACAGAGCTTCCTGAAGCAATCATCACAACAAATGATGAAAGTACGATGACTGCTCTGCCATTTAGCAGTCAAACCATCGAGGATCCAACCCTACCAAAAGGGCAAACCAAAGTCCTCCAGACCGGTCAAACAGGTAGTTTAACCCAAACTTATCGTCATACTTACATCAATGGACAACTGGCAACAAGTGAGTTAGTTTCTGAAACCATCACTCAATCCCCTGTTTCAGAAATTATCGCTGTCGGGACTCTTGAGACCGATAAAGGGGACTCGACTAATACAGAGATTCCTGAAGCGCAACTAAGCTATCAAGAAGAAACTCAGACCAAGACTATTCCTCATACTCAAGAGACTGTCGAAGATGCCAATCTTCCTAAAGGACAAACTAGAGTTATCCAAGAGGGGAAAGATGGCGTTGAGACCATTAAACTCCGTCATGTTTATCTAAATGGTGAGCTAGTAACAACAGAAACTCTCTCTCAAGAAATCAGCCAATCCTCACAAGCTGAAATTATCGCCGTTGGAACCAAGGAAGAATCCTCAACTACCACTACTCAATTAGTAACTGAACAAGTTGCTGGACAAACTTTCCAAACTGAGACTCGCGAAAACCCTCTCCTTGAAGAGGGAAAAACAAATACGATTCAAGAGGGGCGAGACGGACATGTTACCATTACTTATCAAGTAACTAGCGATCAAACCGGGCAGATTATATCAAAACTAGAAGTAGCTAGACAGGAAGTGCTACCGATTTCAAAAATCATCGAAGTCGGTACTTTAGTTAAGAAAAAAGGCGATGCAGAGTCGACAGATCTACCGATTGCTTTGGTAACAAGTAAGGATGAAGAAACACAAACTCCTATCGCATTCACTAAGCGCACGGTTGTAGATCCTCTCCTTCCTAAAGGTCAGACTAAGGTGACTCAGGCTGGGCACGATGGCGTATTGACTACAGTCACTCGTAATACCTACATTGATGGGCAGCTCGCTAATACCGAAGTTGTTTCCTCTACAGTAACGTCTGAGCCGGTTGATGAGATTACCACTGTCGGAACTCTCGAGACCGATAAAGGTGACTCTACTAATACTGAACTTCCTGAAGCTAAGGTAACTACTGAGGATATTACAGAAACACAGGCTATCGCATTTACCAAACGAACAGTTGAAGATCCTCTCCTTCCTAAAGGTCAGACTAAGGTTACTCAGGCTGGACAAGATGGCGTATTGACTACAGTCACTCGTAATACCTACATTGATGGGCAGCTCGCTAATACTGAAGTTGTTTCCTCTACAGTAACAACTGAGTCGGTTGACGAAATTACCACTATCGGAACTCTCGAGACTGATAAAGGCGACAGCGCTAACACTGAACTTCCTGAAGCTAAGGTAACTACTGAGGATATTACAGAAACACAGGCTATCGCATTCACTAAGCGCACGGTTGAAGATCCTCTCCTTCCTAAAGGTCAAACCAAAGTTACTCAGGCTGGGCAAGACGGCATATTGACTACAGTCACTCGTAATACCTACATTGATGGGCAGCTCGCTAATACCGAAGTTGTTTCCTCTACAGTAACGTCTGAGCCGGTTGATGAGATTACCACTGTCGGAACTCTCGAGACCGATAAAGGTGACTCTACTAATACTGAACTTCCTGAAGCTAAGGTAACTACTGAGGATATTACAGAAACACAGGCTATCGCATTCACTAAGCGCACGGTTGAAGATCCTCTCCTTCCTAAAGGTCAAACCAAAGTTACTCAGGCTGGGCAAGACGGCATATTGACTACAGTCACTCGCAATACCTACATTGATGGGCAGCTCGCTAATACTGAAGTTGTTTCCTCTACAGTAACAACTGAGTCGGTTGACGAAATTACCACTATCGGAACTCTCGAGACTGATAAAGGCGACAGCGCTAACACTGAACTTCCTGAAGCTAAGGTAACTACTGAGGATATTACAGAAACACAGGCTATCGCATTCACTAAGCGCACGGTTGAAGATCCTCTCCTTCCTAAAGGTCAAACCAAAGTTACTCAGGCTGGGCAAGACGGCATATTGACTACAGTCACTCGCAATACCTACATTGATGGGCAGCTCGCTAATACCGAAGCTGTTTCCTCTACAGTAACGTCTGAGCCGGTTGATGAGATTACCACTGTCGGAACTCTCGAGACTGATAAAGGCGACAGTGCTAACACTGAGCTTCCTGAAGCTAAGGTAACTACTGAGGATGTTACGGAGACACGCGCAATTCCATTCACCAAGAGAACCGTCTCTGATCCTACCATGCTAGCTGGTGAGACTAAGATTACACAAACAGGTCAAGATGGGGTAGAAACCACTGTTACGCGTAATACTTACGTGGACGGTCAACTAGTGGATAGCCAAATTGTTTCAACAGAAGTAACAACACCTATGGTGGAAGAAATCACCAATGTTGGACAGCTCGAAACCATTACAGAAACTATCGAGAAGCGTACTAATCCTGTTGATTTTAAATCAGTTGAAAAGAAAACAGATAGTCTTAGACGGAATGTTAAACGTATCGCTGTAGAAGGTGTTGCAGGATACACAACTGAGACGTATTCAATCGTTAAAACAAAAGATGGACAAGTACTTTCTGAAACCTTGTTGAGCTCAGTTGATACACCAGCTATTGATCAAGTTACCGAAATCGGGACTGCACCAACTATTGAAATCAAAAATATCCTTAGTCAGGAGCTCTATAAATACACAGATGGTCGTGAAGAGCACGTTTTAAGTTTAACGACTGATGATACGGCAACGACTGATAACTACTATGTGCGCATTAAGACTGAGGATTTACGCCAGATGCTTATTCCGGTATCTAGCTTCAGTGATAATGGGGATGGTACTTATGCCGTTAACTTGAATTTTACTGAGTTAACGACATTCGCAGGTAACGATACCCCTTACACAGATGGCTATAGTTTCAATGTTGCGAAAAAACAAGAGCAAGCTGACTCTACCGTCTATACAAGTTTCGCTGAACTCATCACTGCTATGAAGGCAAACCCTTCAGGAAACTATACGCTAGCAGCAGACGTATCAGCTACAGAATTATCAACTAGTGACGCGTCATATATTACTGGTATTTTCACAGGTAGTCTCACAAGCAACTATCAAGGTAAGCAATACCGTATTTATGATCTTGACAAACCACTCTTTGAGCATCTACAATCTGCTACCATTAAAAATTTGGTCTTGTCAAACGTCAATATCACTAGCAATGCAAATGCTACAAGTGCTATCTCTCAAACTGCCTACCGTAATACACGTATCGAAAACGTTGCTGTTCAAGGGTCTATTACAGGGACTAACAACGTCGCAGGTTTGGTCAACAGAGTATCCTCTGGGGCTGTCCTATCAAACGTCGCTTTCACAGGTAGCATAACTGCTACAGGTGTCGGAAATGGGACTGCAGAAGTTGCTGCAATTGCAGGTCGTGCTAATGACAATGGGACTATCATTGAAAAAGCCTATGTCTCAGCAGATGTATCTGGACGTAGTGTCTCTAACAACATACGTATTGCAGGTCTTGTTGCATTAGTCAGCTCTAATGGGCGCTTACGTGATTCTTACATGCAAGGTAGCGTGACCAATACAGGTAACTCAGGAATGCAAGTTGCTGCGGGAGTCGCTTCAACTTATACAAACGGCTACGCTAACAACAATGTCACAGCTGCTAAAGTCACTAACGGTACTCTATTCTATGGAGATTCTGCTTACGCAACAAGCCGTGTAACGGATAATTACTACATTACCGACCTATCAGACGGTTCCTCTACATCTTACGCAAAAGGAATTTCTGTACAGGATGGTCAAGACAAGGTTGCGGCTTTCGGTAATACGGCTAAAGACCTAATCGCAAGCGATTCCGAAACTAACAAAGTAGATTACCTTAGCCTAACAGATAGTCAAGAAAGCCGTCTTATAGCTTATAAGAACATGGAAAAAATAATTCCATTCTATGACCGTGATACCTTGGTCGAGTACGGCAATCTTGTAGATGCTTCAAGTCAGTTAGCAAGGAAAGAAATTGTCTCAGTAACCCCACTTAAAGACGGGAATATCGCAAGTGATCTTTCACAAAATGATATTGATCAAATTATGATTCGTTATGCTGATGATAGTATCGAAAAACTATCCGTTAGCTTTGATAAAGCCTATACCAATGATGCTGTCCGTCAATACAAGATTACCGGTACAGACTTAATCTACACACCTGAAGTCTTTGTCAGCGATCACAGCGATATTATTTCTCAAGTATCTGATGTCCTTAAGAATCTTGCTTACGCATCTGATGATAACTACAAAACACTCGGTATCACTAGTGAATCTGACCCTGCTAAAAAGATTAGCAAGCTCTACCTCCAAGAAACCTATGAAAAGGTTCAGGAAAATATTGACACTTACCTTAACAAACTTCTCAGCTCAGATAAGTCAATCAATAACCTCGGCGGTGCTACAAAATCCTATATCGTAGATTACATCAAAGAGAATAAGTCAGCCCTTATGTTAGGACTTAGCTATCTTGTGCGTTGGTACGGCTTTGATTTTGATAAGATTGGAGCTGATGATCTCCTACTCTATGCCCAAGACTTCTATGGCAAGAGCAATGTCGAACAGTTAGAATGGCTTGTAAACTTTGGTAAAACTGGCTTCTCTAACCTTGATCCTCAAAATAATATCTCTACCTATGCATCGTCCTTATCAACTGCTTCAGGTGATCTCAGCTTATTTGATTTCCTAGAAAGTCATAAGCAACTCTTGGATAATAACTATTCAAGCATGAATGATTGGTTCAAAGCTCATACAACCGCCTATATCGTTGAAAAGCAATCTGAAGAATACCCAGATCAAGATGTTGCGGTATACAATCGACTCAAGGGAGCCACTAGTGAGCAAAACGGTCTTCTACCACTTCTAACAGCTAGAGAAGGGATTTACATTATCACAACAGTGCCAGTTATCACTTATGGTATGTACGATGTCTATCTCGATATGAAGCTCAAAACATCTGATCCTGAAACTTACGCTACTAAAGTAGAAGAGCTTAAAAAACGTATTCAAAAATACGCCGATATGGAACGTGCTCACTTTGATGCTTGGTTCCGTATCTTGCCAAGTGATGTTGATGCGACACTCTTTAGAACAATGCCAAACTGGGATAGCTACAGCGTCAGAGGAAATTGGTTGATGAGTGATAGTGCCACTACTACAAACGATGCCATGCAGGACTTCTTCTTCCCAATTGGTCGCGGTAAGACTCAGACTGCCCCAGCCTCAGCCTATGCAAATGGTACTTCTACCTTCTTCATCTACAGTCTCTTGAGTGATTATACAATCTCTATCTTTACTCACGAAACAGCCCACAATGCTGATGGTAAAACTTACCTCTATTCATATGGTAGACGTGAAGGACTTGGACCTGAGCAATATGCGCAAGCTTACTTCCAATCTCCTACAGGATATAGCAATGACTACTTTGCTCTTAACCTTCTCTTTGATTGGACAGGAACTGATGGACAGACATCTAAGAGTCGTTATTATGCCCTTAGCCCTGAACGTTATCAAAATGCTCAGGATGTACAAGAATACACTCAAAGATCCTTTGATGTCATCTATACCTTGGAAGCCATTGAAGCTGAACTTATCGCCGAGCAAACAACTGAAAACAAACAAAA
Organism: Streptococcus saliviloxodontae; assembly: GCF_016908655.1. Classification (GTDB taxonomy): domain Bacteria; phylum Bacillota; class Bacilli; order Lactobacillales; family Streptococcaceae; genus Streptococcus; species Streptococcus saliviloxodontae. The sequence goes on from NZ_JAFBEI010000011.1 coordinate 21,581, forward strand.
ACTGCTTCGTAAGATGGAAAAAGCTTACGATAAGGACAGTTCTGGAAATGATGCATGGGCTGCAGATACCTACCGTAGCCTGACTACTACAGAGGCTGAAAGCCTTAAAACCATTGAGGATTTTGTTAATGCAGATGTCGCAAGCGTCCGCCACTTCGGTTCTAAGAATGATAGCGGCAAAATCGGTCGTGGATCTTATCAGGCTGTTAGCATGTTTGCGGGCATGTGGGGTGAAAACGATAATACCCTTGGTTCCCCTGGTGACCTAACCTTCCGTCGTACTAGTTACGAATTATTGGCAGAGCTTGGTTACGAAAAAGGTTTGATTCCATATGCAAGTAACCAACTTCTTAGCGAAGCTCAAGCAGCGGGTAATAGTCATTTAACAGACAGTTATATTTTTGATAAGATTCTCAAACCACTCGGATATACATCATGGGATGATTTCAAGATTAAGAAATATGCAGAGCATAAAGCGGCTGCTCAAGCAAGTGGTAGTCTTAAACCTGTAACCGTTCAATGGAATAGACAAGCCAACGTTTTGACATCTTATGATGACATTAAAAATCTCATGCGTGATGCCATGCAGAAAGATTTAGAACAAAATCGCTTAGACGGTAATTCTCTAGTCAAGGCTGTAGAGGCTGCTATCTACAACGATTACCTCTTAACAACAAATGACTTCAGAGAGTCCATCTACACAACCTCAATTTAAACAATACTAATAAATGAGATGACATCGATAAGGTCAAAAAGCATCTTATTTTATTAGTCTGCTCCACTTCTTAGTAACTGATCTAAGAATAAACTCAAATAAGCTAGGACTAAGTCCTAGCTTATTTTTTAATTTGAGTAGTTACACTGCTTTAAACCTATCATAAAAGGTCCTCGTCATTTTTCATCACGAGAACCTAAAACATTGTTGTAATTAAACGTTTCCTGTCAACCAAGCGACGACGAAGAATATCGCAAAACCGAATAAGTAAGTCAATCCGATAATTGATAACCATTTCAACCAGCCAGTCACTTGATGTTTATCATTGTTAACAAGGCTATAGTTGAGGTAGGCAAAGAATGGTGTCGTGATAAATGATGCAATCATCGCAAAGCGAAGCATTGTCGCTACTTGACCAGCAAAAGCATAGACGATAACTAATCCTAACACTGAAGTCAATGTCATCCATACAGTTAGAGCCTTACCAGACGCTTCTTTTTGACCTCTCAATAAGCGGAGCGCTTCGTTGTTGGCGCGTGAATAACCATCAATAACTGTAATAACTGTTCCAAAAATACAGAGGAAGGCAATAAAAGTAATAAATGGTTTTGCCCAAGAACCAAATGCAGCCACATACATTGATACAAATTGAGCGATATAAGCCGCTGAAGCACTCTGAACCTGTTCACCATTACCATATTGAATCAAGGCACCTAGAGCTAAGAAGAAGAATGCTAAAATGGCAGTTCCTACATAACCAACGTTGAAATCAAACAAGGCATCTGCTTCATTAAATGAAACAGTTTTACGCTTTTCAACTGACCACAATGAGTTGATAGTAGAAATTTCAATAGGTGCTGGCATCCATCCCATGAGTGAAACAAGGAAAGGAAGCGCAGCCATTTGCCATGGAGAAGTTACCACGAAGTTTGGAGCATACTCACGGTGTTGGAACAAGGCGATGACAACCGCTCCTACTGTCGCAATCGTTAAGGCAGTCATGATCCACTTAGACAAACCATCTAAGAAACGGTAGCCTCCAATAAGAAGCATCCCCCAGATAATCACGATGATAATAGTTGTTAATTGAGCCGTATTGATGCTTAAACTATTAGGGAAGAAGTTAGCTACAATTGCAGCACATAAAATACCAACACCAGCAGTATTGACAATGGCTGAGAAGATATTTAAGACAAAATAAATAATCAGGTAAAATCTTCCCTTTTCTGCATAACCTTCGATAAGGTTTTTACCATTTTCGGCAGTGTACTGAGAACCGAATCGGAAAAACGGATACTTGAATAAATTGATTAATAGAACTAACAGAGCAAGTTGCCATCCGTAGATTGCACCTGCTTGCGTAGAGGATACGATGTGAGATCCTCCTACGGCTGCGGAAGCCATGAGAATACCAGGACCCATCGCCTTGAATTTTGTCTTCCAAGTCGATGTTGACTGAGGTTGAGTCATCTTAAAACACTCCTTTCAAACTTTCAATTTTCAGATTTTTCAAAAATTTTATGTTATTATTATACAATTTCAGACAATACTGTCAATACCACATACTTATGTAAACGTTTTAATTCCTCCCAAAATAAAAATAGCGATAGGGATTTCTTTTGAAAATATCATCGCTATTTTTTAGTCATATAGAAGTTACTCTCATGTCATATCAATCCAAAGAAAGGATCGCTTGATGAGTTAATTGTTGAAAGAAGGTCACAATTTTATTCCAAAGATTGGTTAAGAAGTTTCCTCCCTTTGTCAAGGCTTGAGTGGCGTTGAAATTAACATTGATATTTGAAAACGTCGAGCCTGCCTTAGAAACAATAGAGTCTTTCAATGACGTCAAGGTTTTCGTGAAATTGCTATCTTTAATGATAGAACTTTTTGAAAGGTTCAAGGCAAAGTTCACAATCAGAGTAATCTGATTGCTGGTCAACACATCCTTCAGTTGATAGTTATCGAGCGTTTCTTCAACGATGGTTTGGGCTTGATCTTGCGTCAAGCTACTTCCTTTATCAGCAACAGCTGCCTTAATGTCAGTCAAGGCGACGTTCAACTTATCAGCGTCATATCCTGTTTTACCTGTATTTTCAGCATTAATATCTGATAATGTTGATAACTCACTCTGAGCCAAAGATTTCGCTTCATCTGATACTGTTGCTCCGCTCTGCTCTAATGAATAGTAAATTCCAGCTAGAGCAGACTCCCCTGTAACTGCGATTGGGGAAGCTACTGTTATTTCGGCATGCTCAATACCCAATGTCACCGCAGCATTGCGATACATATCCTCGGTTACCTTGGTAATATTATTAGGAGTGACGATATTGACTGTTAGCACCTCTTTACTACCTAGTTTCTTTATCTTAACGGATGAGTACAATTGCAAGCTGCTATCATCAGCCACATTCATAATAGAGGCATAGTCTGAAGTATTAAGGATTTTGATCTGGGTATCCTGACTACTGTCGTAATGCAACAAATTAAGTGTTTCTGTTTGTTGATCACTTGATAAGGAATAGCCCAAAACGTAATCTGGCTGAACATAGGTTTCATCGATCACCTTTTGAACATCAGATGATGCAAAAACTCTGGTTGATAAGGCAAAGGAAGCAAGAAGAAGCATCCCAGCAATAACATACTTTTTCACTGTCATAAATTGTCCTTTCTAAAACAGATAAGTTTTATATCCTAACTGATCCTTTAGAAATCTCACTTCTATTATATCACGTTGCTATTAAAAACTCTTAGTCCAGACTATTTCTAACAAAACATCTCTCACGGCTCATCTGGATGGCCTTAAAGTCCTTATTCATGCAACTCCAAAGGAAGCCCATCAGGATCAAAAAAGAAGGTCATCTTCTCACCAGTAAAACTATCTTGACGAATAGGTTCTACTGGTATGTTCAACTCTTTTAATCTTGCAACATAATTTTCAATATGTTGCACTCTAAAAGCAAGATGCCTTAACCCACAGGCTTCTTGCGAATACTCCGGTCTGCCGATACGTTTCGGTGGAGCCTGATAAGCTGAATCAGTCAGTTTGTTTCCGAAAATCTCAAGCTCTAAATCGCCGCATCTTAGATCCAATTTGTAATCATGTCTGTCAGGACGGTGATTTTCTCTGATAACCTCAAATCCTAATTGATTCACATAAAAATCTCGTGATTTATCGTAATCAGACACAATAATAGCAACATGGTGAACTGCTTCTAATTTCATCTTTTTCCTCCTAAAGGAATAAGGCTGAGGGAACAACCTCAACCTTATTTCTGCTTACAAAACAATTTGATTATAACTTGTGTTAAAGGCTTTTGTGATATCTTCTGACGCTTGATCAAAATCAATTTCAGATTCAAAGGTTCCTTTAACAATCGTCCGTTGAGTTGCTTCAGCATCTGTACAAGTCACCAAGGTCACCTCTTTTTGACCAGGTGTGTCATCGATAACGGCAACAGCTGTCGGTTCAACAATCTCAACACTCGAAATGACATAGGTATAAATCTTATTTTTATCTGTCAAATAAATCTTCATCCCTGTCTTAGCACGATCCAGTGGTGAAAAGAGCATTGATGATGAACCCGTCAAACCAAAAACATGATGGCTAGCAAGAGCGTAGTTATTTTCGCCACCCATAACTTGCCCTTCTTTCATTGTCCCTGCGCCATAGGTCAACTCTGTATTTCCTAAACCTTTAAAGATAGGGAGATTGATCCCAACATCAGGAATAGCAATACCTCCCACAACTGGTAGCTGTTGGGCGTCCATTTGAGCAGACAGGACTGATTCCGTTGAAATAGACTTCACTTCATCAAAATTATAAGAAACATCTGCTGACTGATTCTTAGCAATCGTCTTCTTAGAAACATGGGAAACTTGATACTTATTTGTATTCCATGAGATTAAGGTATTTCGGATAGATTTGTTAAAGACCAAAGCTAAGCCAACTAAGATCAGTAGTACAAAAATACTTGTTCTAATAATATGACCAATTTTATTTGATTTTTTCATTTTTCTAAAAAGAACCTATTCATTGGATGTTTCAGATGCCTGGTTCTCGTCAATTCCATCTGATTCATTTTCGATTAGTGTAAAGGTCACAATTTTCGCCTCATCATCAAGACGCATCACCTTCACCCCTTGCGTTGCACGACCTGTTTGAGAAATGTTGGCAACGTCTGTTCGAATAATAACACCCGTATCAGTAATAACCATGATATCTTCGTCGCCTGATACAGTAACTAAACCAGCTAAATTTCCATTTTTAGAAGTGATATTAGCTGTTTTGATACCTTTACCGCCACGACCTTTTGTTGGGTATTCCGTAGCCGGTGTTTTCTTACCATAACCTTTCTCAGTCAGAATGAGAACTTCTTGGTCGTCTGAAATAGCTGATGCTCCGATAACCTCATCACCCTCACGAAGTGTAAGGCCTTTTACGCCGGTCGCGATACGGCTCATACTACGAACAACCGTCTCATTGAAACGCACGCTGTAGCCGTATTTAGTACCGATAATAATATCCTGCTCTCCTGAGGTAAGGATGACATTAATCAATTCGTCGCCCTCTTTCAGATTAACTGCTCTCAAACCGTTTTGGCGAATATTTTTAAACTCCGAGTCTCTTGTACGTTTGACAATCCCTTGACGTGTCACGAAGAAGAGATAAGACTCCTGCTCCTCTTGTGAATTGCCACTAATGATTGTTTGGATGGTTTCGCCTTCATCTAGTTTCAATAGATTAACCACAGGTAATCCCTTGGCAGTTCTACCATATTCAGGAATTTCATAGCCTTTCAAACGATAAACACGGCCTTTATTAGTCATGAAGTAGATTGGGTCATGAGTGCTTGTTGAAATCAACTCACGAACAAAGTCATCGTCATTGACACCAGTACCTTGTACCCCGCGTCCGCCACGTTTTTGGGCTCTAAATTCATCTTGAGCCAAACGCTTAATATAGCCCTTGTTAGAAAGTGTGATAACCACATTTTCTTCCTCAATCAAGTCTTCATCTTCAAGAGAAAGAACTTCACCAACCATAAGTTCTGTACGACGAGGATCGTTGTATTTACGTTTGATCTCATCAAGTTCTTCTTTGATAATCGCTACCACACGCTCTGGTTTAGCTAAAATATCAGCCAAATCTGCAATCAATTTAAGCAAGTCATCATACTCTGCTTGAATTTTATCGCGTTCCAAACCTGTCAAGCGACGAAGACGCATATCAAGGATAGCTTGACTTTGACGCTCTGATAGGTCAAAGCGTGACATCAATTCAGCCTGCGCTTCTGCATCTGTCTGACTACCACGGATAATCGCGATCACTTCATCCAAATGATCAAGTGCAATTAACAAGCCCTCCAAAATATGAGCGCGTGCTTCAGCTTTTTCTTTGTCAAAACGTGTACGACGGACGATAACTTCTTTTTGGTGAGCAATATAATTATCTAAAATTTGACGTAAGGATAGGATTTTAGGCACACCATTTTCAATAGCCAACATATTGAAACCAAAGTTAGTCTGTAAACTAGTCATTTTGAAAAGGTTATTTAAAATGACATTAGCTGAAGCATCACGACGTACTTCGATAACAAAACGGACACCTTCACGACTAGATTCATCACGAACAGCTGTGATACCTTCGATACGTTTTTCTTGGGCTAAACGAACAATATGTTCATGTACCTTGGTCTTATTGACCATGTAAGGGAATTCCGTCACCACAATACGTTCACGACCAGATTTGGTCATCTCAATCTCTGTACGGGCACGCAGAACGATTGATCCTTTACCGGTATCGTAAGCTCTATGAATACCTGATTTTCCCATAACCAGAGCCCCTGTTGGGAAATCTGGACCAGGCAGAACCTCCATCAAATCACGTGTAGTGACATCTGGATTTTCCATGACCAATTTGACAGCATCGATCGTTTCACCAAGATTATGTGGAGGGATATTGGTCGCCATACCAACCGCAATACCAGTTGCACCATTCACCAAGAGATTAGGAAAACGTGCTGGTAAAACCAAAGGCTCGCGTTCGCTACCATCATAGTTATCTTGAAAATCAACGGTGTTTTTATTGATATCACGAAGCATTTCAAGCGCAATTTTACTCATCCGAGCTTCAGTATAACGCTGAGCCGCTGCTCCGTCTCCATCCATAGATCCAAAGTTACCATGACCATCAACTAGCATGTGACGGTATGACCACCATTGTGCCATACGAACCATCGCTTCGTAAATTGATGAGTCACCATGAGGGTGATATTTACCCATGACATCCCCAGTGATACGGGCTGATTTTTTATGAGGCTTGTCTGGAGTCACACCTAATTCGTTCATTCCGTAGAGGATACGTCTATGAACCGGCTTCAAGCCATCTCGTACATCTGGAAGAGCACGAGCTACGATAACACTCATAGCATAATCGATGAAACTTGTCTTCATCTCACTAGTCAGATTAACGTCTACTAAATTTTTATCTTCCATTTTTTTCTCTTTCTAATCGAAGTTCAACATTTACATTATAGCATATCTTGTCTATTTTTTCACTATTTTACACAGTTTCTTAGTGACAAGTGTAACAAAACGTGCTAAAATAAGAATCGTATGGGCTAGTCCCAAAAAAAATTAAGGAGATGTTTAGACATGACTGCAACTAAACAACACAAAAAAGTTATCCTTGTCGGTGATGGTGCCGTAGGTTCATCTTACGCTTTCGCATTGGTTACTCAAGGAATCGCTCAAGAACTTGGTATCATTGAAATCCCTCAACTTCACGAAAAAGCTGTTGGTGATGCGCTTGACCTTAGCCACGCCCTAGCTTTCACTTCACCTAAAAAAATCTACGCTGCACAATACGCTGACTGTGCAGACGCTGATGTGGTCGTTATCACTGCTGGTGCTCCACAAAAACCAGGTGAAACTCGTCTTGACCTTGTTGGTAAAAACCTTGCAATCAACAAATCAATCGTTACTCAAGTTGTTGAATCAGGATTCAAAGGTATCTTCTTGGTTGCAGCTAACCCAGTTGACGTTTTGACTTACTCTACATGGAAATTCTCTGGTTTCCCTAAAGAACGCGTTATCGGTTCAGGTACTTCACTTGACTCAGCTCGTTTCCGTCAAGCTCTTGCAGAAAAACTTGACGTAGATGCTCGTTCAGTTCACGCTTACATCATGGGTGAACACGGTGACTCAGAATTTGCCGTTTGGTCACACGCTAACGTTGCCGGTGTTAACCTTGAAGACTACCTTAAAGACGTTAAAAACTTCAACGCTGAAGAACTTGTTGAGTTGTTCGAAGGTGTTCGTGACGCTGCTTACACAATCATCAACAAAAAAGGTGCAACTTACTACGGTATCGCAGTAGCTCTTGCTCGTATCACTAAAGCTATCCTTGATGATGAAAATGCAGTACTTCCACTTTCAGTATTCCAAGAAGGTCAATATGCTGGCGTTACTGATTGCTTCATCGGTCAACCAGCCGTTATCGGTGCGCACGGTATCGTTCGTCCAGTTAACATCCCATTGAACGAAGCTGAACAACAAAAAATGAAAGCTTCTGCTGATGAGTTGAAAGCTATCATCGACGAAGCTTGGAAAAACTCTGAATTCCAAGAAGCTTCAAAAAACTAATTTAGTTACTGAAGTTTATTACAGATAAAAGAACTCCTAGTCTAGAGACTGGGAGTTCTTTTTGGTTCGCTACTACTTTTGGTACAGGCCTGATGCCTCTATGAAATTAATAACAAAAATATCAATCCGCCACTACCTCCGCTTGTTAGGACAAAAAGAAAAAGGTAAGACTTTTGTCTAACCTTTTTACTATCTAATATCCTATTCAGCTGCGATTGCTGCTTTAGCGATGTAGCTAAGTGGTTGATTGAAGTGTGGCAAGAAGAACAAGTCGAGCAATGCCAAACGATCAATCGTCACTTTTTCTTGAATAGCCAGTGAGAACATGTGGATACCCATTGAGATATCTTCACGAGCTGCCATTTGCGCTCCTAAAACAACGCGTGTATCTTTATCGTAAACAATTTTAAGGGCGACATCAAAGTTACCGTGCTCCATGAAGCCTGCTTTTTGTTGATCAGTAATTTCAGTTGTTGCTGCATTGAAACCAAAGCGTTTTGCTTTTTCTTCAGTTAAACCAGTCGATACCATGTTAAGACCGAAGATTGAAATACCGTTTGAACCTTGAACGCCGAGTGATTCCACTGGATTACCTGCTGCATTGTGTCCTGCGACCATACCTGAACGAAGGGCATTTGACGCAAGAGCAATGTAGTTAACATCTTGAATTGAGTTGTCATAAACAGTCGCACAGTCACCGATTGCATAAACATCTTTGATTGATGTTTCTTGTTGTTTGTTAACAAGGAAGGCACCGTTGCGGAAAGTTTCCAATTGACCATTTCCAAGACCAGTATTTGGACGGAAACCAACAGCCAAGATAACCATATCGACATCACGTGTTGCTTTGTCAGTCACGATACGTTCAACTTTACCATCACCCTCGATGGCTTTAACAGTTTCACCAAATGCCAACTCAATACCGTTATCTTCCAAGTTTTGACGCATCATATCTGAAAGGTCACGATCGTAGTAACCAGCCAAACATGTGTCAACAACATCGATAAGTGTTACTTTTTTGTTCAAGCGTTTGAAGGCTTCTGCAAGCTCAACACCGATATAACCAGCACCGACAACAGCGATACGTTCAAGATTTTGTGTTTTATCTTGTAATTTTTCAATCACTTGCTCAGCATTTTGGAACAGTTTAACAAATTGAAGATTATCAAGAGTTGCTTCGAATTCACGACTACCCTCTTTAATAGCTGCACCTTCGATTGGAGGTAGGATTGGTGTTGATCCTGTCGCCAAGATAAGCTTTTCATAAGATTCTACATGTTCTTTGCCATCAACAAGTGCAGTAACAGTTTTTGCATCGTAATCGATAGCAGTTACTGGCGAGTTCATGTAAACTTTAGCACCTTTAGACTCAAGTAATTCTTTGTTAGCATAGAAAAGACCATCAGAGCCTGAGATCTGTTTTCCAATCCAAAGAGCCATTCCACATCCCAAGAAAGAGATATTTGAGTTTTGGTCAAAAACAACTACTTCGTTTTCTGAACCATAGTTATCAAGGATAGTATTAACACTTGATGTACCTGCGTGGTTTGCACCAACAACAACGATTTTAGACATAGTTATTCCAACTTTCAAATTTATTACCTCTCCATTATACCACAATGTAAAAACGCTTACAACAATTACGACTTATATTTGAAAAGTTTTCATTACGCTATCAATTGCAGTGCATCAGACTTACAGAAAATTTTTCATTAAGAATAATAAAAAGAGAATCGTATTGATTCTCTTTTTATAGTTATCAGTCAATTCTCGATAGTCGATAAATAACCAGGTTTAGCGGATAACACCGACACCGTTTGAATTGAAGTAAACACGCTTACCATTATAAATTTTCGTTGTATTGGTAGCCATACGTCCCCAGTTACCATCGAAATAACGGAGTGTGCCATCGCTTTCGACGATAAACTCATCTTTAGCTTGTGTGCCATCAGCGTGGAAGTATTGTTTAACATTATTGATAGTTTGGTAACCAGTAACTGCTACTCCAGTACTATTGAAATAGTACCATTTTCCAGTTTCTGCATTCTGAACGTATTTGTTTTTAGCAAGTTGTCCCCAGTTTGCATCGTAGTAACGGATTTTACCATCTGTTCCTGTTACAAACTCATCTTTAGCTTGTGTACCATCAGCATAGAAGTACAATGTCACACCGTTGATAACTTGTGTTCCTGTTACAGCTTTACCGTTAGTATCAAAGTAATACCATTTTTTAGTATCGTTATTTTGGATGAAACGATTCTTAACGGCACTACCGTTAGTGTAGTAGTAAGTTGCTCCATCTACAGTTACGAAACCACTCTTAACAAGAGAGCCAACACCTTTAGAGTTAAATGTGTATTTATTTCCATTTTCGTCAGTTAGTGTTGTGTTAACAGCCATTTCGCCTGATTTAGCGTCAAAGTAGTAAGTTGCACCGTTGATTGTGACAAATTGTCCTTTAACTTGTGTGCCATCTTCGTTGAAATAGAGAGTTTGGTCGTTGATAGTTTGAAGACCTGTTACTGCTTTGCCGTTAGTATCGAAGTAATACCAGTTGCCTGAAGCATCTGATGCAAATGAGCCTTTCACTGCTGCTCCTGAATCTGCTTGGAAGTAATATGTTGCACCATCAACCACAAGGAATTGTCCTTTAACTTGTGTGCCATCTTCGTTGAAGTAGAGCAACTGGCTATCAATTGTTTGAAGACCTGTTACTGCTGCTCCGTCAGCACCGAAGTACAACCAGTTGTGGTTTTCATCTTCGTTGAAGCGGTTGATATACATTTCACCTGAATCCACATCGAAGCTGTAGTGTTTACCATTGATTGTTGCAGGACCTGACTTGATTTGAGTACCGTCTTCGTTGAAGTAGAGGTGTTGACCGTTAATTGTTTGGAATCCAGTTACAGCTACCCCTTCTTCATTGAGGTAATACCAGTTACCTTTTGAATCTGTAGCAAAACGACCTGAAACAAGGTTTCCTGATTCTTTGTCAAAGTAGCGAATTAGGCCATCTTTACCAGCTACAGCATCACCTTTAACTTGGTAACCTTCAGCAGTGAAGTATTGAACGTTGCCGTCAATAGTTGTAAGACCTGTTGCCATAACGCCATTTGAGAAGTAACGCCATTTGTCTTCGAAAAGGGTGTATCCTGATGATGTGTATTGTTTACCTGTCTTATCAAAGTAGTAAGCATTTCCTTCTTCGTCAGTGTAAACACCATCACGAAGTGCTTTGCCGTTTTCAGCGAAGTAGTAAACAGTGTTATCAATAGTTTGGAGACCTGTTACCATGTAACCTTCACCATCGAAGTAGTAAAGATCACCTTCATCTGTAACGAATGCATTGTGTGCTACTGCTCCACTCAATGTTGTGTATTTGTATCCTGTTCCATCATAACTGAAGCCGATTTCGCTTGATTTACCAGACAATTGATCTGGAAGGTAAGCTTTGTCTGCTGATGTTGAGAAGTATGATCCAGCACCATCGCTAAGAACATAACCTGCACCACGTCCAAGGATGTTAGTTCCGTTGAAGTATTTAGCAGACCATTCTTTAATCAATTCGCTAGCATCAATTGTTTCACCAGTTGAAACCATGATTTCTTGGAAGATTGCTGGGTATTTCTCTTGCAACATCGCAAGGAATTCACCACCATATTTAGCTTGGAAGTCAGTTCCAGATGACTTGCTGTTTGCAACATAGCGAGTGTTGTTGATTTCTGCACCTGGAGTTGTTACACCGTAGCTGTTTACACGTGTTGCTGTAACAACTTCTTTTCCTGGCAATTGATAGATTTGGTCCGGAACCCAGTCAGCGATAACTTGGATACCAACAGAGTGAAGAGCTTTAAGGGCATTTTGAAGATCTTCTGATGAACCGTATTTGTTGTTCTTACTCATAGCCAAATCGTAACGGTCTGTGAAGGCGTAACCATTTTGGATGATTGAATCCAAGAAAGTACCATCAGTCGCAGATACGAATTGAGGTGCCAATTCAAATGATGTGATTCCCCACTCTTTGAAGAGGTCAACATTTTGAGCAATCACTTTATTTGTGTATTGTGACTCATCTTTAACGAAATCTTGGAAGTTAGAGAAGCCTTCGTAGATCAATTGTGAATCGTAAGCTTCTGTTGTAACGTTAGTCTTGCTACCTTCTGGTTTTTCTTCTGTTGAAGCTGCGACACGGATATCTTGAGTATCTGTTGCACCAACTGGTACCCATACTGCTACGAAACCATTCATATCTACAGTTTCATAACCGTGAATATCATTTGCGCCAAATGTCAAGACACCATTAGCATCAGTATATTTAACATATGAAGCTGCTTCTTCATCGCTAGCGAATGTTTTAATTCCATCAACAGTACCAAGAATCAATGGACGGTATGCTTGGTTTGCGTGGATTTGACCCATTTCAACACGAAGACTTGCTGACTCGTGAAGTGATAATTTAGGGTTGTTTGATACGATTGTCACCATACCTGATGTACGGCTGTATTCTGAACCTTCTGTGTCATCAGCAGTCATGATGTCTTTACCATAACGAACAGATGTCAATACCTCTGTTGAAGCATAAAGATCAGATGGGTTAGCTGCTGCATAAGCTGCAATTGATGAATCACCTGCTAACCAGTTACTACGCATTGCTTGACCACCAGATACATATTTGTAACGGTTTTTCATGAGTGTTGTGATGGCATCATAGTATGGAGATTTAGTTTCCATGTACTGACCGTTATCAGTATAGAGGTCACCATAGTACACACGAGTGATTGATTCCATGTTTGAAAGCATGATAGCATAAGCTGCTGGAATGTTGTAAAGTGTGTATTTCTTCTCAACACTGTTCATGTCTTCGTTATAGATCTTGAAGGCTTGTTCAAGTTCTTCCAAGGTAAATGTGTAACCGTCTGTTTCAGGGTTGATTTGCTCTTGGATGATTTTAGCGATGAAATCTTGCACTTGGTTATCGTGGGCACGGATGAAGACATATGTTGGATCAACATCACCGTACTCAGTGTTTAATTTACCTACTGTAGAGTAGAGTGTATTTCCTTCAGCATCTTTAGCTACAGTACCGTCTGAGTTGATTTGCTCAGTCTTGATTTCTTCGTTTGTTTCGTTGAAAGTGTTGTTGTAGATTGGGCTAACTGCTACAGTACGCTCTGATTTTGGTTTAGTCAATGAGTAAAGCAAGGCAAGACGTGTTTTATTCTCCATTGCAAGACCAGCACCATTATTTTGAGCGTTGTAGTGGTTATCATTGTAACCCCATGCTTCAAGAATTGAGATGTGGGCAAGTGCTTTTGCTTCACTTTCGTTCACACCATAAACCTCTTCGAGGAATTTAGTGTAAAGTTGAAGCATATCAGCATCCACGTTATCTACCGCGTCAACACGGATACCGTCAAAGTTAGCTTGATCGTCACCTTTAACGATTGTACCCCAGTTCATGAGGTAGTATAGTTGGTTAAGTTGCTCTGCTTGAACAACTGGGTTAGATGTATCAACGTCATTGGCAAGCAAGAAGTCATAGCCACTGATATCTGTTGGATCAGATGCTTTATCTAGGACTGCAGGGTTGATTGTACCAGTTTGGTTAGCTACTGTACGGTTAAGTAAACGGTAAGCTGAGTTTGCCCAGGCAGTATTATCATTGTTTACATAAAGAAGTGCTCCACCTTGTAAGTGGTCTTTATTTTTGATTTCTGATGTGATATTCCATTGATCTTGAGTTGTTACAAATGAGTTAATCACATTACGTAGCCATTCTGTGCTTTGACGAGCGACGATTTCTTGCTCGATTTTCACTTGAATAGCTTGAACAGCTGCAGTCAAGCTAACTGTTTTTGATTCACCTGTGTAAGTTGTTGTATCAGTAATACCCAACTCTTTGTTCATGTAGTTAACATAGTTAGCTTGAGTTGTTGTGTCAGGCCACCATGCCATCAAGATAGGACGGAAATCGCTGTCTGTTGAAGCAACCCATTCTTTACCATCTTTCAAAATTGATGTTGGACGGTACCAGCTGTCAGCTGTCAAGTAGTTATCAACTACTTCAAAGCTACTTGCTGTTGCATCGTAAGCTCTATTATTTTCAGTATAAGCAGTTTTGTTTGTGCTATCTGAAAGTTTGATAGTGCTTGCAGTGTCAGTGATGAGGGCACCTGTTTTTGAATCAAAGTGCAGAGTAACATCGCCAACTGTCACGGTCAAATTCTTAACAACTTGACCAAGTTCATCATAGTAATAGTATGAACCATCTACGAGTTTAACATTTGAAAGACTTGCGATTGCTGATGCTGTATCAGTAATTGTAGCAGTTTCTTCTTTAGCCACTGTAGTCGCTTCGGTTGCAGTCGTTGTTACTGTTTCTTCTGCTTCAGTTGTTGCTGATGTTTCAGAGACAGTTGTTGTGTTAGCTTCTGACGTAGCAGCCTCAGATGTTGCAACTTCTGAGGTAGTAGCTTCAGAGGTCGTTGCTTGGCTTGTTTCTGAAACGGTAGCTTCAGCAGCTACTGTTGTTTCAGCAGTAGTTACTTCGCTCGTTTGAGCTGAACTTTCAGCGACTTCAGTTGTTGTTGAAGTTGTTGCCGGTTCTGTCGTAGGGCTAACTTGCTCATCAGCTGATGCTGAGCTGATGAAACCTGAAGATAGGACAGCTGCTGTTGTAACGGCAACTGTTACCCATCTTTTCTTAACTTTGCGCATTTTAAAATGAATCTTGTTCTCCATTTTTAATCCCTCTCTTAAATAAATGTTCGCACTATTATAACTCTTTCATCCTATAAAAATCAAGTAGTTACAAAAATTAATTTTTTTATAATCGAATAAAGTATTTGTCCGTTCGACTATCGATGCTATTTTTATAGTTAATAATACAAAACTCTGTCTAAAATAACTTTTTTGCGTATTTGCAAAGTCTTTTATATACTAAGTTCCGATAGGTCCTCTATAGAACAGCCGATCGACTTTGCATTAAAATGAAAGACAATTACTCAATCATTTTATAAGCAAGTCTTAATAAATATAGGTTGCTACTCCGTAGCTATCCACACGTAATAAATGACCGTTATATGAAATACGAGTATTTCTCACCATCTGACCCCAACTTGACTCAAAGTAGTACAATTTACCATTAATCGTCACAAGTTCGCCTTTGGCTTGGACACCATTGCTATAGAAATATTGTTTAACACCGTTGATCGTTTGGAAACCTGTTACAGCACGACCGTCTGAACCAAAATAGTACCACTTGCCGGTAGATGTATTTTGGATGTATTGGTTAGTCGCCATAGCTGCCCATTTATTATCAAAATAGTATAGGCTACCATTAATCGTCACAAATTCGTTTTTAGCTTGTGCACCATTGCTATAGAAATACTGTTTAACGCCGTTAATCGTTTGGAAACCTGTTACAGCACGACCGTCTGAACCAAAATAGTACCACTTGCCGGTAGATGTGTTTTGGATGTATTGGTTTTTAACAGCTACATTGTTGCTATAGTAGTAAACTGAACCGTTAGTATCTGTCACAAAACCATTACGGTTACTTGTGCCAATACCTTGTGCATCGAAACGATAGAGCGTCCCACCGATGACAAGGGAAGTGCTTACCACCATTGAACCTGAGTTAGCATCAAAGTAACGGACATTACCTGAGCTATCTGTGACCAAGCGACCTTTAACCTGCTTACCAGTTTCATCAAAGTAAAGAGTTTGACCATAGACAGTTTGAAGACCGGTCACAGCTTTACCATCCTTGCCAAAGAAATACCATGCACTTGCTGTATAATCCCAGGCGAAACGATTTACAGCCATCTCTCCTGAATTCATATCAAAGTAATAACGGCTACCATCAATAGTAACAACTTGCCCTTTAACTTGTTTACCAGTTTCATCAAAGTAAAGAGTTTGACCATAGACAGTTTGAAGACCGGTCACAATCACACCGTCTTTGTCAGCAAAGTACCAGTTACCTTGTCTGTCCATGATGAATTGGTTGAAGACTTGATTACCTGAATCACGATCAAAGTAACGCTTAACAGCATTTTCAGTTACAAAGGCACCTTTAACTTGTTTACCATCCACTGTAAAGTATTGGACATTTCCAGAGATTGTTTGAAGACCTGTTGCCATTACTCCGTTATTGAAATAATACCAACGATTATTGATTTGTTTATAACCAGTTCCTGTTACTTGCTTACCTGTTTCATCAAAATAGTAAGACTGACCGTTTTCGTCTGTGAAAATACCATCTTTGAGCTGCTTACCATTTGACAAGAAATAATAAACAGTTCCATCGATTGTCACTAATCCTGTCACCATGTGACCTTTACCGTCAAAGTAGTAGGCATCGCCATCAATACTGATAAACTGCTTCTTAGCTGTTTGACCAGAAGCTAATTTATAAGTGTAGCCAACACCGTCAAAGGTAAGACCTGAAATCGAACCGTTACTGAACAACTCTGTTGGCAAGTTAAGATTGTCACGTGACAAGTTGAGGTAGCCAGCCGCATCACTTAGGACATAACCTGTACCACGTCCAAGGATGTTAGTTCCGTTGAAGTATTTGGCTGACCATTGAGTGATTTTAGTAGTTGGATCAATCGCTTTTCCAGTAGAAATTTGTTTTACTGTGAAGAGTTCCGGATATTTCTCTTGAAGCTCATCTAAGAAAGCACCACCGTAAACTGATTGCAAGTCGCTACCGCTTGATTTTGTATTAGCGACATAAACTTGACCATTGATACCTGAAGCTGATAGGTAGTCCCCGTAGATATTTACACGTTTAACTGCTACTGCTTCCTTACCTGGCAAATCGTAAATTTGGTCTGGAACCCAGTCGACAAGCACTTTGATACCAACTGAGTGCAATGCTTTCAAAGCTCCTACTAGGTCTTGTGCAGAACCATATTTATTGTTTTGACTAATTCCCAAATCGTATCGATCTGTAAAGGCATAACCATTTTGGATGATAGAGTCTAGGAAGGTACCGTCAGTTGCAGAAACGTACTGAGGTGCCATTTCAAAATCAGTGATTCCCCACTTAACGTATTGATCAACATTTTTGGCAATCACTTTATTGGTGTACTGCTCGTCTGTTTTCACGAAGTCTTGGAAGTTTGAGAACCCTTCAAAGATAAGGTGTGAATCAAGGGCGGCATTTGAGTGGTATTGTTGACCGTCATTTGTCTTAGTAGTGCTTGCTTCAACACGGATGTCTTGTGTTGCCTTAGCACCTACTGGTACCCAAACAGCTAGATAACCTGATACCTGAGCATTTGAGTATCCTTTGATGTCAGCAGACGTGAATGTCAAATTACCACTTGAGTCAACTGTCTTATAGATTGTTGTATCGCTATCATTAAGGTAGGTTGCGATTCCTGTACTTGTTGACAATAAAAGCGGGCGGTATTTTTGACCAGCATGGATTTTACCAACATTGACTTGTAGGCTAGTACGTGATGACATTTGAAGGTTTGGATCATTTGAAATCACGGTAACCATACCAGATGTTTTAGACAAGGCTGTTCCACTAGTGTCTGAAGCCGTCATAATATCCTGACCATAGCGAACAGATGTCAAGATTTCACTTGTTTTACCCCAAGTTGGTGTGGCAACGTCTGTTACCTGCATGCTTTGACCACCAGATGCATAACGGATACGAGCTTGAAGCAAGGTATCAATCGCATTGAAGTATGGTGATTTTGTTTCCATGTACTGACCATTGTCAGTATAAAGGTCTCCATAGTAAACACGTGGAACAGTGTCTTTGTTTGACAACAAAAGCGCATATGCTGAAGGAATATTGTAGTGAGTATATTTCTTCGTCGTGCTATTCATGTCATCATTGTAGATCTTGAAGGCTTTTTCAAGTTCATCCAAAGTAAATGTGTAACCATCCGTTGCTGAATTAATCTCTGATGAGATGATGTTAGCAATAATTGTCTGTACTTCACTGTCGTGTGCACGAACAAAAGCATAGTTTGCTTGAGATGTGTTATAGGTACTGTTACTTGAGCGATCTACTAGTTCACTCTTAATAAGGTTACGAAGTGAATAACGATATGAACGTGTTAGGGTATTAAGCATTGAGATACGGAAACTATCATCCATATTCAAATGCTCACCACCATTGTCTTTAGTGTACTTAGGATCGTTGTGACTCCACGCTTCCAAGATAGACAAGTGAGCGTTGTTTTTAGCATCACTTTCGTCAGTGCCATACATAGCTTGGTAAAGATCTGCAGCAATCTGCAAAAGATCCGCATCCACGTTGTCAACAGCATCGATACGAACACCGTCGAAGTTTGCATCTGGATCGTTAGCGAAGATGCTACCAAAATTCATCAAATAGTAAAGTTGGTTCAACTGCTCTGCTTGAACAACTGGATTTGAGTTATCTACGTCATTGGCAAGAAGATACTCTGAACCACCAATTGAATTATCTATAAAGTACTTACGAGTCCCTGTTTGATTGGTTGGCGTGCGGCTAATCAAACGATAGTCTGAATCTGCCCAAGGTGTCTTATCGCTATTAACGTATTCAAAGGCTCCACCTTGCAAATGATCACCTGTACGGTACTCAGAACTTTGGTTCCATTGAGATTGCGTAGCGACAAAAGCTTTCATGGTCTCTCTTAGCCATTCTGTGCTTGCTTGTGCGGTGATTTTTTGTTCAATCTTCGCTTGGATTGTTTGAGTAGCTGTTGTGAGCACTTGAGTTGATGAACTTGTTGAAACTGTTCCAGAAATACCTAACTCTTTATTCATGTAATTGACATAATTAACTTGAGTTGTTGTATCAGGCCACCATGACATCAAAACTGGTCGGAAATCTGTTTCGCTTGATACTGTCCATGTTTTTCCATCTTCTAGAATATATTTTGGACGATACCAGCTATCAGCTGTCAAATAATTATCAACGGTTTCAAAACTCTTAGCAGTATTATCATAGGCTTGATTATAGCTGTTGTAATCTTGATTTTGATTATTTTCTGAAACGATACTTTTAGCAGTTGTGTCTGTGTAAGCCCCTGTTTCTGCATCGAAATAAAGGTCAACACCATTTACATTGACACTAATGTTTTTAACGATATTTCCTGCTTCATCATAGTAATAATAACTATCACCAGATTTTTTGATATTTGACCTACTACTTAAGGCAGATGAAATCTCTTCTGCTGTAGGTTCCGAGACAGTAGTAACGATTTCAGAAACAACCTCTGTCGTCGCTGTATCTTCGGTAGTTTCTTCACTTTCGGTAGCTGGTGTAGTAGCTACATCTGCTAGAAGACTTGTTCCTACTGTATCTGTTGTTTCATCTGTCGTTGACTCCTCTGTCTGAGCAACTGCTTCTGAAGTCACTTCATCGGTACTAGTGCTAACAGTTGTTGTACTTGTCAAATCACTATTAGTAGCTGGTGTTAGATCATCTGCTTGTACTGATGATATCCCTGAAACGAGCGACATTCCTGCAACCGAAGTAATAGCTACAGTTAGCCACTTTTTCTTGACTTTCCGCATTTTATAACGCATTTTAATTTCCATTTACTTCTCCCCATATAAAATGTTAACCACATTATAACTAAAAAAATACTTAATATGCAAATGCGTTAATTTTCTCACTTACATCTAATCGAAAATAAAACTAAAAACCCAAAAAACGTTGATATACCAACATTTATAGGGTTCATTTATTTTTTAAAAGAGGTGTTAATACAATATAAGATTAAAAAACTTAGCGTGTTTACGGTTACAAGCTAATGCGATCGGCATTTTTTATGCATATAAGAGAAGTTGCAACGCCCTTTTAATGCATAAAAAGAAGCCTGAATATATCATGTTTAGGCTTCTTTTTTAGAATATTAAAAAGTTAGATAATTTTCCAAGTCAGATAAAGCGCGCTCTGCGATTGCTTCATAACGTAGTTTCTTATCGCGGATACGTGGTCCTTCCAATTCCTTGATAATACCGAAATTGACATTCATTGGTTGGAAATGTTTACTCTCTGCATGCGTTACGTAGTAAGGTAGGCTTCCGATTGCTGTTGTATGAGGGAAGACCACCTCTTCTTCTCCCTTGAAGAGACGAGCAGCATTGATACCAGCAACAAGACCTGAAGCTGCTGACTCAACATACCCCTCTACACCTGTCATCTGTCCAGCGAAGAAAAGATTCTTGTTAGCGCGTGATTGGAAGGTCTGGGTCAAAAGATTCGGTGAGTCCATATAAGAGTTACGGTGCATCACACCATAGCGTACAAACTCTGCATTTTCAAGACCTGGGATCATCTGAAAGACGCGTTTTTGCTCACCCCACTTGAGATGAGTTTGGAAACCAACGATATTGTAGAGACTTCCTGCAGCATTATCTTGGCGAAGTTGAACAACGGCGTAGGGTGTTTTAAAGTCTCCATCACGTGGTCCCTCATAGTCGTCTGGGTATTCCAAACCAACAGGCTTCATCGGACCATAAAGCATGGTTTTAATACCACGCTTAGCCATGACTTCAATTGGCATACAACCTTCAAAATATTTCTCTTTTTCAAAGGAATTAAGCGGTGCTTCTTCTGCTGTTGTCAATGCTTCATGGAAAGCCATGAACTCTTCTTTAGTCATCGGACAGTTGAGGTAAGCAGCTTCGCCTTTGTCATAGCGAGACTTGAGATAGACCTTAGTCATATCAATGGTTGATTTATCAATAATCGGAGCTGCCGCATCATAGAAGTAGAACCCGTCGCCACCATTCAAAGCGTGAATCTTCTCAGCTAGGGCATCCGATGTCAAAGGACCAGTCGCAATAACGGTGATCGCATCATTAGGAATCTCGGTGATTTCTCCTCGGATAATCTCAACTAAAGGATTGTTTTCGAGTTCAGCTGTAACGGCTTCTGCGTAACCTTCACGATCCACTGCCATTGCTCCACCAGCTGGAACTCTATGCGCTTCACCATTTCGCATGATAATGGAATCCAAACGACGCATTTCTTCTTTAAGCAAACCGACAGCATTGGTTAAACTGTCCCCACGAAAAGAATTCGAACAAACCAACTCTGCAAAGTTGCTTGTTTTGTGTTGAGGGGTTGATTTAACACCACGCATCTCGTAGAGTTTAACAGGAATGCCACGCTTGGCAATTTGGTAGGCTGCTTCGGAACCAGCTAAACCAGCACCGATAACATTAATATAAGATTGAGACAAGACTAATACCTCTTTGGGAGTGAGTTGACACTGTCAACTAGACCCTCAAATCTTTCTAAATAATTTTAATAAAATAGCTATAGAGACTATTATAACAAATAGTAGGGCCAAAAGCTAATTTATTACCAAAACGTCACGACAAAAATATTTTTTGTTTGCATAAACGTAAAAACATAAAATGAGCCTTAAATGGCAAGGATTAGTATTTTTTAACCAAAATTTCCTATTTCAAGTACTAGGATGCAATCAAGTTCGTTAGTTTCT
Source organism: Streptococcus saliviloxodontae (assembly GCF_016908655.1). Taxonomy (GTDB): domain Bacteria; phylum Bacillota; class Bacilli; order Lactobacillales; family Streptococcaceae; genus Streptococcus; species Streptococcus saliviloxodontae. Next base: position 43,418 of record NZ_JAFBEI010000011.1, read on the forward strand.
CTTTGATCATAAACAAAAGGCGTAAAATCACTCACTTTGGAGAAATTCGAAAGTAAACAAAAAAAAGCACGAGACTACTTTAGCTCATGCTCTTTGTAATGTAATGCCTTGCAGGACTATTTTACTTTTTCTTCCTTATAATCACATGATTCGTTGCTACAGATAACTTGTTTACCACCACCACGAATTTTCTTTTCAACTAGGAAATCGCCAGCTTTTGGACAGTTTCGTCCAACTGGAATGTCCCATGAGGTGAATTCACATTCTGGGTAACGATTGCATCCGTAGAAAACACGATTTCGTTTAGTTTTACGCTCGATTACTTGACCCTGATGGCAAGTCGGACATTCAACTCCGATTTCTTTAGTAATCGGTTTTGTATTGTGACAATCTGGGAAGTTGCTGCAGGCATAAAATTTACCAAATCGTCCCAATTTAATCACCATTGGATGACCACAGACATCGCAATCAAAACCTGCTGGCTCATCCTTGATTTGAATCTTCTCAATGCCTTCTTCTGCTTTAGCAAGTTCTTTCTCAAAAGGTTTGTAGAAAGAATCAATGACTTTTTGCCACTGCTCTTTACCAATTTCGACTTGGTCAAGCTTTCCCTCCATTTCAGCAGTGAAGGTAACATTGACGATGTCTGGGAAGAATTCTACGATTAAGCTATTGACTATCTCTCCTAGCTCCGTCGGTTCAAATCGTTTCGCTGCTAGTTTAACATAATAGCGACGCTGAATGACATCAAGTGTCGGCGCATAAGTTGACGGACGACCTACACCATTTTCTTCTAATGTCTTAATAAGCGTTGCTTCTGAATAGCGGGCTGGAGGTTGAGTAAAGTGTTGCTCTGGGCTAGTCAATACTTTCTTCACAGTATCCCCCTCAGCCATTTCAGGAAGCATTTTGTTTTTATCAGAATCGTTGTAAACAGCCATATAACCATCAAACTTAACCTGACTACCATTGGCCACAAATATGACACCGTTTTGAGAAATCGTTACTTTCATCGTATCAAAGATTGCGGCAGTCATCTGACTGGCTACAAAACGATTCCAAATCAAGGTATAAAGTTTTAATTGATCTTTGTCAAGGTATTTAGCAATTGACTCTGGTGTTTGGAAAACATTAGACGGACGAATGGCCTCGTGAGCATCTTGAGCCCCAGTGGCATTTTTGATCTTATTACCATGTTTAGAGTACTGACTACCAAATTTTTCAGTGATAAAATCTGCAGCCTGCCCTTGGGCAATCGGACTGATACGTGTCGAGTCTGTACGCATATAGGTGATTAAACCTTGTTGAGCAGACCCAATCTTAATTCCCTCATAGAGTTGTTGGGCAACCATCATAGTCTTACGCGTACGGAAGTTGATTTTGTTAGCAGCGTCTTGTTGCAGTGAGGAGGTCGTATAAGGTAGCGGAGCATTTCGGCGACGCTCCTTTTTCTCAACCTTATCGACATTAAACAGATCATCAGTAATACGAGCAAGAACTTCTTTGACATCGTCATTGGTCTGTAATTTTACCTTTTTACCATCTAAACCATAAAAAGCTGCTTGAAATTTCTTGGTACCCTTTTTAAAAGCACCATCAATAGTCCAATATTCTTCTGGCTTAAAGGCTTTAATCTCATTTTCACGGTCGATGATGAGCTTCAAGGCAACAGATTGAACACGTCCTGCGGACAACCCTTTTTTCACCTTTTTCCATAATAACGGAGAAATCGAATAACCTACAATACGGTCCAAAACACGACGAGCCTGTTGTGAATCTACCAGATTCATGTCGATCTGGCGTGGTTCAACAAAGGCATTTTTCACCGCATCTTTTGTGATTTCATTAAAAACAACACGGTTCTTATCTTCAAGACTGAGTCCTAAAATATGCGATAAATGCCATGAAATAGCTTCTCCTTCTCGGTCCGGGTCACTTGCGAGAAAGACTTTTTTAGCCTTTTTAGCTTCTTTTTTCAAATCGTTGATCAAAGGACCTTTTCCACGAATATTGATATACTGCGGTTCATAATTGTTTTCAAAATCAATTGACATACTTGATTTTTTTAAATCACGGATATGACCTACAGACGCAACCACTTTATAGTTGCGCCCAAGGTATTTTTCAATCGTCTTCGCCTTAGCAGGAGACTCTACGATAACAAGATTTTTTTTAGTGGTTGTTTTTTTCTTAGCCGTCGCTTTTTTTGACGTTGTTGATGTCTTTGCTGTTGCCATATGATTACTTTCTATTACGCTTCATTATAATCGGTACCGTTATACTAGATAACGAAACCAACTATTTGCAGTGACTGCAAACCTATAGCATAATACCCCACTTTTCTTAAACTGTCAATAAAAAACTTTTTTCTATAGGAAAAACTACTATTTACTTAGTATTCATTTAGGACATCAAATCCCGTTGTGATGCACTTTGCACCCTCTTGTATCAAATGATGACAACCATCTGATAAACCATCTAAAATACTTCCTGGAATCGCAAAAACATCTCGTCCCTCCTCCAAGGCCCTCTCGCAAGTAATCAAACTTCCTGAACGTAATTTAGCTTCGGCAACGATGATCCCCTGAGACAACCCTGCAATAATGCGATTACGCTCCGGAAAATGGAATTTTAAAGGTTGCTCACCTGGACCGTACTCACTTAACAGCAAGTGATTAGACGCGATATAGTCCTGTAAGGCTTTATTTTCTTTTGGGTAATTAACATCAAGCCCTGTACCAACAACTGCAATAGTTGCACCGCCATTTTTCAAAGAAGACAAGTGAGCAGCAGTATCAATACCACGCGCTAAACCCGATACAATGACAAATCGATTGCCGAGTTCTGTGATAATTTTTTGCACCGACTTCGTTCCTACCTGGCTACACTTACGCGAGCCTACCACTGCTAACTTCGGCTTGTCCAACAAACTCAAGTTACCCTGATAAAAAAGTAGGGTTGGTGGATTATAAATTGACTTCAAAGCCAAGGGGTAAGCCTTATCTAAAATTGAAAGGCTAGAAAAACGATTAAATTCTTCTCTCAAAGACTTAGAATCTAGTTGCTTGTAAGCCTCTAAGAAAGCTACTGGATTTTTACACTTAGAAACCACTGCTATATCTCTCAGAGATAGTGATTTGAACTGACTCTCTTGATAACGAATCACATTTAAAATGTTGAGGTTGCTTAAACCTGCTTTTTTTAGTTTATAAATATCAAAATTATTCATCATTGACCTCCACTAAAACTATTCGAAAAAAACCTCTGTCAGCAAGTTTGAAAAACTCGCAACAGAGGTTTAGATGACCTATTGATACTTGTTAACTTTAATAAAGCAGACTAAAAGCTACCAATCACAATTGTTTTACCACACGTGCTGGGTTTCCAGCCAAGAGAACATTGTCACCATATGATTTCGTCACAACAGCCCCAGCACCTACAACGACATTATCTCCCAAGGTCACACCTGGTAAAATGGTAACGCCCGCTGCCAACCAAACATTATCTCCAATACAAATAGGAGCACCGTATTCAAGTCCTGATATGCGCTTTTTGGCATCTAACGGGTGTAGTGGCGTCAACAGTTGGCAATTGGGTCCGATTAAGGCATTGTCACCGATACGGATCTCACAAACATCCAAGAAAGTGCAGTTAAAATTCGCATAGAAATTCTCGCCAACATGAATGTTGCAACCATAGTCACAGACGATATTAGGGTTAACTGTCAAAGTGTTACCAGTCGTTCCCCACCAGGATTTTAACAGTTCACTTGCTTTATGGCGGTCACTTTCGTCATTAAACTGTTTCATATTAGCACGCGCCTGTGCCCTCATAGCTGACAGTTCTGCATCATCTGCCTTATAAAGCTGTCCTGCCAACATTTTATCGTATTCACGCATCATCTTTGTCCCTTCAACATAGACTTTATAGGTTCAAAACTTTGGCGATGGATTGGGGTTACTCCAAGTCTATCTAGCCCTGCCAAGTGGTCCTTAGTGCCATAACCAGCATTTTGAGCAAAGGCATAACCCGGAAACTCACGATCATATGCTGCCATCAAGCGATCTCGAGTTACCTTGGCGACGATAGAAGCTGCCGCAATAGACAATGAATTGGCATCTCCCTTGATGATAGACTCCTGCTCGATAGGCACTTCTAACGTCATAGCATCGATAAGCAAATAGTCAGGAGAAACTTGTCCCTGTAGTTTATCTATAGCCTCTATCATAGCTAATTTAGTCGCTTCATAGATATTGACTCGGTCAATCACCTGATTATCTTTGATTCCTATACCTACCGCTACTGCCTCATCTAGAACATGCTGATAAACCTCTTCGTGCTTTTTCTTGGGAATTTTTTTGGAGTCGTTGAGACCTCTGATTTTACAATCCTTTGGCAAAACAACACAGGCTGCCACCACAGGACCTGCAAGAGGCCCTCTACCAACCTCATCAATACCCGCAATCACTTGATACCCTTTTTGATAGGCAGCTCTTTCATAGCACAACATCTGCTCCAAGCGAGCATCTTCAGCTAGTTCTTTTTCAATAGCAGAGCGACGCTGTTTGATCGCTACTTGGACCCCTGCTCGGCTATCCTCATAATACTGCTCCCAGCGAGGATCTTCCAAATCAATCAATTCTTGAAGAGTTTTCTTGATCTCCTTAATCGTTGCCATCAACTTCTCCGACAAGATCCAGTGTGTAGCGGCCTAACTTACCATCACGAACCTCTTTGACAAACAATTGATAAAAGCGGTCGTAATCATCTCGGAAGCCTAGTTTGTGTGTCATTGACATAATGATTTCGGGAGCTTCTTCTGATAAATCAATCCCTTTGAAACGCTCTACCAAACGATTTGGATAGTAAGTTTTAAAGTAGTTAATACCAAAAATAGTCACCTCATCCATCGGCAAGAGTTGATCCTTGATAGCTCCTGTCAAAGCCAACTTAAGACCAACTAACTGATCCTCAAATTTTGGCCATAGAATCCCTGGTGTGTCTAAGATTTCTAAATCCTTATTGGACTTGAGCCACTGCTGTCCCTTAGTCACACCCGGTTTATTTCCCACGACAGCAATTTTTTTCCCAGCCAAACGGTTCATCAGGGTTGATTTGCCTGCATTTGGGATACCAATAATCATCGTGCGCAAGGTTTCTTTTTGAATCCCACGTTCACGCAATTTAGCAATCTTTTCTGACATAAGCTCCTTAGCTGCCTCTGTAACCAACTTTACTGTCGCTTGCTCTTTTGAATTAATAGCTAGAGTTTTTATCCCTTGACTCTCAAAATGCTTACGCCACTCTTTAGTACGGTTGCTATCAGCCAAATCAGACTTGTTTAAAATGAGCAGTTTTGGTTTATCCCCCACAATCTTTGTCAGCATTGGATTTTGACTAGACAACGGTAAACGTGCATCTACCAAAATTGTCACAAAATCGACGTGTTTAATATTTTCCTGAACCTGGCGACGCGCCTTAGACATATGCCCAGGAAACCATTGAATAGTAGCCATAGTAAATTTTTCCTTTCATAGCAAGGTTTTCAAGCCCCTTGCTCTCGATTTTTACAAAAATCACCAAAAAATCACCAAGAATTTTAAAATCACCACGATAATTCAAAACCAACGATTTTTCTACGATTTTCTTTTATGCATAAAATTTCGAATTTTTTATAGTATTTAGTCAAATCTTTTTTTAGATTTGGAAAGATATTTGACGATATACTCTTAGCAGAATAATTAGAATTCAAACCTATTACATGTACTCTTGATATGTGTCATTGTAGAATGTGAAGCATCATACATCAGTGCATATGTCATTAAGCTATCTCTCATTAGCATTGGTGTGATTTTACTCAAAAGATAATCATCGCCAATAATTTCCCCCAGCCTTCGAATTACGAGTTTTTCTCTTTCAATAGTTTGAGGCTTAACAGATACTGACCAATTTTGTAACCAACTCTCTTTCAATTGACCAAAAGTTGTTATTTTTTCTGGATTATACGTTCTTTCTAAATCATCTAGAATTTTAGCTATTTTAGAAAGAAGGCGTCTTTCAGCCATTTTTCTTTCTCTAGCAGTATCTTTGTAAAATGACTCAGTTACAGTTTTCCATTTACCAGTCAATGGATGCTTATATTTTTCGGAAATTTCAAATCTGGTCTCTCCTTTTTTATTTTTTATCGTTCTAACATACATAACAATTTCTCCTGTAAAAAAATAAATCGCTATATAATATAGAATAAATGTACTTCTATCATTATATCACGATTTTATCTATTTTACCGCCCCTTGTTTCCATCTTAGGAACTCTTCGAAACCATCTAAATTGATGTAAACCAGCTTATGAGTGGGATTGATTACATATTCCCTATATTGCTTATGGTTTCGCATCTCCCCAATCCATCGATTTAAGGTATATAGATTTAGTGGCTTTCACTTGATTGTAAGCTTCAAGCATGTTGGAACGTGATAGAATGGTATCTAGTAATTCTGACATGTGCGTATTCCTTTCTTGTTTCGGTGTCTGAGGGACATCTTATATTGGTGAACTTTCCGTTAGTCAATACGTGACTACTTCCAGTTCTATCAGACCACTCGTTTTACAGACACAAGTGAAGTAGGTATACTTCGGTTAGTTGTTCAGCCCTTCGCTCCACTTCCATTACAGAAGCTTCATCACTACTACGGCCTCGGCTGACTTCTCATGATTCGTTGTTACTACGTCTAGGACGCTCATGAGACCTCACGGGATAAGTCGTACATCTTTCCTCGTTTACTCTTGTGATTTACGCATATAGGTTACGACTACCTTTTGGGACTTTAGTGTTTGCGGCCACCTTATCCTCTATATACGCCTTCATATCACATTTCTGTTCGTAGAGCCACAGTTTCGCTATCCCTTCCTCTCCCCGCTACCTCGCGATAGTCAGGCTTGGAAATCGCTATTGGGTTCACCGGTAGCGGGTGCCCACAGAGGACTTTCACCTCAGATGTACGACATGCCCGTCGTACCGCAAAAAGAGAAGACAAAATTCGTCTCCTCTCGTGCTTAGCTATAAGTCACCCACTACAGTTGACAAATATACTTGATATTGAGTTGATAATCGTAAACAGCTTCAGCTAAACCACATACGATTGCCTCTATATCTAGTCTCATTAACCTCATCATACCTAACAAACTCTATAATTTAGCTAAAAGTCAGTAAATTATTATGCTCTATCATTGTAACAACTTATCAAATTTCTTCAAGCTAAGGTGAATGAGTATAAAAATTAGACTGCAACAAAAATAGTTACTATCTAAAAAATATTCTCGACCTTAAAGTATTGATAGATATGACAAATCGTAGAAGAGAGCCTTAAAATAACTCGATAAATCCGTTTTTTCTATAGCAGAAACGGATGCAATAGCTTACATAGAAAAATTTTCAATTCTTCGCTCTTTTCTTTATGAGGATAATGCTTGAAAATTAAATTTCTTTTGTACCTTTATCAACAGTTCTATCTGTAGATATTTTAGTTATAACTATGAAAATAAACATAAGAATTGAGATCAGTAACGTACAAAGAAATGCATTTACACTGCTATTAACTTTTACGCTCATAACCTTGGCTAACTGAAGTGACAGAACATAATACACAAAGTTAAAAATTGAAGAAACAATCACAATCAAAAGACTATAAATACCTGCTTCAGACAGACGAACAAAATATCTTTGTGATTTGGAAATTCCAAGTACATTCCACTGTTGAACTATCCTTTTTTCTGCAAATGATGAAAGTATTGTAATCGTAATAATATTTGCAAGAATAACTAAAATTGGTCCTGCTACAAAGAGCAGTAACACTGCATTAGTTTCATTACTCTGCTGAGACTGACTTGCTAAATCACCATATGAAACTTTAGAGTACATCAAGAATCCAGAAATCAGCACTATCCCCATAATTACGGAAGAAGATAGTGATTTTAGATACGAACGATTTTCAAGAACTTGCCACTTAGCTAGTGTAGAACTATAGCTATAGGTTTTTCTAAATAACAATTTTACGATAAACTCTGGTAGCTCTGGGGAAAGAAAATGAATTATGACAATATGAAGTATTAATATGATTAAAAGATTGTCGTCCAACTTAAAGATAAGGTTATCGCCTGATAGAGAAGCTGGATGATAAAAAAATACAGATGCTAACCAAATCCATAAGAGGAATAATACAATCACACCACCTAGCTTAACTACTCTAAGTAACTTATTTCCTTTTGGATTATTATTTTCTTCTGATTGGATAACTTGATTTAAAATTTTATGTGCATGAATAAAGCTACCGCAAAAAGCCAAGAGTGAAATGAGCAATACGGTGAAGCAACAAGCTTTAAAATTAAAAACGATAGGAATACTAGGTAATTGTGTTTTGCCTGCTAAACTTTGAACTAAACTGTAATAATATCTAGCAACAAAAAAGGAGATAAAACTTCCAACAATACTGACCAAAAAGGAAATAATTGTGATCTGCCCAGCAATTAAAAATGAAAGCTGATTTCTATTAGTACCCAAATTATTCCAAGTTTGATAGTCCTCTTTAAAGTAGTTTAACAGTAACTGAATCGAACTTGATATTAAAAATAATAAAGTTAAACCACCGAAAATAATTGGACCTACAAATATGGGCGTCGGAGTTCCAACATCTTGAAACGGTATTGGGTTGGCAGAAATATTGTTAGCGATTGTCAAACAAGTCCCCACCAAAATACTTGAAATTAAAAATACAGGTATCGTTCCTAACCACTGTTTCTTAGTATAGCAAAACTGATAGTAAATTAATGTAAGCATATCGTCCTCCTGTCACTCAGTTGGTATAGACTCTAATGCCTGATATAATACTTCTGCTGAAGGGTTTTGTAAATCCTGAAAAATTTTACCCTCTTTTAGTATTAATGATCTATCTGTACGTGAAGCCAGTTCAATATCAGTTGGCTCATCAGCAAAAATAATCTGACTATCCGCCAGTATGGTTCTGGCTATTGCTAATTTCTGTTGTTCCCCACCTGATAAAGAGCTAATTGAACTATCTAGATTAGCAGAAAATGCCATCTTGTCTAGCAACTTTTCAATTTGTTTTCTATTTGTTTTCTATCTATTTTTTTATGAGATAGCCTTAAAGGTAGCGTAACATTTTCAATCGCAGGTAATGCTGGCAACAAATTATAGGATTGAAAAATTAAAGAGATATCTCCTCTCCTGAATTTAGCTAGTTTACTGTTACTTAGTTGATATGGATTAATTCCATTAACTTCTACTTCACCACTTGTTGGTAATGAGAGACTTGAGAGACACTTTAATAACGTAGACTTTCCTGAACCACTAATACCTAGAATTGAAACAAATTCTCCATAATGTGCTTCAAAAGACACCTCTTTTAAAACAGCATTCACTCTTTCATTATCTATCCTAAATTCTTTCGATACTCGTGATGCCCTTACTGCAACTCTTTTTTCCATATAAATACCCCTTTATCCTATCATTTCAAAGAAATAGTTTAATATGCTGAACATTAAATTATTGTTATCATTATTCCAACCACCATGTCCAGCAGATTCATCCAACAATGCGTAAGCTGGTATCTCTTTCTCTCTCAGTTTTTCAATCCAGTCAATAACCTCTGTATTACTAATATAATTATCTTTTCCTCCCAAAATACTAATAATAACTGTAGAAGAGTCACGAATTTTACTAATATTCTGAGCAGGTGAATAAGATCTAATATACTCTCTCACTAGCTTATTCTCAATATCCCCCCACTCGAAATTTTCAAATTTGGATAAAGAATCTGCAGATTCTACTAATGAATTGTATGGGTTTATAAATGGTGAAAATAATAGAATACTCTTAAACATCTTATACTCCTCATTTAGTGCTGCTCCTGCTATTATTCCTCCAGCACTAGATGCAACAAGACCTATTCGATGCTTATCAACAATATTTCGATGAGATAAGTATTTAACTGCATTAAAAGGTAAGAAACTTTGAACAAGTTTCTCAGTTATCAGTTGACTATTAGGATTTGTCTGATAGGTAACATCTTCCCAATTTTCCTGATTGTCAACTTGGATCAATTTTTTGGCTCTTTGTCAACTGTAGTGGGTTGACTTATAATCAGCAGCGAGAGAGAATCAGATTGGTTCTCTCTTTTTGCATGTTTAAAGCGATGAG
>NZ_JAFBEI010000012.1 GCF_016908655.1 Streptococcus saliviloxodontae
TTCTCATCGCTTTAAACATGCAAAAAGAGAGAACCAATCTGATTCTCTCTCGCTGCTGATTATAAGTCAACCCACTACAGTTGACGAAGAGCCTAAGATGCTAGATAACATCTTACGTTTTTAATCATTTTACTTTTACAGAAGTAAAATAGGGATAATCCTATTATTACGACTAATTAGTTATAGATTTTGAATGCATCATCATCGTTTTGACCAACAAATGGCATTGCTTTACGAAGTTCTGCACCAACTTTTTCGATTTCAAGTTCAGCTGCTTCTTTACGGTATGCTTCAAGACGTGGACGACCTGCTTTGTAGTCGTTAACGAATTCTTCAGCGAATTTACCTGATTGGATGTCAGCAAGAACTGCTTTCATATTTTCTTTAACTTGTTCTGTGATCACGCGTGGACCTGAAACATAGTCACCGAATTCAGCAGTATTTGAAATTGATTGACGCATTTTCTTGAAGCCACCTTCATAGATAAGGTCAACGATCAATTTCATTTCGTGAAGAACTTCGAAGTAAGCCAATTCAGGAGCATAACCTGCTTCAGTAAGCACTTCGAAACCTGCTTCGATAAGCGCAGTCAAACCACCACAAAGAACTGCTTGTTCACCGAACAAATCTTCTTCAGTTTCTTCTTTAAATGTAGTTTCAAGAAGACCTACACGTGCTGAACCAACACCTTTAGACCATGACATAGCAATGTCTTTAGCGTTACCTGTTGCATCTTGGTAAACAGCGTAAAGTGCTGGAACACCAAAACCTTCTGTGTAAGTACGACGTACAAGGTGACCAGGACCTTTAGGAGCACACATGAAGACATCAACAGTTTCAGGAGCTTTGATGTACTCGAACAAGATGTTGAAACCATGTGCAAAACCAAGTGCAGCACCATCTTTAAGGTTTGGAGCAATTTCTGATGAGTAAAGATCAGCTTGGATTTCGTCTGGTGCCAAGATCATAACAACGTCAGCTTGTTTAACAGCGTCAGCTACTTCAAAAGTTTCAAAACCATCTTCTTTTGCTTTATCAAATGACTTACCAGCACGAACACCGATAATAACATCTTGACCTGAATCACGCAAGTTTTGAGCGTGAGCGTGACCTTGTGATCCGTAACCAATTACGGCGATTTTTTTACCGTCAAGAGCGGCTACTTTAACGTCTTTTTCGTATTCCATTGTTACTGCCATAGTAATATATCTCTTTTCTAATATTTATTTCTGCCTTTTTAGGCTATGTTTAACAAAGTTTGAAAGGATCTTAAGAGAAATCTCTTGAGAAACCTGTTGAGCCCGTACGGGCAATATTTTGAATACCGTAAGGCTTGATCACACGAAGTAGTGCCTCAATCTTATCAGCATCACCAGTTACCTGAATGGTAATGGATTTTGGAGCAACATCAACAACGCTAGCACGGAAAGGCTGAATAACAGCCAAAATTTCTGCACGCTTGCTTGTTGGTGCTGAAAGTTTAACCAAGATGACTTCACGCTCAAGATGAGGAATATCTGTGATATCACGAACTCTAACAACATCAATCAAACGATTCAGTTGTTTGATAATTTGTTCGACCTCTTCATACGAATCTACTTCGATAATAATCGTGATACGTGAAATATTTGGATCATCAGAAGCCCCTACCGAGATAGACTCGATATTAACCTGACGACGAGACAAGACTCCAGTGAAACGATTTAGAACTCCAGTAGAGTTTTGGAGTTTAGCTGTCAACATTCTACGCATTAAACTTCACCCCTAACATTTCACTATTTGATCGACCTGTTGGTACCATTGGATAAACATGTTCACGATTGGAGATGTTCAATTCAATCAACATTGGTCTATTCTCTGTAATCACCCTCAAATCCTCTTCCAAAGTATTTGGATCAGAGAACTGATAGTGAGCAATTCCGTAAGCTTCTGCCATCAATTGGAAATTAGGCTCTGCATCAAAAGTTGACTCACTACGATGTTCATCGTAGAAAGACTCTTGCCATTGACGAACCATTCCAAGGGAATGATTGTTGATCAAGACAACCTTAATTGGAACGCGGTAGCCATTTAGGATTGCTAACTCTTGGTTAGTCATCTGGAAACCACCATCACCGACAAAAAGAACAACCTCTTTATCTGGATTAGCTAACTTAGCTCCAACTGCTGCTGGAATACCAAATCCCATAGTTCCCAAACCACCAGATGTAATCAACTGACGTTCATTCTTATAAGGATAGAACTGAGCTGCCCACATTTGGTGCTGACCGACGTCAGTAACGACAATAGCTTCACCTTTAGTAATCTTACCGATAGTCTCAATAGCGTGCTGAGGTTTGATAATGTCTGTACTAAAGTCGTAAGAAAGTGGTGCTTTTTCATTATTAGCTAGTACTTCCTCAGTCCACTTGTCGTGGCGTGTCTTAACGACTTCAGCATCTAACAAAATTTGCAGAGCTTCTTTAGCATCACCAACCACAGGGATTTCAGTCTTAACAACCTTACCAATTTCAGCTGGGTCAATATCCACGTGAGCGACTTTAGCATGTTTCGCAAAGGTCTTTGGATTACCAGTCAAACGATCTGCGAAACGTGATCCAAAATTGATGATAAAGTCTGCATCTGTCAAAGCCATATTGGCAGCGTATGACCCATGCATACCACCCATACCTAGTGATAACTTATGACCAATAGGCATAACACCCAAGCTCAACAAAGTAGAGACAACAGGAATGTTATAGCGCTCCGCAAAGGTAATCAACTCTTTGGAAGCTCCGGCATAGTTGACTCCCCCACCAGCTAAAACCAATGGTTTTTTCGATTTTTTCAACTGATCCAAAATCTTAGTCACTTGAAGAGCGTTAGGAACAACCGTAGGTTGGTAACCTGGCACATTCAAACTAGGATCATAGATAGAAGAAACTTTCTTCTCAGTGATATCTTTTGGAATATCAATCACCACTGGACCAGGACGTCCTGTTGTGGCAATATGAATCGCTTCAGTAATAATGCGAGGAATATCTGCAGTCTCTCTCACTTGGTAGTTATATTTTGTTATCGGCATTGTAATACCGATAATATCAGCTTCTTGGAAGGCATCCTTACCAATACCCGCTGTTGCAACCTGACCTGTAAAGACTAGCATAGGAACACTATCACTCATTGCATCGGCGATTCCCGTGATAGCATTTGTCGCACCGGGACCACTTGTCACCAACGCAACACCAATCTCACCAGTTGATTTTGCAAAACCTTCTGCTTCATGGAGAGCACCTTGCTCATGACGAGCTAAGATATGCTTAATCTCATCATGTCTATAAATAGCATCGTAAAGTGGCAAGACAGCACCACCCGGATAACCAAAAATGGTAGAGACGCCTAAACTATGCAGTGTATCTAAAACCAAATCTGCACCTGACGTCGATTTCTTTAATTCAATTTTTTTCACAAGGACCTCCTTTTCATGTATTTTTCAAATTTTCGAAAAATTCAAATAGCTTATTACTATAATAACACTTTAAAAATATAAAGCAAGTATATTTTTAAAGTGTTTGCGCTTACATTTTGGATTATCTATCATTTCATGTCAGATTCCGATAAGAGTCTTCTCTATAAAATAAAAATACCTTTAGTCAAAGTTTAGGTCTAACAATAATCCAGTTCTCTACATTGATAATATAGCTGATTGTACTCACTTCCTCCTGTTACGATATCTCAAATATCTTACAACATCCATTAATCTGGTCTTAAACACCAAATAGTCTTGCAAGTCAGGCCTATACACAAAAAAACACCCTAGCAAGGCAAGCTAAGGCGATTCATCTACTACTCGACACTCATCAAGTATGGATAGACGGGTTGATCTCCTTGATGAACATCAACTTCTACATCTTCATAAGTTTCTTCTAAATATTCTGCTAGGCTTTCTGCCAATTCTTGGCTACCTTCCTCACCGACATAAATAGAGACAATCTCACTGTCTTCGTCGATCATTTTAGCAAAGGTTGCTTTCAAAGCCTCTTCCATATCTGGTGTTGACACAAGAATCTTACCATCAACCATACCAAGAATATCATTTTCGTGAATTTCAAGTCCATCAATGGTTGTATCACGAACAGCAAGCGTTACACTTCCGCTGACAACATCACCTAAGATTGCCGTCATCGCTTCTATGTTCTCCTCTAAAGACTTACTTGGATCAAAAGCAAGAAGACTTGTAAACCCTTGCGGTACCGTACGAGTTTCGACAACAGCTGCATTAACTTCAACAACTTCTGCAGCTGATTGGGCTGCCATAAAGATGTTTTTGTTATTTGGCAAAATGATAACATTCTTAGCATTGACAGTTTCAATAGCTTTGACAATATCTTCTGTCGATGGATTCATTGTCTGACCACCTGAAATCACATAGTCAACACCTTGTGATTGGAAGATTTCTGACAAGCCTTCTCCAGCAACAACAGCAATCAGAGCGAAATCTTTTGCTTCCTTAGCTGCTTCTTCAGCAGCTACTTTCTCAACCTGTGCCTCATGCTGTCCACGCATATTATCAACTTTGACTTTAACAAGTGAGCCATATTTCAGACCTTCTTGCATGACAAGACCTGGATCTTCTGTATGGACGTGAACCTTAACAATTTCATCGTCATTAACAACAAGAAGTGAATCTCCAAGCCCACTCAAGTATCCTTGAAATTCTTCATAGTTAAATTCTTTGACATAGGTAGGACCTTGTTTAAGGGCCACCATGATTTCTGTACAATAGCCAAATGTAATATCTTCTGTTGCCACATGACCAACCACTGACTTGTGATGCTCTGCATTAATCATCTCAGACATATTAGCTGGTGTGGCTTTGAAGTCTTCAGAAGCGATATACTCACCTGTAAGAGCTGAAAGGAAGCCTTCATAGATAAAGACAAGACCTTGACCACCTGAATCAACAACGCCAACTTCCTTCAAAACTGGAAGCATATCTGGAGTTTTAGCAAGAGCTGCTTTTGCTCCATCGAGAGCTGCACGCATAACCTCAGTAGCATCATTTGTTTCTTCAGCTTTTTTAAGAGCAGCTGTTGCAGCACCACGTGAAACGGTTAAAATCGTTCCCTCAACAGGCTTCATCACAGCTTTATAAGCTACCTCAACTCCAGATTGAAAAGCATTAGCAAGCGCCTTTCCATCAAGTTCTTCTAACTCTTTAATGGATTGACCAAAACCACGGAACAATTGTGATGTAATAACACCTGAGTTACCACGAGCTCCCATCAAAAGACCTTTTGAAAGAATTTGACCAACTTCACCAACGGTATTCGCAGGCTTGTCAGCAACCTCTTTTGCTCCATTGTCCATAGTCATTCCCATATTTGTCCCTGTATCACCATCTGGCACAGGAAAGACATTAAGCGAGTTTACATACTCAGCTTGTTTTCCAAGACGTGTCGCAGCTGCCTGCACCATCTCTTGGAATAAACTTGTTGTAATATTTGACACTAATCTTCTCCCACAACTTTGATATTTTGCACGTAAACATTAACCATATCAGCAGTAATACCGAGTTGGCTCTCAAGGTTAAACTTAACGCGCTCTTGAATATTTTTAGAAACTTCACTGATTTTGACACCGTAAGACATAACTGTGTAGACATCTACAGAAATACCGGCTTCAGTTGATTTTACGACAACACCTTTTGCGTAGTTTTCTTTGCGCAAGAGGGCTTGGAAGTTATCCTTGATTGTACTTTTACTTGCCATACCTACAACGCCAAAAATTTCCGTTGCTGAACCTCCGACAACTGTTGCAATAACGTCATCTGATAGTTCAATTTGACCATCTTTTGTATTAATTTTTACAGTCATAATTACTACCTCAAAAAGTTTTTATCAGTTTATTTTATCATATTCCTAGGCTCTTGTAAAAAATATAGAGGTATTTCTTTGAAACTTCAAATTTTAGACAAAAAAAACAGCCCTGAGGCTGTCGAGATAAAATTAAACGCGTTCAACTTTACCTGATTTAAGCGCACGAGCTGAAGCCCAAACTTTTTTAGGTTTACCATCGATAAGGACAGTAACTTTTTGAAGGTTTGGTTTAACTGCACGTTTTGTTTTGTTCATCGCGTGTGAACGGTTGTTTCCTGAAACAGTTTTACGACCTGTAAAGTAACATACTTTAGCCATTATTATTTTCCTCCTACGTAGTATTTTAACGGATGTGCTAGCACCACATACCTTAAAATTATATCACAGGAAGGTATGAAGTGCAAGGAATTTTTCTGATTTATTTTAAACGATTCTCTTCTAACCCTATCTACCCTTATACATATTAACATTATATCCCTATGTTAATATCATAAACAGTATCCGATCTTAAAGAAACTAAAAAGAACACCTCACGGTGTTCTTTTTAACTAATTAGCAAACTCTAATTAAGCTTTGTTTGCTGAATAGGATATATAATAGGAAGATACTTCTATAATCTTGTTTAGCATTGGTATTAGTCTAAATTCAAAGCGTTTAAAATTAAATCGCTTGTACCTAAAATTCTGTATAATTCTACCGAAGTTGAGTATTTTATGAGTATTAAGCCTGATACTCAATTGCTATCTGTTCTGATATTTGAATAATTTTAGGGTACATGATACAATGTTACAAAAAGGAGAAGTTTAATAATGGAATTTCAAGTCAGAGTTTCTAGTGAATGTTTATTATATCTTACATTACTTGAAGAACTATACTCTAAGGATACCTCGGGAAATATCACTAGAGGACTAATAATAACTAGAGCATTTGAAGAATCTCAAGCAGTTACTAACTGGCTTGATATTTATGAAGATAAGCACTCTATACCACTTAATGATTTAGAGTACAAGCAAGGATATGGTACCAAGATAAAAGCTGAAATTAGTGATTCTGTTAATAGAGCAATACGTGACCTGAAATTAGAACTTCCAAAATACCTACCTACCCGCTCAGTGACTATCGGTGTAACAGTAAGATTAATATGCAAAGCTGCACTATTATTGAATATGAACGAGAAATACAAAATTAGTGCATCTAGGTCACTTGACGAAGAATTTCAAATTTTAGAAAAAGAGTTAAAAGAATTAGTTGCTCCAATAAATCACGAAAAACTAGAAAATATATTATTAAAATCTAAATATAATATCCAGTCGAATGTTAAATAGCATTCGATTTTTTATTTTATTTTTATTTTGTACACTAAAATCATTTACAAAAGGAACTTTTCTTGTTATACTATCATTGTAAATAATTTTTCGGGTTTTGTACCCCAGAAAGAAACTTCTATGAAATCTAATATTGCTATCGCAAAACAAGAAGCATTACGTCGCCTTCAACAAATGGAAGAGCGCTTTCAAGGAAAATTAAATCCTAACATTAGGAAATATTTTTCAGAAGATAGGCTCTACTACTCTTATTTAACTGCTGGAGGAATAATTGGCAGTATCGACACTATCTCATACAACCCTGAATATGAGAATGTAGTCAGGGAGTTTGAAGAAAGAAGAAACAAACTGGTTTATCACGTTATTGAAACTGGTAATTCACTTGCTTTACTTTACGTTAGCCTACCAACCTCTGATTTAAATGGGGAAAAGCTATTGGGGGAATGGGAAGAAGAAATGCTTTCAGATGATAACTCGGTACTCGCTTACGTCCATAACTTTGTTGAACCTAGTTTTTCAGAAACAGGGTACATTACTATTGATACCTTCGCAGATAGCGGAGCACTAATTAGAATCGCTTAAAGGAGAAAAATAATGAGTTTTACAGTCTCTCAAAAACAAGGTCTAACTATTGCAACTTTTAATATCCAAGGGAAAAAGGTGAATGATAAGCATAAATCTACCGACTTTCAAAATTATGCAGGTTATAATTTTGAAAAACTATCTTCTGAACTAAGAAAGATGAATATTAGACCCAATGTCATCTCTCTGACAGAAGTTCATATAGTTGACCTTCGAAAATTCAATCAGGATTTATATAAAGAAATCAATAAGGTTAATTATAAAATCTTTACACCTAAATCATGCACTCTTAATAAATCTTGTTATAAAACAAGTCTCGGAACCTGTATATTAGTTGAAGAAAACATTGCAAAGGATTTTTCTTTGTGTGATGCAAAAATTGTAAATAAAGTAATGTTTCATGGAAAGTCTTGTGATATCAGAGAATGTCGAATTAAAAGTAATGAATTAGAAGTGGTATCTCTATATGTTAAATCGGGGCTGTCAAAAAATGATAAACAGTCCAAGGAAACACTTACTCGTCTTACTAAAGAAATGGACTCTAAATTAAGTTCTTCAAATAAAGTTGTATACCTCGGAGATTTTAATTTTAATCTGAATCATTTTGACTTTGCAGTTGATTTCTTAGATACTGTACAAGATTTTAAAAACCTAGTCAAAGACTATGAACCTTGGTACTCTAAATACGAATTTTCTGATATTCAAAATTTATTTACTCATATTAGAAAGGATGGAAAGAAAGTTAAATTAGATTATATTATTTCTAACTTAAAGGTACAAGATTACTTTTCTTCACAAACTATACCTAATTTCTCTGACCACAAATTACTTGTAGTCCTCTTTAAAGATGAAAGATAGGAGAGCAATATGTTGTTTTTTAATCATAATCGAGAACCCACAATCAGCCTAACCCAAAGAAATATAAACTGGGTCTTTTATGCCAAGTGCCTAAAATACTTAGTTTATCTGTTTTTAGTAATTTCATTTTTAAATTTATTAAGTGCTATTTCATTTAGTAAACTTATCCCCATGCTGCTACTCTCTTTGTTAGCTTGGTTTACTTACAAGCTAGAACACTGGGTAAAAAATAGATTTCAGCTAAGAGATTTGTTACTTTATTTTTTACGTTCTAATAGCCTCTTTAAGGAAGAAAAAATAGGAGATAAATGGGTAATTACCTCCTCTGCCATAATGAGTTGGAAACAGTCCGATAACAAACTAATTATAGTAGCTATCAAACAAGGGGATAGTTACAGCAAAAAATTAGAATCCCTAGATGTTGAATTATCTGCCCTACTTGATCTCCCTCTTGAAACCAAAATAATCCGACCTAGCATAGTGGAATATCATTTCTTTACTGTTCGTCCTACTAGACTTCAAACATCTAAGTTAAATGAACAACCTACTAATCCTATTAGCATAGATTTAGGCTATGGGGTAGTTTACAATCCAGTAGAATGCCCACATATTTTAATTGCTGGTGGAACTGGTTCAGGAAAGTCTATCCTAATTTCTTACTTACTACTAGAATTTTTGAAACGGAAATCAGAACTATACATAGCAGATCCAAAAAATTCTGACCTTGGGAGTTTATCTCACTATCTAGGTCAGGATAGAGTTGCTACCTCTCTTAATAATATTGCTAGAATCGTCCGATTAACCGTTGAAGAAATGAATAGGCGATATGAATACATGAGAGAAAACTTTAGGTATGGCTCAAACTTTACTGACCATGGATTCAATATGACTTGGCTAATTTTCGATGAGATGGGAGCTTTCCAAGCCTCTGGCACAGATAAAAAGTCAAAAGAGACTATAAATGAAGTTATGGACGGAATTAAACAAATTATTTTACTCGGAAGACAGTCAGGCATTTTTATCCTTGTATCTGCTCAACAGGTTAATGCCGATACACTAAATACCGACCTTAGAGATAACCTAGGATTACGCATAACCCTAGGAGCAAACTCTTCCGAGGGCTATCGCATGGTCTTTGGAACTGCTACACCACCTGCAAAACAGCCTATTGAAGTAAAAGGTGCTGGCTATCTCTACATGCAGGGTTCTGGAAAAGAATCTGCTGAATACTGGGAAAGTCCTTATTTAAACCCAAAAGAATTTGATTTTATAGCAGAACTACAAAAATATATCTAACCCCTAATTTTAACAGATAGATTATGCTTAAATTCGATAGATTTTCAGCATATCTATTTGTTCCTCACCGCTTGCGGTGACAAAGAAAGGAATAATTTATTATGAAACTGAATGATTTTTTGAAACCTGAATTACTTGGTAATAAGTTTCTTGCAGTAAAAGGGCTCTCAGAAGTGCTTGACCGTGAAACACAAAAACTTTCTGCTTATCGTGTGAATATCTCTATTCAAGATGAATCTAGCGATTTCTTTATGGAAATGATTCAAGTGAAGGTAAACACTACCTCTCCTACTATTTCTGCCGATGAAATGTCGAAGAATAAAACTCGTGAAGTTGTACTTAAAGACCTAAATGTTGGTCAATTTAATGGTAATCTATGGTTTACCTGTTCTGACATTTTACCAGTAGCTAAATAACTTTAAAGTGGTTATACATTGTAGCTGGTATGAAAAATTTCTAGATGACCGAAAGCGCATTGGAGATTTTGCCAATTACTTAGTTTACACATATGCTATTAACGCTAGATAATAGAGGTTATTAATGATTTACTTTATCGCTGATACTCATTTCCATCATGAAAATGTTATAAAGTTCTGTAATCGCCCTTTCTCAACTATTGAGGATATGAACCAAAAACTTATTGATAATTGGAATCAGATTGTAACTGATAACGATGACGTCTATATCCTTGGGGATTTTCTATATCGAGGAAATGCTAAACAGGCTAATGAAATTTTACAATCTCTAAAAGGAAGGAAGTTCCTAATCAAAGGAAACCATGAACATTATCTTGATTCTCCTGATTTTGACCAAAACTTATTTGAATGGATTAAAGATTATCATACACTTCATTACCAAAAGAGAAAATTCATTTTATTCCACTATCCAATATTAGAATGGGATTCCTATTTTCATAACTCTATCCACCTATATGGACATGTTCATAATAACAGAACAGACTATTTCAAACAAATTTTGGGAAAACGAGCAATCAACGTTGGAGCTGATATGATTGATTTTACCCCTATCAGTATTGAACAAATACTAGATTTAGTAAAAGAGTGATGATATAACTAAAACAACCCTAGTTGATGAATCGTTCTTGACTCTGAAATTAAAGAATTTTCTGTTATTCCCTTAACTGATACTTTAAATAAACTAAAAAGCGTAATGGAGAAAAAATAATGGCGATTTACTATGCTATAAGTGATATCCATGGATATCTTGATGAATTTTTAACTGCCTTTGAAAAAGTAGATTTAACTAACTCCGAGAATCGATTGTTTCTTTTAGGGGACTATGTAGATAACGGGAATTACTCCTATCAAGTGCTTGAAACGATTCGAGAACTGGAATCTAAATATCCTAATCAAGTCAAAACGCTTTTAGGAAACCATGATGAATGGTTCTATCACTGGCTCATTACGGAAGATATAAGCCCCGAATGTTCTCCTGAAACCATTAAAAGTTTCTTTTCCCTAGATGAATTGACCCTCCTATTACAGAGGAATCCTAACCAGTTTGAAAAGACTATCCGAGATGAAATTAAATCTAATCCAAAATTTACTCCCTTAATAGATTGGTTTAAATGTAAATTCCAAGACCAAAGATATATTGAAACGGATTGGCAAATCTTTGTGCATGCTGGGGTTGATGAAGAAGCTGGGATTTTTTGGAAAGAGGGTACTGACCCTAAAATGTTTACCAATAAATTCCCTGTTACAACTGGGAAATTCTTTAAGGATATTATTTCAGGACATGTTGGCTCTTCTCAAATTGCACACAATGAAGAATATTTAGGAAAAATTTTCTTTGATAAGTACAACCACTACTTTATAGACGGAACAGTTGACCGAAGTAAAGTCATTCCTGTTCTTGAATTTGATACAACTACACAAACCTATAACTACTAGAATTTTAATCACAAGAAAAACTGCCGACTGGTCGGCAAGCTGGAAGCATGTTTAGCGGAGCGATTCTTGTAATTGAAATTCAGAGGAGCTTGCTCCTCTAGTTTATTTATTATATAGGCAAACTTAACGAGAAAATGAGGTAATTTTGTGAGTTATAATCGCAAGATTATCCGAACTTCCTCGTATATTGAGATTTGGGAATATCAATCCCCTATTTTCTCAAGTGATAATACTGAAGTTGATACCAACCAAATCATTTTAAAAGAAAAACAAAAACGTAGAAAATTTGATGAACTTACACCTGACGAACAAGATGAAAGATTAAAACGTATATCCAAAAACAGAAAAAATTCAAAATGGAAGCTCCAAAGACTAATAGATTGTAATTATGATAACAAAACAAGTTTCCTTACCCTAACAACAAAAGCAAATATTAAAGACCGAACAGAATTCAATATAATGTTTGATAAGTTTATCAAAAAATTGAACTACTATATTTATCATTCTAAAAAAAGGCAACTAAAATATATAGCAGTATTAGAACGACAGAAAAGAGGAGCGTGGCATGTACACATTCTTCTTTTTAATTTCCCTTTTGTACCTCATTCTTCTTTATTAAAATTATGGGGTCATGGGGCAGTTCGGATAAACAAATTAGATAGCTTAGACGATTCGTCCAATGCTGGTCGCTATGTAGCTAAATATATGGAAAAAGGGATTGGACAAGAATTACTTGAAAGTTTAGGCAAAAAAGCTTTTTACTCTTCTAGAAATCTAAATAAACCTGAGGAGTTAAAATTATTAACTAATGAAAATGTAGCTGACCTTATTAAAGATGAAATGATTCTTTACGAGACCTCTTACAAGAGTAAGATTTTTAAAGATGGTCGCTTACTTGATAATGAAGTTCAATATAGAAAGATTAAAATTGATAAGGAGTAAGGAAATGATTCAAATTAAATACGTACCTGTTGAAGACTGTCAAGCTGAATGGGGAAACAAAGAAGCAGTATGCAAACGATTCGAAGGATTAAAAACAAAAACACTAGATTCACTACTAGTTGAAATGCGAAGAAATCCTGAATACTCTCCATTTGTAATAAATCCTTCTCATAAAATTGTTTGGATACACTTTGAAGGTTTCTTAGATTTCCTTAGATACAGGCAAGACCATAGATACGAAAGTTGAGGTAAATAATGTTAAAGATAGATATGGGTAATGTCACATTTAAACAATCTCGTAAAGCTCCTAAAAAGGGGTATATAGAGGTTAAATATAGAATTTATACTAAACACCCACTGACTCAAAAACGCTGGGAAATTGTTAGTAAATGGTATTTAACAAGTGAATCTTACTCAGATAGTGGAAAAGTTAAAATTTCTCCTCAATTACAAGGAATTATCAGAAGAGAACTTCAAGAAAAACTAGAACAGTTTCATCAAAGATTTACTTTATCAACTCTCAATAACAAGGGAGACATCACTTTAAATAGAGTTTGGAATGAATGGGAAGATGACAGAATCAAAAAGAAGAAAGTTGCACCTAAGACACTAGCTGGAGAGCAAGGGAGATTCAAAAATCATATTATTAAATATATTCCTGCCGATAGCTTGCTTCACAATATAACTTCCGATGTGATTCAAAAAATGATAGACCAATTTTATCCATTGGGAAATCATAAAAGAATAGCTCAATCTTTAAAGTCTGACCTCAATTCAGTTTATACATTTGCTATCAAAAGAAATTATATTAAACCAGAGCAAAATCCTATGCCTTATGTTCAAATTGAAAATAAAGGACTTGAAGAAAGAATAAAGGAATTAGAAAGCAAGAATATTGAAGATTCCTACCTTGAAAAAGATGAACTTGCCGAAGTATTATCAATTGTAAATAAACATAATCGTCAATACGGCAGAATATTTGAATTTCAAAGTTTAACAGGCATGAGAATTGGAGAAGTCTTGGGTTTAAAAGTCGCCGATATTAACTTCAAGGATAAACTCGTTTCTGTTAAAAGAACTAGAGCTACTCACGGAGGAGCAAACAAGAATAACTATGAGGGAAATGTAAAGAATGAACAGAGTTATAGAACTGTTGAGCTCTCTACTAAGGCTTTAGAGCTTCTTCAAGAAGAAATAGAAGAAAATAACCACCATATTGCTGGTAATCCTGATTATCAAAATAACGGTTGGATATTTACATCAAAAAATCACTATAAATCAATGTATAACGGTGTACCATTAAATTATAGTGTTTTGAATAATTTTCTAAATTCTAATGAAACAGGCAAGAAAACAAAAACAGGTCATATCAAAAAAGTAGGCATCAATATTGACCAACAGATTAGTTTCAAAAAACATATTAGCACTCATATTTTTAGACATACCCATATTAGTTTCTTAGCCGAGAAAAAAGTTCCTTTAGAAGCAATACAAGAGCGTGTCGGACATACTAAAGGGAGCAAAGTAACACAAATATACCTACATGTGACTAAAAACATGAAGAAGAATATTACAAACCTTATTGATAGTCTTATTGATGATTGAGTATTTTCTGAGTATTTTTTTCACTAAAAAAGGTTTATCCAAATGGATAAACCTTGATTTAATACTGTTTCAGCTTGAAATTAAGCTTTGTTTGCTGAACCGAATACGTCGATACGTTCTTCAACAGCTTCAGTAATTGCAGCGAATCCTGGAGCCAAGAATTTACGTGGGTCGAAAAGTTTTTTCTTGTCGTATTCTGCTTCATTTGCTTCATATTCTGCAGCAAATTTACGAGTAGCACCTGCAAATGCCAATTGACATTCAGTGTTAACGTTAACTTTAGCTACACCAAGTTTGATTGCAGCTTGGATTTGATCATCAGGGATACCTGAACCACCGTGCAATACGATTGGGAAACCTGGTACTGCATCAGTAAGTTTTTGAAGGTGATCAAGGTCAAGACCTTCCCAGTTAGCTGGGTAAGGACCGTGGATGTTACCGATACCAGCTGCCAAGAAGTCGATTCCAGTTTCAACCATTGCTTTAGCGTCTTCAACTGGTGCCAATTCACCTTTACCAACGATACCGTCTTCTTCACCACCGATAGTACCAACTTCAGCTTCAACTGAGATACCTTTAGCGTGTGCCAATTCAACGATTTCTTTAGTCAATTTAAGGTTTTCTTCGATTGGAAGGTGTGAACCATCAAACATCAATGAAGTGTAACCAACTTCGATACATTCTTTTGCATCTTCGTAGTGACCGTGGTCAAGGTGAATAGCAACTGGTACAGTGATACCCATTGATTCTACAAGAGTTTCGATAAGAACTTTACAAAGTTTGTATCCACCCATGTATTTAGCAGCACCCATTGAAGTTTGGATAAGGATTGGAGCTTTTTTGCTTTCTGCTGCACGCAAGATAGCTTGAGTCCACTCAAGGTTGTTTGTGTTAAATCCACCAACAGCATAGCCGTTATCACGAGCTGCTTGGACAAATTTTTCTGCTGAAACGATTGCCATTTGTATAGGCCTCCTCTATTTTTTTGGGTTTGAACCCGTTTACAGTTTCATTCTAACACAATTGCCTTAAAAATACCAGTATTTGAAGAAAGTTAAAGCGTTTTCTATAAATGAAAAAGGGAGATAAACTCCCTAGTACTTTGAGATAAAAAAAGTTGAGCCTTAGCTCAACTACTTATGCGGAAAGGGGGACTTGAACCCCCACGACCTAAAGCGGTCACAGGATCCTTAGTCCTGCGCGTCTGCCAATTCCGCCATTTCCGCTGTTCCTTAACAACATAATCTATTTTATCAGATTATGTAAATCATGTCAACAACTTTTTAAAAAAATTATTTTCATCATCTGCCTTATCAGCTGACAACTACTTAAGTATATCAAATATGGTAACTATCGTCAATGCTTTTTTTTAAAAAAGTATTTTCTTTTCACAACAAAAAACAGCGAGGCTAATCAAGCTGACAAATTTGCTTTCCTCACTGTTTCTTTATTATTTAGCGTTCTCGACCGCTGCTGTTACAAAGGCTGTATAGAGTTCTTCTGCATGGTTTGGACGAGATTGTAATTCTGGATGGTATTGAGCTGCCACAAAGAATTTCTTATCTGGTAATTCAACAATTTCCATCAAACGATTATCCGGTGAAACACCTGAGAAAACAAAGCCTGCTTCTTCGAATTGGGCACGGAAGGCTGTATTAAACTCATAACGGTGACGGTGACGGCGTTGGACCACTTCTTGATTATTATAAGCTGCAGCCGCTTTTGATCCAGCCTTCAATTTACATGGGTAAAGTCCCAAACGAAGGGTTCCACCCATATCCTCGATATCAATCTGGTCACGCATAATATCAATGATTGGATATTTCGTTTCTGGATCAAGCTCTGCTGAGTTAGCACCCTCCAGATTAAGGACATGACGAGCAAACTCAACACAGGTCAACTGCATACCTAGGCAGACACCTAACATAGGCACATCATTTTCACGAGCATAGCGGATAGCTTGGATTTTACCTTCTGTACCACGTTGACCAAAACCACCAGGTACAATAATACCATCAGCATCACCCAAAAGCTCTGCTGCATTTTCAGCAGTCACATCATTAGCATTAACCCAATTAAGGTCGATAGCTGAATCATTAACATAACCTGAGTGTTTGAGAGCTTCAACGACTGACAAATAAGCATCTGGAAGTTCCACATATTTACCAACAAGAGCGATTTTAACGGTTTTCTTAAGGTTTAGAACCTTGTCAACCATAGCTGACCATTCTGTCATATCCGCTTTTGGCGCATCCAATTTCAAATGATCACAAACAATTTGATCCATTCCTTGAGCTTGCATATTCAGTGGCACTTGATAAATGTGCTCAACGTCCATAGACTCAATAACAGCTTCAGGAGCTACATCACAAAATTGTGCCAATTTGTTTTTTACACCTTGCTCAACAGGTTGCTCTGTACGGATTACCAACATATTAGGTTGGATACCAAGGCCTCGTAGTTCCTTAACAGAGTGTTGTGTTGGTTTTGTCTTCATCTCACCTGCTGCTTTAAGATAAGGGAGAAGCGTCGTGTGAATGTACATGACGTTATCAGAACCAACATCTGCCTTCATCTGACGAAGAGCTTCTAAAAATGGCAAGCTTTCAATATCTCCAACAGTACCACCAACCTCAGTGATGATGACATCAGAATCTGTTGTACGTGCAGCACGTTTGATCTTATCTTTCAGAGCATCTGTGATATGTGGGATAACTTGAACAGTAGCTCCAAGATACTCCCCTTTACGCTCTTTACGAAGTACCTCACTGTAAATTTTACCAGTTGTTACATTAGAGTACTTGTTAAGGTTAATATCGATAAAACGTTCGTAATGACCGAGGTCAAGGTCAGTCTCAGCACCATCATCTGTGACATAAACTTCACCATGTTGGTAAGGACTCATTGTTCCTGGGTCAATATTAATATAAGGATCAAACTTTTGAATCGTCACTTTGAGTCCACGATTTTTCAAAAGACGTCCTAGGCTGGCTGCTACAATTCCTTTACCGATAGAGGATACAACACCACCAGTAACAAAAATATACTTTGTCATTCTAAACTCCTTCAATTTAAAATAGCATAATATTAGGAAAAACAAAAAAATCTCCCTATCACTAGGGAGACTTGTTTATCAGACCTCTAAAAGAGGTGCCCGATAAATACTATATCTTATCTTGAGCATTTTGTCAAATATTAGTATTTAACAAGGGATTACTCTTCTTCATCAGCATAGTCATCGTCTTCATCATCATCTGTTTCATTCAAATCAACATCTTCATCAAGATCTTCATCTGGAATGATTTCATTCAACTCTGAATCGTATGATTCAACTTCTGATTTTTCATCATCTGGATTTTCTTCATCATACTCATTAGATGCTGATGCTTGATAGCTTTCATCCTCTGGATCATCATCTGAGTAATCAATAGCATCTTCGTCGCCATCCATAAAGGCATTAACACGTTTATTTTTACGTTTCGGTGCCCCTTCTTCATCCTCTTCAAGGGTAATGATTTCTTCATCAATTTCATCAATAGCATACCATGAACGAAGACCCCATTTATTATCACCGAGTGGAATGAAACTTCCATCAGTGTTCAAATCTGAATAAAAGAATGGCAATGCCTCACGGATATCTGCGTCTGATTTTTCAAGGTAAGTTTGAATGTCGTTAACAAGATCGCTGAAGTACATTTCGTGGTCACGTCCGCGTGATTCCAAAATAGCACGCGCAACCTCAATCATTGATAATTCACTTTTTTCTTGCCCAGCAAATACTTCTAATTCCAAAGTGGTTCTCCTCTAACTATTGATACAAGGGTACTCACAGCGTAAACACCCTGTTCTTTATAACATTTGATAGAAAACTAGGGACAATTCCCCAGCTTATTTCATTACCTACTATTCTACGCTAAATTTACTCATTCGTCAAAAGATTTTTGCTGTCACTTTCGAGATAAAAAATCAGCTAGCCTAAAGACTAGCTGACTCCAATCAGATATGATTGATTATTTTACTGTTGCTGAGCTTGTAACCACTTCAACAGCTTTTTTCATTGTGATATCGTGTTTAAGCATATCTGCTGAAAGAAGAGCACGTACTTGGTCAGCTTCCATGTTGTATTCTGAAGCAAGGTCAGTGATTTCTTTTTCGATTTCTTCTTCAGTAGCATCGAAACCTTCTGCTTTAGCAATTGCTTCAATAACAAGGTTTGTACGAACACGTTTGTCAGCATCCGCTTCGTATTGTTTGTGAAGGTCTTCTTCAGTTGTACCTGTCAATTGGAAGTACATTTCTGGAGAGATACCTTGACGTTGCATGTTGCCCATGAATTCGTTCATGGCACGGTGTACTTCGTCATGTACCATTTCTTCTGGCAATTCAACGATTTCTGCATTTTCTACAGCCAACTCAAGAGCTGCACCTTCGACAGCATCGTCAAATGCGATTTCTTTAGCTGCTTCAAGCTCTTTACGGTATTTAGCTTTCAAGTCTGCAAGTGTTTCAACTTCTTCATCGATGTCTTTTGCAAGTTCATCGTCAAGAGCTGGAACTTCTTTTGTTTTAACTTCGTGAACTGTTGTTACAAATTTAGCAGCTTTACCTGCAAGGTCTTCTGCTTGATAGTTTTCTGGGAATGTTACGTTAACATCAACAGTTTCACCTGCTTTTGAACCAACCAATTGGTCTTCAAAACCTGGGATGAATTGACCTGAACCAAGTTCAAGTGAGAAGTTATCACCTTTACCACCGTCAAACTCAACACCGTCAACAGAACCTACAAAGTCGATAACAACTGTATCACCTTCAGCAGCTGCATCTTCTTTGATAACAAGTTCTGCAAGGTTGTTGCGTTCACGTTCGATTTTAGCGTCTACTTCTTCATCAGTTACTTCTTTTGAAGCTTCTACTGATACTGCAAGGTTTTTGTAGTCACCAAGTTTAACTTCTGGTTTTGTAACAACTTCAGCAGTGATTGTCCACTCTTGACCTTTTTCCATTGAAGCAACATCGATTTTTGGTTGTGCAACA
Source organism: Streptococcus saliviloxodontae (assembly GCF_016908655.1). Classification (GTDB taxonomy): domain Bacteria; phylum Bacillota; class Bacilli; order Lactobacillales; family Streptococcaceae; genus Streptococcus; species Streptococcus saliviloxodontae. The sequence continues at coordinate 19,414 of NZ_JAFBEI010000012.1, forward strand.
ACGTCAAGGCTGAGTTCAGCTACAGCTGCTTCATAAGCTGCTGGAAGAATAGCATTCAAAGCATCTTCGTAAAGTGCTTCTTCACCAAATTTTTGGTTGAAAATTGGACGTGGCACTTGACCTTTACGGAAACCTGGTACGTTCAATTCTTTTTTAACTTTGTTAAATGCTGCGTCAAGAGCTGGTTGGATTTTATCTTGACCGATTGTGAATGTAATAACGCCACGGTTTGTAGCTTTATTTTCAAATGATGTAGACATCTCGTCATTTCTCCTTAAAAATTTTATATACAGCTTAGTTTACCATATTTTAAAAGGATTTCAAAGTGTTTTTATTTGATTTCAAGAAGACTCGCTCACTTTAGAGAGGTCTTTTTCTGCTAAGCTTCAGCTTTTTTGATAAAATAGATTTATGACTATTTTACAGAATTACATCAAACAACTTCACTTAGAACAATTAGCTGTTGATCTTCTTTCTAAATTAGTATCGCTACTCCTATTACTGCTTTTCTTTTTTATCGCTAAAAGACTCTTCACTTATCTTTTTAATCAGGCAGTAACCAAGTCTATTGCTTTAACAAAATAGACTCAAGCACGTCAAAAAACTATCATCAAGCTCCTACATAATATCCTAGACTATACCCTTTATTTTATGCTAATCTACTGGGTGCTTAGTATTATTGGCATTCCTGTTTCTAGTCTTCTTGCCGGAGCTGGTCTGGCTGGGGTAGCCCTTGGACTTGGTGCCAAAGACTTTCTATCTGACTTAGTAAATGGATTCTTTATTCTTTTAGAAAATCAATACGACGTTGGTGAATCCGTGGAGATCGGTTCAGTAACAGGCATCGTTTCTAGCGTTGGTATTCGAACAACTCAGATTAGAGGATTTGACGGAACCTTGCACACTATCCCCAACCGAAATATCTCTATCGTTAGCAACAAATCTCGTGGAGATATGCGTGCGCAGATTGATATTCCTATATTGGCGCATACCAACCTTGAGCAAATGACTCAAGTTATCAAACAAGTTAATGACGAACAAGTCCCTCATTTTCCACAAATTGTAGGGGCTCCAACCATCCTGGGGCCAAAAACAACTCCTAATGGACAGCTGGTATTTCGAATTGATATTTTTGTCCAAAATGGAATGCAGAGCGCCATCTACTCTGAATTTTATAGACTCTATCAAGAAGCTTTGATCGCTGACGGTATTCACCTACCGACAGTCAATGCCATCAATTCTACCAAAAAATAAAAACCGATTCCTTATTAGGGGTCGGTTTTTAGCTACCTTATTAAAATTTTCGAATAGGATCTTCTTTGTACTGAGCTCTAGAACCACCAATCAATTTTGGACGGCTAGCAAGAGCGGTCACATGAGCTCCACCCAGTTCACGCTGAATAGGGATAAGAGGTACTTGCACGCGCTTAACATGCATACCGATAGAGGTATCTCCAATATCAAGCCCCGCGTGGGCAACAATCTCCTCTACCTCGACAGGCTCTGCCATGTACTTAAAGGCAGCCAACTGACCTGAACCACCTGCATGAAGGCTAGGAAGAACATTGACGATTTCAAGATTTTTCGACTCAGCAGCTATTGCTTCCACTGCCAAAGCCCGATTAAGATGCTCACATCCTTGAACGGCTAGGTGGACACCACGCGCCTTAGTTGCTTCCAGGATAGTTTTAACGATTACCTCGCCTATTTCTAGACTAGAAGCCTTACCTATCACGCCTCCTGCTACCTCGCTAGATGACAATCCTAGCACAAAAAACTGTCCTTTTTTGATTGCAGAGCGTTCAAGAATATCAACCACTAGAGCTCTCGTTTGATTTTCTAATACTTGTAAATCCATACAGATACCTCACTTGACCCTATTATAGCAAAAGTCTATTGATTTTTCATCAGTCATAAGCCTATCCAATCCAATTGATCAAGCCTACACACAAAGTATTTTTACGCGCACTCACAACTGAGATGTCCTGATAAAACGACTTTATATCGTCGCTGAGCCCTGACCCACCTTGCAGACTCTTGATAGCCAGTTGTTGTAAAGCAGTCGATAAAATCGCTAGTTCTCTATCAAAGTATGCTCCCTTACCGACTCTATCCTTAAAGACTACTAAGAGCTGACGTTCTTGCTCACTTATTTTGGGGTCTAAAATAAGATTGTAAACCCTATCCAATAGTTGCGTATCTCTATTTTTCATCCCATAACTCTCCTAAACGTTTAATCAACTCCATTATAGTCTTTTTTTCAATAAATGACTCTTTTTATGTCAAATTTGTCAAGCAGTCTTATTCTTGATAAAATATGAATCATATTAAATCTTAGGAGATTAATGATGTTACACAAACGACGACCCATTTTTGAAATGATCTGCGTCTTAGTTATTATCCTCAGTGCAGTTAGCACGATATGGCTGTTGCTTCCTCAAAAGACAAGCCTAGTCCTTGATGGGCAAACCATTCGTTATACAGGCTACGTTCGTAACGAAAAAATGAACGGAAAAGGTGACATAACTTTTAGCAATGGTGATCACTACAAGGGGAATTTTAAAAATGGAAACTTTGACGGTCAAGGAACCTTCTATTCTCAAGAAGGATGGTCTTATTCAGGTCACTTCAGCAAGGGACAGGCTGACGGTCAAGGCAAACTAAGTCTAGCAGATGGACAAGTCATTCAAGGAAAGTTTAAACAAGGAATTTATCAAAAATGAGAATACAATGGTTTTCACTAATTAGGGTAGTCGGACTCCTTTTCGTCCTGACCTACCACTTTTTTAAAGATTTTCTCCCAGGAGGATTCATCGGAGTTGATATTTTCTTCACTTTCTCAGGTTACCTGATTACTGCTCTACTCATCGATGAATTTTCTCAAAATAGGCAGATAAAACTACTGGTTTATCTTAGAAAACGACTCTATCGTATCTTTCCACCGCTTGTTCTATCTATCCTCATCAGTCTGCCTTTGGCTTTGCTCATCAGGCAGGATTTTATCGCTGGTATTTGGAAGCAAGTCCTAGCCAGTATCGGCTTTGTGACCAATTTCTACGAGATGGGTATCGGTTCTAACTACGAAGCTCAATTTTCACCTCACCTCTTCCTCCACACTTGGAGTCTATCCATCGAGGTTCACTACTATCTTCTATGGGGGCTTTTACTTTGGCTCCTAGGAAAAGGGATAAAATCAGCAAGGTCTTACCGAAAAATTATCCGAACGATCAGTGGTCTGCTCTTTATCTTATCTGCTGGCCTTATGATTTGGGGAGCTCTTTGGCAGACTGACTTATCAAATCTCTACTTTTCAACAGCTAGTCATGCTTTTCCTCTTTTCGCAGGGAGCTTTCTGGCTACTTTGGCAGGTATTAAAGAGACCACCTCTCTTTACAGGGACATTCAGAAATCACTACCTCCTTACGCCTCTCTTTTAGGTGCTATCGGTAGTGGTCTTGTCCTTATCAGTCTGGCTTTTCTCCTTCATTTTGAAGCTCAGCTGACCTATCTTTTAGGATTTCTCTTAGCTAGTCTGTGGACTTCTTCTCTCATCTTCTTCTGCCGTCTCCTTCATGATTCTTTGAAAAATCGTAAAGAGCCTGCCCTAGTCACCTATCTCGCTAACATTAGCTACAGTGTCTATCTCTTCCACTGGCCACTCTATATCATTTTTAAAAACCTCTTTCCCAAGGCATATCTCCTAGCAGTTGCTTTGACGACTCTCTTGTCTCTTCTACTAGCTAGTTTATCTTTCTACGTCATAGAGCCTGCCTTAATGGGGCAATCAAAGAAAGCCAAGATCAGCAAAAAAGCAAGTTATATCCTAGCACCGCTGCTGTTAGTCTGCCTAGCTTTATCAATCAAAACTGTCACTCAGCAACCTCATTTAAGTGACTTCGAGTCAAACTTGATGATTAAAAGTCTGAAACAAAGTGCCAACAATATGGCTACCAGCCAAAAACTAGCTCTGCGTATTTCCCAAAACAATGGAAATGCCAGCACTGACAGCCAAACTCCTGTCGCTGATGACTACAGCAATGTGCTACTGATAGGAGACTCTGTTATCCTAGATGCCCACGATATCTACCCTGAACGTTTTGACAACATGGACGTTCAAGTAGAGGTTGGTCGATCCTTTACCCAAGGTTACGACCTCTTTAGCCAATATATGCAATCAGGAGATTATGACTATGTTGTCGTCTCTCTAGGTGCCAATACAGGGGATGATTATCAGGAGACTATTGACAAGATGATTGCCTCTCTCAATGATGATAAACACCTTATCTTCATCACACCTTACAGTCAAGAAGATCCCGATCTTATCAAAGACATTCGTGATTACGAAAAAGCTCAAGCTGACCAACATATCAACGTCTCTATTGTTGATTGGTACCAAATCGCTACTGACAATCCTGATCTTTGGGTAGGGTCAGACGGTGTGCATTTTTCTCATACAGGGGAAACAGACACTAAAGGTTCTACCCTAATGATTGATGCCCTACTTCAAGAATTGGATCGTTTCAAAGAAAGTCCTACAAATACGTCAGACGAAACAAACTATTCATCTGAAAATGTACTTTTAATCGGCGATTCTGTGTCTGTGCATGCCTCTGAAAAATTGAAACAAACCTTACCTCAAGCTATTTTAGACCCGTTAAGTAACCGCAACCTCGCAGATGCTGCCAGTCTGGTTCAGACTTACTTGAACTCAGGTACCTTGCCAGAAACAGTCATTATCGCAGTCGGTGTTAACGAAACAAGTTCTTATAAAGAAAATCTCGACCAAATCGTTGATTTACTCCCTAAGGGAAGTCATTTGGTTTTGGTAACTCCCTACAACGGTAACTACAGCGACTATCCTGATTCTACCGTTTCAAAGACAGCAAGTTATGAGAAGGAACTTGCCAAAAAGAACAGCTTTATCCAAATTGCCGACTGGGTAGAAACGGCTAAAGCTCACCCAGAAATCTGGCAAGGCACTGACAATGTTCACTTCGAACGTGAAGATGGTTTGATAGATTACGATATGCTCGATAAGGCATCAGGTTATTATTCCGATACCATTACTCAAGCCCTCGCCAAGGCCCAAACCACAGCGGGCAAACCATAACAAAATCTCTATGCTCAAGACAGAGCATAGAGATTTTTTCTTATTTACCAGGACTTACCTTGCTATAAGCAAGATAGACTACATAACCTATTAAAAGTCCAAAAAAGTTCTGCATGATATTCCCCCAAAGTCCAGCTATGGCAGAGCCTAGACCGTATAAAGGGATAGAAGCTAGAAAGTAAACACCAACCATCACCAAAGATGATAAAGCCAAACCAATAGGACGGCTCTTACCTGTCCAACCAGCAAAGTAACCTTGGCCACCATGAGCTAAAAGACTAAAGAACATCCATTGAGGATAACCAGAAATCAAATCAATCAAAAAACCTGACAAACCACCAACGATAGCCCCTTCTTTAGCTCCAAGATAAAAAGCTGTAAAAAAGACACCTGCATCCAATAACGTGAGAAAACCTGTCGGCGTTGGGATGCTGACAAACTTACCTAAAACAAGAGTCAGAGCTGTCAAAACAGCCAACAGAGTTAATTTTGAAACATTAGTCCTTCTCATATTGAACCACTCCATAATCATTTGATTTTTTGATAGCCTTAAAGACAAAATCTTTGGCTTGTCCTACGGCTTCTTTCACAGACCCTCCCTTAACTAGGTTACTCGTAATGCTTGAAGCAAAAGTACAACCAGCACCAACATTATTTTCCTCCAAAACAGGGAATTCAAATAGTTCAAAATCATTACCATCATAGTAGAGATCAATCGCCTTGCTCTTGTCTAAACGGTTACCACCCTTGATAACGACATGCGCTGCTCCAAGGTCATAGAGTTTTTGGGCCGCTTGCTTCATGTCGTCGATCGTTCTGATAGCCGTTTGAGCTAATAGCTCTGCTTCTACCAGATTCGGTGTGATGATGGTCACATAAGGGAAAAACTTGATCAATTCATCACGCAAAGCAGAAACTTCCACATCGTGGGTTTCTTTGCAGACCAAGACAGGGTCCAAGACGACTGGAATGCCCGTATGAGCTTTAACAAACGTCAAGGCCTGTTCAGCCAAATCAACATTAGGCAAAAGACCTAATTTGATGGCAGAAAAAGGAACATCCTTAAGACTTGATAGTTGATAGGCAAAAACACGAGAGTCTGTCGCAAAAACTTCAAAACCCTTATCGGTCATGGCAGTCAAGCAAGTCACTGCTAGAAAACCATGTTGTTTATTGACCGTATAAGTCGCTAAATCAGCGTGTAAACCACCACCACTAAAAATATCGTTGCCTGAAATCGCCAAAACATAATGATCACTCATACCTAATCTCCTTTAAATATAACCCATTACCAGCTGCCGTCGGACCCGCCAAGTCTCTATTGCAACTCTCCAAAACGGTCTTAACCTGACTGACTGGCATCCGACCGTTGCCAATTTTAAGCAAGGTCCCCACCATATTGCGAACCTGCTTATAAAGAAAACCATTTCCTGAGAAGGTAAAGACCAAAAAGTCCGTCTTATCATCTCGCTCGACCCTTGCCTCTGTTATGGTTCTGACCTTGTTTTCCACACTTGTCCCAGATGCTGTAAAACCTGTAAAATCGTGCGTCCCAAGCAAATTCACTATCGCTTCCTGCATCAAAGAAAGGTCAACAGGATAAGGATAATGTGTGGCATAGTGACGCATCATAGGATTTTTAGGACGACCAACATCTACCAAAAACTCATAGGTTTTGGAATGCTTGTTGTAACGCGCATGAAAATCATCCTCAACAACCTCAATCGCAACAATATCAATATCGTCTGGACACTGTGTATCCAAACCAAAACGCAACTTTTCAACATCTCGCTCTTGGGGTAAATCAAAATGAATGACCTGACCGTAGGCATGGACCCCAGCATCCGTACGACCAGCCCCGTGAATGGTAACTGGATGCCCACTATTTAATCTCAAAAGAGTTTTTTCAATCTCCTCTTGGACTGTTCGTGCCTGTGGTTGACGCTGGAAACCTGAAAAATCTGTCCCATCATAGGAAATAATCGCTTTATATCTTGTCATGATCATATTTTAGCATTTTCTGAAAGAGCTTTCTAGCCCATCCAACACCATCTGTCCCCATACAGAAAAAACAAACAAAAAAATAGAATGATGGCTAACCTTAAATGAGCTATCATTCTACTGTTCTTTAAACTTCTGGATCAAAAGCTTCTTTCATCTTATCAAAGAAACCTTTTTTCTTAGGATGGATTGGTTGGTCACCACTGGCTTCCGCAAAGGCTTTAAGAGCTGCTCGTTGAGAGTCGTTCAGCTTAGTTGGAGTCACAATGTTAACCTTAACATGCTGATCACCTTGACCGCCACCACGAAGAGCAGGAGCTCCTTTACCACGAAGACGGAAGGTCTTACCAGTCTGCGTTCCTGCAGGAATGGTCATTTCAACATTGCCATGAACCGTTGGTACTTCGACGGTATCACCGAGCGCTGCTTGAACAAAGGAAATGTTCATATTGTAGTAAATGGTTGAACCATTACGTTCAAACTTATCACTCGGTGCAACGTTGATGATGACAAAGAGATCGCCATATGGACCACCGTTGAATCCAGCTTCCCCTTGACCTTGAAGGCGGATTTGTTGTCCTGTCTCAACACCTGCCGGGATTTTAACAGAAACCTTGTGGCTTTGATTTTCATGACCTGTGCCGCGACAAGTTGTACACGGGTCTTTAATTTCTTTACCTGTACCATGACAGACATCACAGGTCACTTGGCTACGCATGACACCAAGCGGTGTTTGACGATCCACATTGATCACACCTGCACCGTGACAACGTCCACAAGTTACAGGACTTGTTCCTGGTTTGGCACCAGAACCTGAACACGTGTTACAAGAAGCTTCGCGGTTATAAGAAACCTCTTTTTCCGTACCAAAGATAGCCTCCTCAAATTTGAGGTTAATGCGATACTGGAGGTCGTCTCCTTGACGAGGAGCGTTGGGATTGCGACTAGCACCTCCACCACCAAAGAATGATGAGAAGATGTCTTCAAAACCACCAAAGCCAGCTCCATCAAAACCTCCGAAGCCTCCTGCTCCGCCACCAAAGCCACCATTAGCTCCAGCTGGACCAAATTGGTCATAAGAAGCACGTTTTTGCTCATCACCTAAGGTTTCATAGGCTTCTTGAACATCCTTGTACTTTTGTTCTGCACCAGCCTCCTTGTTGATGTCTGGATGGTATTTTTTTGACATCTTACGGTAGGCTTTTTTAATGTCGTCTTGACTGGCGTCCTTTGACACCCCAAGACGATCGTAAAATTCTGTATTGTTCATCATTTAATACCTTAGTTTTTTATTTTTATGGTTTCCTTAAGTGGTGGGGTCGCAAGCGACCGCCTTTGGCGTTCCATTGCTAATAAGCAAGCCTAAGGTCTTGCTTATTCCCCCGACTAATGGCAAGCCATTAGTCTTTTCACCACGGCGGAAACCATTTGCCTTGGTGACCTAGGGTCACCTCTTTATTATTTAGCCAAAAACAGAGGCTGGGTTGCAACCTCTGCGTTTGAGTTTTATTTACTAGTTCGAAGAGTGAGTAGTCCTTCTTAACTTGCAGAGCTTTCCAGTTTTTAAGCTCGGGATAAAAGGGCTCCCCGAACGATCTACTCATTCCTTGTTTCTGGCTCGTAGGCTAAAATAGTCCACAGGACTATTTTACTTCTCCGTAAACTCACCGTCTACAACGTCATCACCTGCGTTTTCAGTGTTTGTTGCACCTTCTGCGCCTGCTTGTTGAGCTGCTGCAGCTTGTTCGTAGAGTTTAACGGCAAGAGCTTGTGCTTTTTCGTTAAGGGCTTCAAGTTTTGCTTTCATGTCGTCAAGGTTACCTGACTCTTGAGCAGCTTTCAAGTCATCAAGGGCTGCTTGAGCGGCATCGCGTTCTGTATCGAAGCCTTTACCTTCAGTTTCTTTGATTGTTTTTTCTGTCGCAAAGATAGCTTGGTCAACTTCGTTTTTAAGGTCAACTTCTTCTTTACGTTTAGCATCTGCTTCGGCGTTAGCTTCGGCATCTTTCATCATGCGTTCGATTTCTTCTTCTGAAAGACCGTCGTTTGACTTGATAACGATGTGTTGTTCTTTTTGAGTACCAAGATCTTTAGCTTTAACAGATACGATACCGTTTTTATCGATGTCAAATGTTACTTCGATTTGTGGAATACCACGAGGTGCAGCTGGGATATCCGTCAATTGGAAACGTCCAAGAGTCTTGTTATCTGCTGCCATTGGGCGTTCACCTTGAAGAACGTGGATATCAACGGCTGGTTGGTTGTCTGCTGCTGTTGAGAAGACTTGTGATTTAGATGTTGGGATAGTTGTGTTGCGGTCGATGAGTTTTGTGAAGACACCACCCATTGTTTCGATACCAAGTGACAATGGTGTGACGTCAAGAAGGACAACGTCTTTGACATCACCAGTGATCACACCACCTTGGATGGCAGCACCCATCGCAACAACTTCGTCAGGGTTAACTGATTTGTTTGGTTCTTTACCAGTTTCAGCTTTAACTGCTTCTACAACGGCTGGGATACGTGTTGAACCACCGACAAGGATAACTTCATCGATTTCTGAGATTGAAAGACCAGCATCTGAAAGGGCTTGACGAACTGGTGTTTTTGTACGTTCAACAAGGTCACGAGTGATATCGTCGAATTTAGCACGTGTCAAAGCAACTTCCAAGTGAAGTGGTCCAGCCTCACCAGCAGTGATGAAAGGCAAGCTGATTTGTGTTTGCGTCACACCTGAAAGGTCTTTCTTAGCTTTTTCAGCAGCATCTTTCAAACGTTGAAGAGCCATTTTATCTGTTGACAGATCAATACCGTTTTCTTTCTTGAATTCTTCTACCAAGAAGTCAATGATTTTTTGGTCAAAGTCATCACCACCGAGTTTGTTGTCACCAGCAGTTGCAAGAACGTCGAAGACACCATCACCAAGTTCAAGGATTGACACGTCAAATGTACCACCACCAAGGTCGAATACCAAGATTTTTTCATCTTTGTCAGTCTTATCAAGACCATAAGCAAGGGCAGCTGCAGTTGGTTCGTTAACGATACGTTCTACTTCAAGACCAGCGATTTTACCTGCATCTTTTGTTGCTTGACGTTGGGCATCGTTGAAGTAAGCTGGAACTGTGATAACGGCTTTTTCAACTTTTTCACCAAGATAATCTTCAGCATAACCTTTAAGGTATTGAAGAATCATCGCTGAAATTTCTTGTGGTGTGTATTCTTTACCATTAGCCGCAACTTTTTCAGATGTTCCCATTTTTGATTTGATTGAGATGATGGTTTCTGGGTTTGTCACTGCTTGACGTTTAGCCGCATCACCAACGATGATTTCACCGTTTTTGAATGACACAACTGAAGGTGTTGTACGGTTACCTTCTGGATTTGCGATGATTTTGCTTTCAGTTCCTTCAAGAACTGCTACTGCTGAGTTAGTTGTTCCTAAGTCAATACCGATAATTTTAGACATAATATAAGATACCAAGAACGCCGAGAAAGCGACTGAAAAATAAGAAACTGACAGGACATCCTAATGTCATCGGCAGTCCACCTTTTTTAAGTTCTCTGTTCGGGTTCAATTCCTTTCAAATTTTAAAGTAATTTTTTATTTTTAGAATACTCTTCTTAAGTGACACGGACGTTAGCAGCTTCCTACGGAATCTCATAACTAACATTTGAACCCAAGGTCTCAAATGTTCCGAGTCATCAAACACTGGTGTTTGATGACGGTTGCCACAGCGAAGAGTATCAGGTAAAGGCTCACTTCGTTCGCTTCCTAGCTGTTGCTAGAAACAGTTGAAGATTTTGCCTTTTTTCTGTTCGTTGATTAGTAGCCGACTAGATGATGAAATACTAGTCAACCTGTGGGAGTTTACCAAATTATAGACTTCAGACTCCCAACCTAGTTTTCTGACATTTCGGTCACGCTGTTTAAGCGTAAACGACCACCATTGCTGGGCGTAGGATACGGTCGTGCAACTTGTAGCCTTTTTGGAAGACTTGTGCAATGCTGTCTGCTGGGTGCTCATCGTCTGCTGGCATAGTTTGGATAGCCATATGCAAGTTGTGGTCAAAGTCACCATCAGCAGCGATTTCTTCGATACCCTCTTCTTTCAATGCATGAATGAGGCTTTCTTGAACCATTTCAAGCCCTTTTTTAACATCGTCTGTCAAACCTTCGACAGCAAGCGCACGTTCAAGATTGTCAAGACTTGGCAAGATTGCTTTAGCCAAATCCTGTGAACGATAACATTGCAAGTTTTGACGTTCTTCATTAGCACGGCGTTGAATATTTTGCATTTCAGCATGTGCGCGCAAGTATTTGTTTTCAAACTCGTCGGCACGCTCATTTGCCAATTCTAATTCTGATTTCTCAGCTGCCTCAGTCGTTTCTTCTACTTCTTCAGTAGCCTCCACTTCCTCAACAACTTCTTCATTTTTAATATCTTCTGACAAGAGGACACCTCTTTCTACTTTTAATTTACTTCATAATGGTTGCTATTCAAATAGCGATAATAGTCAGTTAACTTCATAACCATGACTCGACTGATGACATTGATCAAGCTCATCATGCGACGGTAATCCATCTCGATAGGACCAATCAAACTCATCATGGCTAAGCCTCGGTAGGGAATCAAAAATTTCTGACTGATGACCGTACAGTCGCTCAGCGCCTCTTCCTGACTTTCACCGACACTAACCTGCACCATTTCTTCTGGAGAGATAGCAGAGCGCAAAGCCAGTGCCACACCTTGGTCATTATCCAAAAACTGGTAGGTCGCAAGGTCTGCATAGGTCAGCGAAGCTACTTTTCCTTCAATAAAGACCAATTCCTTAAAGAGCTGAGAAAAGATGTAATCAAAGAGATCCAAGACATTGTCCGTCGTTTTAAAATACTTCTGAACAATCTGAGGAATCTCGGTTCTCAACCTGTAATGAATTTCCAGAACCGTCTTATCGAGCAGACGCTCCGACACCAAAGACTTCAATATCATCAAATCTCTGGCCAAGAAATTCTTAGGAATGGCAAATTGAACGGTCACTGATTTGGACTCGTCTAAACTTAAGACAGCTAAGGCATCGTGACTGGAGAGTTGCACAATATCAAAACCTGTCAAGCGTTGACTGGTCGGCTCAACATCTTGAACAACAGCCGTATAGCCTGTCATCTGCGCCAGCAATTTCGCTGCTGCATCTAAGATATCCTCTAGCTTGAAAGCTTCAAAATCGAAAGCCTTGACCACCTGATAGACGTCCTGTTCATCGATACTATCAAGGCTAAGCGAATGACGGACAAAATACTGAAATCCTGCCCGACTAGGCAAACGACCGCTAGACGTATGGGCTTTTTCAAGATAACCCAATTTTTCAAGTTTTGCCATATCATTTCGGATAGTCGCCGAACTTGAGGCAATACTTTCTTGAAGAGCTTTTGAACCGACGGGTTCATGCGTCTGTGTGAACATCTCAACAATCAAATTCAAGATGTCGCTTTGACGTTGTGTGATCATTGAAATCTCACCTCCGCTTCCAGTTAGCACTCTTTAACTCCGACTGCTAACTTATGATTCTATTATACTCCTTTTTTCCCTTCTGTCAACAAAATTAGCACTCTTTTTACAAGAGTGCTAAAAATACATCTTAAGACCTAGAGAGAGTACTTCTTTTTCAAATCCCTAAACTGTTTCAAATAATACAGACACCATACCAGACCCTCTAAAAAGATTAGTCCCCAAAACAACCAAAACCCAATAGAACGTTTCGGTGCTCCATCAAAAAAGTAAGTAAAGGTCTGTGTTATCGGAAGCAGTAGAGGTATTAGTGGGAAGGCTAGTCGTCGCTGCAAGAGTAATTTTTCAAAAGCGTAACGGCTGTGACTATCACTATATAATTCTAACTCATCTAAACTAGCCACACCTTCAGCAGATTTTTTAAACAAGACAACTCCTTGATAATCAAGAGGTACCAATTGCCAACCAGCATCTCGGTAGGTTTGCACATAGGATTTGTTCAAATCCATATAGGCTTGTTTTTGAAGGTCAAACCGATAAACCACATCTTCTGGCTGGCAGGGTTCAAAAGTCAACTTGCCCATCATGGTAATTGTCTTCAAGGCATAGCCTGCTTGATGCATATGACGTAGATAGTCTTCTATCGCCTGTAAATGATGAAAACTAAAACGTTTATAATTCTTCATAGTAGAAGTCCTCACTTCCTATACTTGTTCCTCAAGACATAAAAACGGTAAGCACAATAAGTTAATATAGGAAGATACACGACAGATATCCCTAAGAAAAAGCTAGGGTGTGACCTTAATAGTAAGGTTGACGATATCACATATAAAAAGAAAGCAGTCAGATATCGACTTTTAAAGATACGCTTGACCATCTCATACTGACTCTCTGAATCACTATAAATACTAACGTCAACATCTTGCTTCGATTGGCGAAAAATTGAAAAATAATTGCAATCTGCGACATGCTCCCAGCCATAATCTTCAAATAACTGAGATAATCGTCTCCCTTTTTCTCTCATCTGAAATCAAGCTGATATACCACATCCTCGGGCGGACAAGATTCAAAGTGGAAAAAACACCCCGCCATTAGCTTAACAAATTTCCACCCTGACTGATGCATCCTTCTCAGATAAGCTGTTTCTTCTTCAAAATCTGTAATCCAGAAAATTTTAACTTCTGTTTTCGTTACCATAACGTTCTCCCTTACTATTTCGATACAGCCGTTCAATGCGTGCCAATTCCAAGTCTAACACCTCTCTACCAAGAGCTGTTAGCCGATAAAGCTTACGCTTACCTTCTTCACCGACCAGAACAATCAAGCCATCTTTTTCCATCTTTGATAAAGTTCCATACATGGTCCCAGGACTGATAACAACCTGTCCAGCCGTCAATTCTTTGGTTACCTGGGTAATATCATAACCATGCCTTTCCTCCTGCAAAGCAAATAGAATATAAAAAGCAGACTCCGTCATAGGAACGTAAACACGTTCTATTTTTTTATCCATATAAGCTCCTTTTATATCGTACTTCGTTATATCTTAGTTCGATATAAAAATATCGCACCTCGATAGTTTTGTCAATAGCAAAACTAAGATTTTTACGACAACAAAAAAGACAAGCCAATCGTAGAAAAACTTGTCTCCTTTTATCATTTAGTTATCATATAAAGCCCATAACCAACAAGCAGTAAATTTCCTTAGCGATTGTAGTCAACTAGATTATAGGTTTCGATAATCTTTTTTAACTTCTTACTATAATTGGTATCGCTAGTATAGTTATATTTCTGAAAAGCCTCGATGGCTGTTTGGTAATTATCCGCTGTCGCCACGGCCTTATAAAGGCCAGAGCGGCTCAGCTTTCCATCTTTAAGCTGGAGCATGTAATCATTTAAAGAACTCTCCCAATCAACATAGACACGAAATTGACTTTTTAGGCTCAGTTGTTTCGTTCCAATGTACTCCTGACGTGTCATCTTGACTGAGCGCTGACCTGCCTCAGCTTTAACCGCCATCAGATTATGATATCTAACAGCTAGTAAATCTGTCCCGTAATCAGACTCTAGAGCAGCTTGGGCAAGTATAACAGACGTCTTGACACCATAGCTATCAGATAAACGCTGTACTTGAGGCGCTACTAGTTTGAAAAAAGCACTGTGGTCATAGGATGTCTTGACGCCCTCTTTGGCATTAGGAACTGACCCTCGAATCATTAAGGGGACGATCAAAAACAAACCAAAGACTGCTAGCAGTCCTCCAAAAACTTGCCATTTTAATTTGCGCCTCACTGGCCATTCTCCTTTAATTTTGTGATGTATTCCTCTAAGGTCAAGTTATGTTTTGTCATGTAGGCAGCAGACTCCTTGCCAACATAGCGGAAGTGCCAATCTTCATAATCAACACCTGTCGAACTTGATTTTCCTTCTGGAAAACGTAGAACAAAACCATATTGCGGTGCTATTTCAACCAACTGTGAAACCACCGTCGGATCTGATTCGTTCAAACTATCAACAGTGGACATATCAATCGCTAAACCCGTCTGATGCTCACTAGCTCCCGCAGGCTGCGAGTAGGTTTTAACCTTTGTCTCAGCTTCTTCTTGTGTCAGACTTGGGTCTTCAGCCATTTCTTGGTCAACATAAGATTGAAACAATTCCTTTTGATAGTCAACACTACGATAACCCGAAATCAAATGTTCAGAAGCATCAATTGCCTGTGCTGCTGCCAAAAACTCCTGTACTGCAGTCTCAATACGCGCATCCACTGAAATCCCATTAACCTCTGCTAGGCTAGGTGACAACTCCTCTGTAACATGATCACGATTAACTAATCTCAATTGCCAGTCATCTGACGATACCTTTGGCAGATCAGAGCTAGAGGATGACTGACTACTTGTCGATACCTTTGAGCTACTGGTTTGACTTGCAGTCTGTGATTTATCGCCTTTTAAGTGAGAGGATACTACCAAAGCAACCAAACACACTAAAAACGCAAACAAGATAACAATTATCCCTTTTACACTAAGCTTTTTTCTCATTTTGAATGTCTTTTCTCCCTATTTCACGATAAGAGAGGTCCGCAATCGTTTCAATTGCAAAACGCCCTTCTTTATAGCTCACCACAGTGACACTACCATTTTCAATAAACTGTTTTGGACAGCTATGATCAATCAACCACAACAATGTACCAATAGTCATCCCGTGACTGACAACAAGAGCATTTCCGCCACCACTAGCCTCTATTGACTTAGCAATTGCCTCAAAACCATCAAAGATACGCTTGCTAAGAACATCCCATGGTTCTGCCCAACCTGCAGTATCCACTTCAACGATACTCTCTGCAATCTCTTGCCAAGAAACGTCTTGTAGCGTACGCCCATTTTTAAAAGCTTCCGTTCGCGGTAGGACACCATTGAACAATTCACCGTCGTAACCGCCGTCTAGACTACCAAAACACCACTCACGTAAACGCTTATCTCTCTGGTAAGAAATCCCTTGATAACCTGTTTCACGTAAAACAATATCCATGGTTTGAATGGTCCGACCAGAATCGCTAGAAAAAGCAGCCTTAAACGGAACCCCTGCTAGACGAAGCCCAACACCCAACTCACGAATTCCCTCTTCACCTTGAGCAGTCAGCGGGGTGTCTGACCAACCTTGAGCTCGACCAATCGTATTGAACATCGTTTTGCCATGACGTACGACATATAGTTTTGTTTCACTCATCAGTATCCCTCCAAAACAGTCTTATATCTCTTCTATTATAACAGAAAAAAAAGTTGAACCTTTCGATTCAACTTCCTGATTCTTTAGTTTTTAAAGCTGTGCACCGGTGCTGGGATTTGCCCACCACGAGCGATGAAGTCTGCTGATGACGCCTTATTGACCTTCATAACTGGGGCATAGCCGAGCAAACCACCGAGTTCTAGCATATCACCAACTTGACCGTAAGGAATGATACGCACAGCTGTTGTTTTCTGATTGATGACACCGATGGCAGCTTCGTCTGCAATCATAGCCGCAATCGTCGTATCTGGTGTATCTGCTGGAATAGCAATCATATCCAAACCAACGGAACAGATAGCTGTCATAGCTTCCAATTTTTCAAGATTAATGTGTCCTGATTGCACCGCCGCAATCATCCCCTCATCCTCAGATACAGGAATGAAGGCACCTGACAAACCACCCACTTGGTTACAAGCCATGATACCACCTTTTTTGACCGCATCATTAAGAAGAGCTAGCGCAGCCGTCGTTCCGTGAGTACCAACCACTTCAAGACCCATGGCTTCCAAAACACGTGCAACAGAGTCACCGACTGCTGGTGTTGGAGCAAGTGATAAGTCAACAATTCCAAACTCAACACCTAAACGTTCTGACGCCATCTGACCAACCAATTGACCAACACGCGTAATCTTAAAGGCTGTCTTCTTAACGGTTTCTGCCAAAACATCAAAGCTCTGACCAGCAACTTTTTCGACAGCACGCTGAACGACACCTGGTCCAGAAACACCGACATTGATGACCACATCCGCCTCACCAACACCGTGGAAGGCACCTGCCATGAAAGGATTATCCTCAACCGCATTGGCAAAGACAACCAATTTCCCTGGCCCCATAGGATCAAGCTCAGAAGCTTCTTTAATGATGCGCCCCATGTCACGGACAGCCGTCATATTGATACCAGTCTTGGTTGATCCGATATTAACAGAAGAGCAGACAAAATCTGTTTCTGCCAAAGCTTGCGGGATAGAGTTGATAAGGATTTCATCCCCTTTTTGATAGCCTTTTTGCACCAAAGCAGAAAAACCACCGATAAAGTTAACACCAATTTCCTTGGCAGCACGGTCAAGAGCCTTGGCAAAAGGCACATAAGAATCAGCATTCGTTGCAGCACCGATAATCGAAATCGGTGTCACAGACACACGCTTGTTAACGATTGGAATACCTAGCTCAGCTGAAATCTCTTCACCAACCGCAACCAAATGACGCCCTTTTTCAACGATTTTATTGTAGACCTTCTCAGCTGCTTTATCAATATCAGAATCAATACAGTCTAGAAGGGAAATCCCCATAGTAATGGTACGCACATCGAAGTTTTGCTCTTCGATCATGGCAATGGTTTCAGTTACTTGTCTAATATCCATCAAGACTTCTCCTCTTACAAATTGTGCATGGCGTCAAAAATAGCAGAGCTCTGAATGTTGATTTTGACATGCAAGGTTTGACCAAATGCCTCAAGTTCTGAACGAAGCTCTGTGAAATCTTTCTTATCTTCGCTAGAAACCACAGCCATCATAGTGAAAAACTCATCCAAAACAGTCTGTGAAATATCATCAATATTAAGACCTAACTCTGCAATCTTTGCAGACACACCGGCAACAATACCTGTTTTATCTTTACCAACTACTGTAATAATCGCTTTCATGAGAAGCCTCCATCGTTTTAATTTCCATTATTTTATCATAAAAATACTGAAAATTCTATAACAAAATCAATATAAAGTACGCTTTTTACCGACTATTTTAAGTCAAACAAACTAAAAATACACCAAAATAAAAACAAAACACAAACAAAAAGGTTGAAGAAACCCTCAACCTTACCTAATATCTAATACCAGCAATAGCTAGAAAGTAAGTCAACGACTTTCAGTCTCCTATTTCTCTAAAAAGAAGGAAACCACCGCGATAACAACAACCGCACCAGCAATTGACGGCAACAGAGCCATACCAGCTAAACTCGGCCCCCAAAAGCCAAACAAAGCCTGACCTACAGCCGATCCAACAAGACCCGCTAGACTATTTGTAAAACACCCCATTTTATGACCTCGATTGGTGATTGACCCAGCAATCATACCAATCACAGCACCCACAATCAATGACCAAAGCATAAAAGAACCCTCCTGATAGCTATAGTTGTCACTATTCTAACATAAAAAGAGACCTACAGCTCAGTAAAAGATTGCGTCTTGTCACCCTAAAAATAAAAAGACACCCAAGAAATAATTCTTGAATGTCCATAAACGTTGATATAATCGTGTTGATTAACGTTTTGAGAATTGTGAAGCTTTACGAGCTTTCTTAAGACCTGGTTTTTTACGTTCAACCATACGTGCATCACGTGTAAGAAGACCAGCGCGTTTCAATGAATCGCGGAAATCTGGGTCAACTTGAAGAAGTGCACGTGCGATACCGTGACGGATCGCACCTGATTGACCTGCGTATCCACCACCTACAACGTTAACGAATACGTCGTATGAACCTTCAGTTGAAGTAACTGCGAAAGGTTGGTTGATAACAAGACGAAGGTCTGCGTGTGGGATGTACTCTTCTACATCTTTTTTGTTAACAGTGATTTTACCAGTACCTGGAACCAAACGAACGCGTGCAACAGCGTTTTTACGACGGCCAGTACCTGCATATTGTGCTTGTGCCATTATAATAGTGCTCCTTTCCTCTTAGAATTAGATAAGACCTGAGATATCAAGTACTTCTGGTTGTTGTGCAGCGTGAGTGTGCTCAGCTCCAACGAAGACTTTCAATTTCATACCTTGTGCGCGTCCAAGAGTGTTGTGTGGAAGCATACCTTTAACTGATTTTTCGATCAAACGTACAGCGTTTTTAGAACGAAGTTCACCAGCTGAGATTGATTTCAAACCACCTGGATACATTGAGTGAGTGTAGTAGATTTTATCAGTTGCTTTTTTACCAGTCAATTTAACCTTTTCAGCATTGATAACAATCACGAAGTCACCTGTATCAGTGTGTGGTGTGAATGTTGGTTTGTTTTTTCCGCGAAGTACGCTAGCAACTACTGCAGAAAGACGTCCAAGTGGTACATCAGTTGCGTCAACAACGTACCATTTACGTTCAACTTGGCCTGGTTTAGCCATAAATGTTGTTTTGTTCATGAGTTCTCCTATATATAGTTCGATTTTTGTTTACGGGGGTGGGTGTTCCGTCCCACCAAAAGTATTTGGAAGGTTCCGGGGCCTTTCAAATGGGGTAAACAATACCGTCTAATATAATATCAAAAAAAGAGCACTCAAGTCAAGTACTTTGAGCCTCTTTTTCCCTTTTATTTTTAGATTAGTAGCTAGTAATCTTCTATAGAAATTAGCTTTGAAAAGCTTCCAATAATCAACTAATTACAAGAGAATCTACCAGTTGTAAGAGCGTCTATTAAGCTACTTATCTAGCTGTTTTTCCAATAGTAAAAATAGCTAGGGTATCTGGTCCTACATGGGCTGAGATGACAGGTCCCAGGGGAAGAATCAGGACGTCGTCAATCCCATCGGTTTCTAGCAGCTGGGCTTTCAAATTCATGGCACTGGCTTCATCGTTGGCGTAAGCCACGATAGCTGTCGCATGTCCCAGATCCTCTGTTGCACGCGCTAACATCTCCTTCATCCCCTTTTTACGACCGCGTAATTTTGATAGGGGCACCAATTTTCCCGCAGCATCAAGCCACAAAAGAGGCTTGATATTAACCAAACTACCGATAATAGCTGAACTTTTCGAAAGACGTCCGCCACGCATGAGGTGATAAAGGTCGTCCACAAGGAAGAAGGTACGCAGACGAGGGATAATATCTGCAATCAAAGCCATCGTGTCATCTAAGCTAGTCCCCTTATCACGCTCCTGACTGGCAAGAATAGAGAGATAACCCTCTCCTCCAGCCGCCGCCAAGGTATCGATAATCTCGATACGAGCTTTAGGGTAGTCCTCCAAAACCATGTCACGCGCAATTGTCGCTGACTGATAGGTCCCTGAAAGAACTGATGAGAAAGCGAGATAGAGGATATCTCTGCCTTCTTGAGCCAAGCGACGGAAGGTTTCTTCAAAGGTGCCAACGTTGATTTGACTGGTCGTCGGTTTGGCTCCTTCTTTCATACGTTCCAAGAGGAGGTCACTCGTTAAACGGTCTGGGCCGACTGTTTCGTAGGTCTTATCCTCCATCGTAATGGTCAAACCGAGTAAGGTTACATCGTGCTGACTCGCCCAGCTCTCATCCAGATCAGCTGTCGAGTCGGTAATAATCGCAAATGTCATTTTCTTGTTCTTTCTGTCTATTATTTTGTTTACTATTTAGTTATCAACATCGTGTAAAAGAGCTCGAAGTTTGCTCATCTGGTCATCATCCCAAGGTCTCAACTTGGGTGTTTTAAGGTCAATCTGACGTGACATTTGATTGAGGTCTGACTTGACCGTAGCAACGCGTTGCTCTAGCTCCCTTGCTGAGACACGAAGGGCACCTTGAGAAAAAATAGTCCACTGCTCATTGAGATCGCTCGTCGCAACCTCAACCAAGTTGATAGCTGTGTTAAGATCTGCTGCGGTGCGTTCAATATAAGCATCAGCTGTCTCGTCTTCTTCTGTAAAAATAACTTCAACTTTATATTGGTCATAACGTTGACGAAGTCCTGGAACATACTGGGCATCAAAAACACAAGTGATGTCGATATTTTCAAAGTTGGCGTAATTATTGAGCTTACGTAAGAGGATATTCCTCGCTTCATCCAACTGATTGGTTTTAAAAAGTTGACGGGTCTCCTGCCAAAAGGCAATCATGTTATAGCCGTCAACCAGCATTAGTTTTTTCTTCATGGCTTAGAGTTTATGACGAAAGACTTCATACATAAGCACTGCTGCTGCCACGCTGGCATTCAGGCTCTGCACATGTCCATTCATAGGAATGGTAATCATCTCGTCCACTTGTTTTTTGATATTAGCAGAGATACCTTTTCCTTCGTTGCCAATGATCAGTGCCAATTTACCCGAGGTATTCCACTTATGACTAGGGGTACCGTTCATGTCTGTTCCAAAAATCCAGAAGCCTTGCTCTTTGAGTTTGTCCAGAGTTTGGCTGAGGTTGGTCACACGGGCGATAGGGACATGCTCAACCGCACCTGTTGACGTTTTAGACACAACTGGTGTCACGCCGACTGCACGGTGTTTGGGAATGATGATGCCAGAGACGTTGGTCGCGTCAGCTGTTCTCAAAATCGAACCGAAATTATGAGGGTCGTTAAGCCCATCGAGGATTAGAATGAGCGGATTATCCTCTGCCGCTGCTTTTTCTAAGATACTATCTAACTCAGCGTAGGCAAACTCAGAGACACGCAAAACAAAACCTTGGTGAACCGCACCAGCTGTCATTTCTGATAGGGTCTTCTTAGGCGTCCAAGAAATGGAAACCTTCTTGTCAGTTGCCAAGTCTTTGATTTTATCCACGTTTTTACCACGCAAATCATCTTGAATATAAAGTTTATTGCCTGTATTAGCTTGCAGGCTCTCTGTCACGGCATGTACACCGTAGACAATATCGTTTGTATCTGTTTCTTGTTTTCTTTGTTTCATAATTCTATTATAACAAAAAAAGAAGAGGTTCAATCTCGTAACCTCCTCTATGGCTTAATTTTCTTTCTCGACTTCTTGGATACACCAAGCAATCAACTCCTCCAAACGCTGGGTCTGGTCAGTCATATCCAGATAGCCCATGACCGCCTCAAAGCCCGTTGACATGCGATAAGTCACCACGTCAGCATTCTTGGCCTTGGTGTGACTGTTGGTATTGCGCCCACGTTTGTAGATGTCTTCTTCTTTTTCGGTCAATAGCTGCGCTTCTAGCATCTTTTGAATCAGACCAGCTTGTGCCTTGGCTGACACGTACTTGGTCGCTAGACGGTGCAATTGATTGGGCTTGGTCTGACCTTGAAAAATCAAGTGACGACGAATGTAATAGGAATAAACCGCATCCCCTTCAAAAGCAAGGGCGATCCCATTGATAAGATTGACATCTAGCTTAGTCACGCGTCCACCTCACACCCTCTTTGGTGTCAAGGAGCTTGATCCCTTGAGCTGCCAGCTGGTCACGAATAGCATCTGCTTTGGCGAAGTCACGATTAGCACGCGCTTCTTGACGCTCTGCTATCAAAGCCTCAATATCACTGTCCAAGACCTCTTCTTTGAAGACAATTCCGAAGACTTGGAGAAGTTTGGCAAAACCGTCCTTGATTTCTTGGTTGTAGTTGCCAGAGTTGATCCACTTAGCTAAATCAAAGATAACCGTGATACCGTTAGCCGTATTGAAATCTTCATCCATGGCTTCGATAAAGCGCCCTTGAAACTCTTGGAAAGCCGCCGTATCAGCCTCTTGGCTGAAGTGCTGCTCGTAAGTGTTTTTGAGGTACTTGAGATTGACTTCTGCATCGTGGACAGCCTTGTCGTTGAAATTGATTGGCTTACGGTAATGTTGCGTTGCAAGGAAGAATCGCAAAATCTGTCCGTCAACCGTTTTTAAGGCATCGTGAACGGTCACGAAATTGCCGAGAGACTTGGACATTTTTTCATTGTCCACATTGACAAAACCGTTGTGCATCCAGTAGTTGACAAACTGGTGTCCTGTTTTAGCTTCTGATTGAGCGATTTCATTAGTATGGTGTGGAAACTCGAGGTCGGCACCGCCACCGTGAATGTCAATGGTATCTCCTAAAATCTCAGTCGCCATGACCGAACACTCGATATGCCAACCTGGACGACCTTGACCCCAAGGGCTAGTCCATGAGACCTCACCAGCCTTGGCTGATTTCCAAAGGGCAAAATCAACAGGATTTTCCTTGCGATCAGTCTCTTCATCTGTACGACCTGAAGCTCCCATGACCAAGTCTTCGAGTGACTTGTTGGCTAACTTGGCATAGTCGTCTGCCTTTTCCACTCGAAAATAGACATCTCCCTCACTCTCGTAAGCGTAGCCTTTATCTATCAAATCAGCCACAAAAGCAATAATCTCGTCCATGTAGTCGATAACACGAGGGTTTTTAGTGGCAGGCTTGACGCCGAGAGCAGCTGTATCTTCCATAAAAGCCGCAATGTACTTGTCTGAGAAATCCTTGGTCGTCATCCCCTCAGCCTCAGCCCCACGGATAATCTTGTCATCCACATCAGTAAAGTTTGAAATGTAGGTCACGTCATAACCACGGAATTCCAAATAACGACGAATGGTATCAAAAGCGACAACACTACGCCCATTTCCCACATGAATGTAGTTGTAAACCGTTGGTCCACAAACGTACATCTTAACCTTGCCCGCTTCAATTGGGACAAATTCACGCAGACTGCGTGTCATGGTATCATAAATTTTTAACATCTTTTTTCCTTTTATTCTAACATTTATAACTGAAGAAGTCCCCGAGATAAGCCGATAGTATCAACGCCATATAGACTCTGACAGCTTTAAGCTAGTTCTCCTGCTATTTTCATAGCAATATCGAAAAAGCGTAACAAGTCCTCTTCTTCATGGCCATCTCTCTTATCCCAGCCATTTTCGGTATCGACAAAATCCGAGGTGTAGAAGAAATGATAGACAGAAGCGTCACGAAATTGTGCCCAAGCCGCAACAGAGGCCCACTCCATATCAACAACCTTGGCACCAGCTTTTTTGCGACGCGCGACTTTGTCAGATGTTTCACGGTAAAAAGCATCTGTCGTCCAAGCCTTACACTGGGTATGTGGAATGCGGAGCTTGTCCAAAATCCCTGTAAAATGAGCTAAATGTTGTTCTGAATAGCCAATCTCCTCCGAAGCTGGTGCGTAATGATAAGACATCCCCTCATCACGCAAACTACTGGTCGGCACAATGAGCTTGTTGCTCTCAAGACTACCATCCAAGACACCGCAAGTCCCAAAGATAATGAAGTTTTTAAACCCTGCCTCTTTGAGCTCCTCCAGCTTCCCTACCAAGGCAGATCCACCCAAGAGCGCCTTCATGACAGCCACCTTCTGTCCATCCTCTTCATAGATGAACCACGGTTGCTTGCCATTGATATTGGACATATAGCCACCGTAGCGACTGTTTTCCAAAGAACTGATTTTCTCAAAAAGCGTCCCCGAAAAGGGCATGATGATGGTATCACAGATTTCCTCCTCCATCTCACCTCTAATAGCAAACCAATCCTCTGGCTCAATAACCGCACGTGCTGGGTCGAATTCTTCTAGTAGCATGGCATTTCTCCTAAAGTCCTGATGAGTGACGGCTGGCTTCTCTAGCCTCTTCGAGTTTTTGGACATAATATTCACGGCTCTCTTCAATTTCATGAATAGTGATTTCATCTTTTTTACCGTGAACGCGAACGACCTTGGCAGGGACACCAACAACAGTGACGTCAGCAGGCACATCAGAAACAACCACTGCTGCTGCACCTACCTTGGCACCTGGTCCCACCTCGATTGGACCAATCACCTGAGAATGGGCTGAAATCAGAGCACCTTGACGGATAGTCGGATGGCGTTTACCCACATCCTTACCTGTTCCTCCCAGAGTGACACCATGGTAAAGCATGACACCTTTTTCAACGATAGCTGTCTCTCCGACAACCAGACCTGCTCCGTGGTCAATAAAAACACCCGCTTCTATATGAGCCCCTGGATGGATCTCAATGTTAGTCCAAAAACGCCAAAACTGACTGTGCATCCGTGCCAAGAGTTTAAAATCACGTTCCCAGAGCCAGTGAGATAAGCGATGGGCTGCTAGAGCCTTGAGACCAGGATAAGTCAACAAAACCTCTGCTGTCGATCGCGCAGCAGGGTCTAATTCTTTAATAATACCGATACTTTCTTTCCACCAACCCATGTTTCTCTCCTTTGCTTATACTAGCAACAATTATCCTCGAAAAATCAAAGCTGAAAACCAACTCTGCCTTGACCAAAATAACACTATTTCTTTCGACAATACCATCTAAAATAGTCTCAGATACAAGATCATATCACTCTACTAAACTCACATTATTGTGCAACTAAGCGACTGGATCAACCTTCTAACTGTGTCCACTCGATCAGAGCTTGATCCTCATCAAAAGGATTTACCACCAAGCCAACTGTCTCGTCAATACCACTTTGACCTGACCCTGGTCGATAAATCTCCTGAGCTGTCCAGGTCAAGATAGCACCCTGAGCTTGTCTGAAAGGCAAGCCGAAATCAGAATTGTTGTACCATTTTCCAAAGCTCACTAGGTCCGTAAAAACGGGTACATAGCTGCGCTCATCCTGATTAGACATTGTTGGGAAAAGGCGATCATAAGAACCATCTTCATTAGGATGGATAAAAACTGGCACCAGGTAGGTCTTTTGCAACAAATCAGTCGCCTTATTATCCTCACTCAAAATGGTATTTAAGATTGTTGTGTAGGTATTGATAAACTGAATCAACTCACTAGATTTAAAAATCGTTGAATTAGCAAAATCTCCTGATTTTTTGATATTAAAGACAATACCATTCAAATTATGGGCGATAACTTCTTCAAGCACTTGCAATAATGTGCGCTGAACCCAGCTTTGTGACTTAGCTGACGGGTGCTGATGACGGAAATTATCCAAGTCATCCATGCTTGTGAAAACAGGAGTCACTTTTTGACCTTCCAAAGCAATCGCATAGGCTTGGTCACTCGCATAGACGGTATGGGTATGGATAGCATTGACTAGGGCCATACTTTCTAAAAAATTATCTGGCTCTGCGATAAAATGACGCAAGCGCATATCAAATTCACTGTTAAATGTTGTAACCATGACTTACTCTTTATTTTCTTTCGTTTCTGTTTGGACTGGACGTGGCAATAAGGCTTTCATAGAGGCATCTACACGACCCTTATCGTCAACCTTGATAACTTTGACATCAACTTCATCACCAATTTCAAGGACATCTTCCACCTTCTCGGTGCGTGTCCATGCCATTTCAGAGATATGAACAAGGGCATCTTTTTTATCAAAGAGGTTGACAAAGGCACCGAATTTCTCAATACGAACAACTTTAGCGTGATAAACCTCACCAACCTTAGCTTCACGAACTAGGCCAGCAATAATCTCTTTGGTACGGTCAATAGCTGCTTGATCGGAAGAAAAGATAGAGACGTTTCCTTCTTCGTCAATATCGATCTTAACACCAGTCTCTGCAATAATCTTATCAATCGTTTCACCACCTTTACCGATGACAACCTTGATTTTATCAACATCAATCTTAATAGTGTCAATCTTAGGCGCTGTTGGAGCTAATGCCAAACGTGGCTCAGCGATTGTTGCTTCAATGACATCAAGGATTTCAAAGCGTGCTTTTTTAGCCTGAGAAAGAGCTTCTTCTAAAATCTGCGGGGTAATTCCTGCAATTTTGATATCCATTTGTAGGGCAGTAATCCCTTCACGAGTTCCTGCCACCTTAAAGTCCATATCACCAAAGTGATCTTCCAAACCTTGAATATCCGTCAATACTGTATAGTTAGTCCCATCTGAAATCAAGCCCATGGCAATTCCTGCAACAGGAGCCTTAATCGGCACACCACCAGCCATAAGGGCCAAAGTACCTGCGCAGATAGAGGCTTGAGAGGAAGACCCATTTGACTCTAACACTTCGGCCACCAAACGGATCGCATAAGGAAACTCTTCTAGACTAGGAAGTACCTGAGCCAAAGCGCGTTCGCCAAGAGCTCCGTGACCAATCTCACGGCGTCCTGCAGCTCCGTAACGACCTGTTTCTCCGACAGAATATTGTGGAAAATTGTAATGGTGTAAGAAGCGTTTTTTATATTCTGGATCAAGTCCGTCTACAATTTGTGTTTCGCTCATCGGTGCCAAGGTTAAGACTGATAAGGCCTGAGTCTGACCTCGAGTAAAGAGACCCGAACCATGAACTTTTGGCAAGAAATCAATCTCAGCTTCCAAAGGACGAATCTCATCAACACGTCGACCGTCAGGACGAATCTTATCCTCTGTAATCAGACGACGAACCTCTGCATGTTCCATTTGTTCCAAGATTTCAGCCACATCACGCATGATACGGTCATAGTCCTCATGGTCGGCATAACGCTCCTCGTAAACAGCTATCACTCCTTCTTTGACAGCTTCAGTCGCTGCTTCACGTGCTTTTTTCTCCTCAACCTGAACGGCTTTTTGGAGGTCGGTATTATAAGTTTCAACAATCTCAGCTTGAAGCTCTGCGTCAACCTGCAACAACTCAACCTCTGCTTTTTCTTTACCAACAGCCGCTACGATATCTTCTTGGAAGGCGATTAAGTCACGAATAGCTTCGTGACCTCTAAGAAGTGCTTCTAGCATGATGTCTTCTGATAACTCTTTAGCTCCAGATTCCACCATATTGATTGCTTCTTTAGTTCCTGCCACAGTCAATTCTAGTAATGAAGCTTCTTTTTCAGCAGCAGTTGGATTAATAATATAATCACCGTCTTTATAGGCTACCTGAACCCCTGCGATAGGTCCATTGAAAGGAATATCTGAGATGGAAAGAGCAAGCGAACTCCCAAACATAGCTGCCATAGGAGCGCTAGCATTTTCATCGTAAGACAGAACCGTATTGATAACCTGAACCTCATTACGAAAGCCTTCGTCAAACATTGGACGAATAGGACGGTCAATCAAACGAGCTGTCAAAGTTGCATCTGTTGATGGACGCCCCTCACGCTTGTTAAAACCACCTGGAAATTTACCTGCGGCATACATTTTCTCTTCATAATTAACTTGAAGCGGGAAAAAATCTCCTGTCGCCATCTTTTTGGACATAACAGCCGCTGTTAGTACCGTTGACTCTCCGTAGCGAACAACAACTGAACCGTTCGCTTGTTTGGCAACTTGACCGATTTCAACAACCAAGGGTCTTCCAGCAAAACTTGTTTCAAACGTTTGTTTAGACATGTAGCCACCTCTTAACTTTAAATTCGATACCTGTTTTTCTACAAAAATCAGCCTGACAATCTTGTTAAACTCATCTTTGCATAAAATCATGGTATCACTATCATTCTAACATATTTTAAAGGAATTGACACTCGGCCGACATGGAAAATAGCAGCAAGAATCTCCCCAAAGCCCCTTATTAAAAGGAATACTTCTTTCATTGACAACAAAAAAGAACCTGAGATTAACTCAGATTCTTAAATAGTCATTAGACTAACCTTGTTTTTTACGACGTTTAGAAGCAAATCCACCTAGTGCAGTAGCTGCTAAAATAGCCGAACCTACTAGGGTAACTACTGATTCTTCTTCACCAGTTGATGGCAAGCTTGCTTGATAGTTTGCCTTAGCTGGTGCTGGGGTTTGACTTGTCGTATTTGTCCAAGTTTTTTGTCCAAGTGCAACTGGTGTTGCTTGGGCTGGAGTCTCAGGAGAAGCAGGAGTTTCTGGCACTTGTGCAACAAGCTCACGATAAACGTAAGTTATAACTGTCGTTCCTTCAGAAACTTCTCCTTTCTCTGTTCCAACTGTTTTCTCAAGGACAAGTTCATATGTCTTACCGTTGAACTCGATAGTGCTTGGTTTATTGTCCGTTGTGTCGTAAGGTGTCTTAACATCACTTGTTGGTGTATCTGTCACTGGATCTTTGATCACATTTCCTGATTCATCAACATAGTGAACCACAACGTTACCTTTTGGTGTTTCAACTGGTGTTACTGGTGTTGCTTTGAGTTTGTAAACATAAGTAACTTCAGTTGTACCTTCTACGACTTCACCTGATTCCTGACCAATTGTCTTAGTTGGAACAAGTTCATAGGTCTTACCGTTGAACTCAATAGTACTTGGTTTGTTGTCCGTTGTGTCGTAAGGTGTCTTAACGTCACTTGTTGGTGTATCTGTCACTGGATCTTTGATCACATTGCCTGATTCATCAACATAGTGAACCACAACGTTACCTTTTGGTGTTTCAACTGGTGTTACTGGGGTTGCTTTGAGTTTGTAAACATAAGTAACTTCAGTTGTACCTTCTACAACTTCACCTGATTCCTGACCAATTGTCTTAGTTGGAACAAGTTCATAGGTCTTACCGTTGAACTCGATAGTGCTTGGTTTATTGTCCGTTGTGTCGTAAGGTGTCTTAACATCACTTGTTGGTGTATCTGTCACTTGATCTTTGATCACATTTCCTGATTCATCAACATAGTGAACCACTACGTTACCTTTTGGTGTTTCAACTGGCGTTACTGGCTCTTCTTTAAGTTTGTAAACATAAGTAACTTCAGTTGTACCTTCTACAACTTCACCTGATTCCTGACCAATTGTCTTAGTTGGAACAAGTTCATAGGTCTTACCGTTGAACTCGATAGTGCTTGGTTTATTGTCCGTTGTGTCGTAAGGTGTCTTAACATCACTTGTTGGTGTATCTGTTACTGGATCTTTGATCACATTTCCTGATTCATCAACATAGTGAACCACAACGTTACCTTTTGGTGTTTCAACTGGTGTTACTTTGAGTTTGTAAACATAAGTAACTTCAGTTGTACCTTCTACAACTTCACCTGATTCCTGACCAATTGTCTTAGTTGGAACAAGTTCATAGGTCTTACCGTTGAACTCGATAGTGCTTGGTTTATTGTCCGTTGTGTCGTAAGGTGTCTTAACATCACTTGTTGGTGTATCTGTTACTGGATCTTTGATCACATTTCCTGATTCATCAACATAGTGAACCACAACGTTACCTTTTGGTGTTTCAACTGGTGTTACTGGGGTTGCTTTTACCTTGTACTCGTAAGTAATCGTTTGGGTTGTTTCTGTTACTGTACCATCTGATGGTGCATCTCCATCGTTTGTACGAGTACGAACGAGTTCGTAAGTCACACCATCTTTTGTGATTTCAGCTGGCGCTTCATCGCTGTAGGCTTCGTCTACTGGTGCATCTGTCTTAACTGATTTGTCGTCTGCGATTTCAGTTTCTGTACCTTCAATCACGTAACGAGCTACGACGTTGCCTGTTGGTGTTGCTGGGGTTGCTTTTACCTTGTACTCGTAAGTGATCGTTTGGGTAGCTTCTGTAACAGTACCGTTGGCTGCCGCATCTCCATCGTTTGTACGAGTACGAACGAGTTCGTAAGTCACACCATCTTTTGTGATTTCAGCTGGCGCTTCATCGCTGTAGGCTTCGTCTACTGGCGCTTCGGTCTTAACTGATTTATCATCTGCGATTTCAGTTTCTGTACCTTCAATCACGTAACGAGCTACGACGTTGCCTGTTGGTGTTGCTGGCTCTTCTTTAAGTTTGTAGACGTAAGTGATTTCTGTTGTGCCTTCGACAACGTTTCCTTGCTCTTCAGCAGTTGTGTCTGCTGTGATAACTTTGCCATCTACAAGCTGTGTTTGGCCTGAAGCATCTTCTACAGCTGTACCAACGAGGACATATGTCTTGCCGTCAACTGTGATTTCGGCTGGTTTGTTATCAACTGCAGTGTCGTAAGCTACATCGGTCTTCTCTGTTGTGACAACTGGATTACCAACAACTTGGCCGTCGCTATCAACTTGACTGGTTGTCGTTGTTGTTTCAATCACAGTTTTGGCTGTGTCTTCAACGTCTGCTTGAAGGGTTTGACCATCTTCTGTCACATAGTGAACAACAACGTTACCTTCTTTAGTTACAGTGTCAACTTTTTCAGTTGTCTTAAGAACGTATTGGTAAGTAATCGTTTGGGTCTCTTCTGTAACAGTACCGTTAGTTGGCGCATCGCCGTCATTTTGACGAACTGGAGCTGTTGTTGAGAGGACATAGACTTTGCCATCTTTACCAGTGATTTCGGCCGGCGCTTCATCGCTGTAGGCTTCGTCTACTGGTGCATCTGTCTTAACTGATTTGTCGTCTGCGATTTCAGTTTCTGTACCTTCAATCACGTAACGAGCTACGACGTTGCCTGTTGGTGTTGCTGGCTCTTCTTTAAGTTTGTAAACATAAGTGATTTCTGTTGTACCTTCGACAACGTTGCCTTGCTCTTCAGCTGTTGTGTCTGCTGTGACAACTTTGCCATCTACAAGCTGTGTTTGGCCTGAAGCATCTTCTACAGCTGTACCAACGAGGACATATGTCTTACCGTCAACTGTGATTTCGGCTGGTTTGTTATCAACTGCAGTGTCGTAAGCTACATCGGTCTTCTCTGTTGTGACAACTGGATCACCAACAACTTGGCCATCGCTATCAACTTGACTGGTTGTCGTTGTTGTTTCAATCACAGTTTTGGCTGTGTCTTCAACGTCTGCTTGAAGGGTTTGACCATCTTCTGTCACATAGTGAACAACAACGTTACCTTCTTTAGTTACAGTGTCAACTTTTTCAGTTGTCTTAAGAACGTATTGGTAAGTGATTGTTTGTGTCTCTTCTGTAACAGTGCCGTTAGTTGGCGCATCGCCGTCATTTTGACGAACTGGAGCTGTTGTTGAGAGGACATAGACTTTGCCATCTTTACCAGTGATTTCGGCCGGTGCTTCATCGTTGTAGGCTTCGTCTACTGGCGCTTCGGTCTTAACTGATTTGTCGTCTGCGATTTCAGTTTCTGTACCTTCAATCACGTAACGAGCTACGACATTACCTGTTGGTGTTGCTGGCTCTTCTTTAAGTTTGTAAACGTAAGTGATTTCTGTTGTGCCTTCGACAACGTTGCCTTGCTCTTCAGCTGTTGTGTCTGCTGTGACAACTTTGCCATCTACAAGCTGTGTTTGGCCTGAAGCATCTTCTACAGCTGTACCAACGAGGACATATGTCTTGCCGTCAACTGTGATTTCGGCTGGTTTGTTATCAGCTGCAGTGTCGTAAGCTACATCGGTCTTCTCTGTTGTGACAACTGGATCACCAACAACTTGGCCGTCGCTATCAACTTGACTGGTTGTCGTTGTTGTTTCAATCACAGTTTTGGCTGTGTCTTCAACGTCTGCTTGAAGGGTTTGACCATCTTCTGTCACATAGTGAACAACAACGTTACCTTCTTTAGTTACAGTGTCAACTTTTTCAGTTGTCTTAAGAACGTATTGGTAAGTAATCGTTTGTGTCTCTTCTGTAACAGTACCGTTAGTTGGCGCATCGCCGTCATTTTGACGAACTGGAGCTGTTGTTGAGAGGACATAGACTTTGCCATCTTTACCAGTGATTTCAGCTGGCGCTTCATCGCTATAGGCTTCGTCTACTGGCGCATCTGTCTTAACTGATTTATCATCTGCGATTTCAGTTTCTGTACCTTCAATCACGTAACGAGCTACGACGTTGCCTGTTGGTGTTGCTGGCTCTTCTTTAAGTTTGTAGACGTAAGTGATTGATTTTGTACCTTCTGCCACCTCACCTGTAGCTGCGTCTGTACCGAATGTGAAGCCTGCATTGTTTGATGCAAGGGAGCCATCAGCGTTAACTGTACCTACCGTCGCTGCTGTTTCTTCTGCTACCAACTCATACGTTTTACCATCTTTAGTGATAGTTGCTGGACGTTCTACTGTCGCTGTTGAATCTACATCGCCTGCTGTTTCGGCTGTGTTGTAGGCTGTACCCACTGCAACTTCAGTTGAGTCTTTGTACTCTGTACCGATGACGTTACCTTCTGTATCAACGTAATTAACGACTACTGAACCTTTTGCCTCTTCCACCTTACGGTATTCGTAGGTCACATGTTGCTCACCCTCACGAAGAGTGCCTTCTTCAGCGTCAGAACCCGCTTTTACGCCAACCAATTCGTATTTCACACCATCTTTTTCGATGACAGTTGGTTTTTCTGTGCCATTTTCAGCGGTATTGTAAGGAACAGCATTACCATCCTTATCGCGGATATAGGCTGTTGGTGTGTCTGTGTAGGTATCTTGGAGCTTCGTATCTGTTCCTTGGATAACATAGTCCACAATCACACGACCTTTCGGTACTTCTGTGTATTCATAAGTGATGTCTTGAGTGCCTTCTTTGACAGTGCCAGCTGCTGGCGCATCACCATCGTTCGTACGAGTGCCTACTAACTCATAGCGCTTGCCATCTTTTTCAAGAGAAGCAGGTGCTTTGTCTGAATACTCTTCCCCAACCGGAGATTCTGGTTTCACCACTTTATCATCTACCAATTTTGTATCAGTGTTCACCAAGACATAATGCGCGTTAACCCTACCTTTTGGCTCTTCTTTAAGTTTGTAGACGTAAGTGATTTCTGTTGTGCCTTCGACAACGTTGCCTTGCTCTTCAGCTGTTGTGTCTGCTGTGACAACTT
>NZ_JAFBEI010000013.1 GCF_016908655.1 Streptococcus saliviloxodontae
ACGAATCAAAGCAAAACTAAAAGGACTTAGTCCTGTGCAATACAGAACTAAATCCCTTCAATAAATATAGTGTCCAACTTTTTGGGGTCAGTACATTACAAGGCTTTTTGTCGTATAGGGGGTAAGTATCAGAGTGAGAGTACAAGTTGAGTGTCTTGATGTGATAGCCTGATAGGGTTGTCAATCTATTTCCATAAAACCCTTGGGGTGCAACTTATTTCCATAAACTGGGGGTTAATGGGAATAAAAAGTAACCTCTTGATTTTGAATTGTAAAATCCATGTTTTGAATAGCTTAATGTGCTATAATTAATTTTAAACGAAAGGAAAGTTATGTGAAAAAAGCTATTTCTTTATTTTCAAGTATAAGTGTCGCTGAATACTACTTAAAGGATATCGGAATAGATGCTATACTTGCAAATGAAATCGAAGAGAAGAGGGCTGTTGCTCATAAAAACATTTATCCAGAAACAAAAGTTATATCTGGAGATGTCACGGATAGTAATGTGCGAAATGAAATTTTAGATTTTGTTTCAAATGAAAAAATTGATATACTGATTGCCACTCCACACTAGGAGTTTTATGTTATAATCAAGCTGGCTTATGTATAGCTAACGATTAATTTGTCCAAGAATATATACCTAGAATGATTATAGAACGAGCAGCACCGGTAAAATGTTGGGGTGCGATTCCTATAAGCAGCACTGAGGCTTATATAAAGCGGACTCAAACTTTTAAAGGTTCAATTGATAAGGGATAATTTAAACATGCCATTGAAGTCAAGTTTGTAGGGACTTTGGATCATGATGAAAATCCAACTAGACTTAACAAGAGATTGATTATTGGTGAGAAAGAGTTGGATATGTACTATATTACTGCAAGGATAAATTAGAATGATAGTTTTACCTAAAAATACCTAAAGGATGCCGTACGCAACTACTGAATTTATTCGTGGAGGACACAATGTAATCTATGAATTCCCTAAATTAATAGGTAGTTCTATCGCTCGTTTTATGGAGGAAAGATTATGAAATTAACTGTTTTTTTTGAGAACGCTTTTTGGTATGGCTTAATTGAATATATGGATAATAATCATTATAAAGTTATTAAACATCTATTTGGTAGTGAACCTAAAGATTTTGAGATTTTTGAATTTATTTATGAAAAATTGCCTCGTCTTATAGATGAAAATAATAAGATTGTAGTGTCGTCTTCTGCGATAAAATCAGTACCAAAAGATAAAAAAATCAATCCCAAAAGAATGCAAAGGGAGATAAATAAAGCAAAAAACAAGCCGGTAGTATCTACTAAAGCACAAATGGAATTATCCAAGGTTCATGAATTGATAAAGAAAGAAAAAAGAGCAAATAGAAAAAAGCATAAAGAGGAAATGAAAGAGCGTCAATTTCAGTTAAAGAAAGAAAAACGCATGGAGAAAAGAAAAGGACACTAAATATGTTAAATAGAATTGTCCTTATTACAGGTATCAATCGCTTTGGCACGATGCCTTGGTAAAAAAGTGAAAATGGTTAAATCAAAGTAAAGTGATAATAAAAAGCCTGAAGTCATCATAATCTAGACGACTTCAGGCTTTTTTACTGAGTTCCAACGGTTTATTTTCCTAGGCAGAATTGGCTAAATAGCTGAGTAATCAATTCGTCAGGAGCAGCATCGCCAGTGATTTCTCCTAAGATCTCCCAAGTTCTGGTCATATCTACTTGAAGCAAATCAACTGGCATTCCTAATTCTAGACCATCAGTGACGGCAGAAAGACTTTGGACCGCTTGCTCAATTAAGCTAATGTGACGGGCATTAGAAAGATAGGTCGCATCTTTTTCAACAGCAGCTGCATTATCAAAGAAAAGTTGATTAATGCGGTCTTCGATTTGGTCAATATTTTGATTCTCTAAAACAGAGATAGGAATAAGGTCATCTGGCAGTAGGTCTCGTTCAATTTGTTGTTCCAGATCAGTCTTATTCAGTAAGATAATGCGATTGCTCTCTTGACTAATAGCTAGCAGTTGTTTATCTTGCTCTGTCAATTTTTCAGAAGCATTGAACACAAGTAGTACCAAATCAGCTTCTTCTAGAGCTTTTTTAGAACGCTCCACACCAATTTTCTCGACAACATCGTCAGTTTCTCTGATACCAGCTGTATCTACGAGCTTGAGAGGAACTCCTTTGATGTTGACGTACTCTTCAATGATATCACGTGTTGTTCCTTCAATATCGGTAACGATTGCTTTCTCCTCTCTCAGTAAGTTATTGAGGAGGCTTGATTTACCAACATTAGGTCGACCAATAATAGCAGTTGCTAAACCTTCACGAAGGATTTTACCACGTTTTGCAGTACGTAGCAGACCTTCTAACAAGTCTTTGAATTCACTTGTTTTTTCAGCCATGAGGGCAGTCGTCATTTCTTCGACATCGTCATATTCTGGATAGTCGATGTTGACCTCTACTTGGGCTAGCGTGTTTAGAATTTCTTGGCGAGTGTTGTCAATCAAGTGTTTTAGAGAGCCATCTAATTGAGAGACAGCGACAGCCATTGCCTTGTCGGTCTTGGCACGAATGAGATCCATGACAGCCTCTGCCTGAGTCAGGTCAACACGACCATTCAAGAAAGCACGCTTAGTAAATTCACCAGGTTCAGCCATCCTAGCTCCGCTTCGTAAAGCAAGTTGAAGGATCTCGTTAGTTACTGCCAGTCCACCGTGTGTATTAATCTCAACAACGTCTTCTCGTGTGAAGGTTTTAGGTGAGCGCATAACGCTAAGCATTACTTCATCGATGACTTGGTCGTTTTCAATGATATGACCGTAGTTGATAGTATGTGAAGCGACGTTTTCTAAGTTTTTTCCTTTAAAAATCTGGTTAGCGATTGCAATAGCATCTGTTCCAGAAAGTCGGACGATACCAATGGCCCCTTCACCAAGAGGAGTGGCGATGGCAGCAATTGTATCAAATTCTTTGGTTATCATATTTCTCCTTTAATTACACTATTTTACAAGGTTTGCCCCAATTCTGCCCCAAATAATGTTTTGACTGTTTCAAAATCAGTCTTTTCTTTCTCTTTGAGTAGGTCTGAGTCAGGAAATCCCTTAAAGTCAGATGGTTACGGTTGAGTCACGGCCGACAACGGTAAAGATTCGAATGTGCTCCCCGTCACTAGGTGGAAAGGGAATCAAAATATCATCGTAGTCGGGATTAATGGAGACCAATCGGAGCAGTTCTTTTTCGAGATAAACTCGTTTTAGGAAGGTTCTATCATTGACAGCGACAGCACAAACCTCCCCGTTGTAACGAGAGAATCCTCTATCGGCTAGGTAGACAATATCACCATTTCGAAAATCAGGAGACATAGAGTCCCCGCTGACGATAGACGCTAAGTCATATCGAGGCGGTTGATTGGGGACTTGTACAGTTTGATAATCGTAGTCATTAAAAGCATAGCCCAGTCCAGCTGCCAGTTTTGTGACCGCTTTAACAGAATAAGTTCCTTTTCCATCAGAAACTTCCTGAGCTAGCTGGTTTTCAAGCTCTTCCTGCATCAAGTGAAAGACTTTTTCTTGTCTCTGATCCTCAAGCTGATAGTAGAGTTTTGTCAGTTGTTCGGTAGCTTGATCTGCCTCAAGTCCCAGTAAATAGTTGCAGTCTATAGCCAGGGCTTTGGCGAAGTCCGTAGCTCGGTTGAGGGGAAATTCACGATTGCCATTGAGGTAGGCAGAGACAGCTGACTTTGCCATACCAACCTGTCTAGCCAGCTCGCTCAGAGACATTTGTTGTGCTTCTTTTTCTTGACAGATTAGTTTGATAATCTCTTGATTGGATCTCATGTAAACCTCTTTTTCTACTTGGATTTTTATTATTATACCATCGTTCTCAAAAAAGAACAAGTTTCGAGAGTTAAGGAAGCTAGTATCTATAACTTCTGACTTTTCAGGTTACAAGTTTACGCTTTCATGATATAATGAATAGGATGATGTCAAACTATTCAAATGGAGGAAGTCATGGAAGAATTGAAAAAAATTGCCGGTGTCACGGCTGCGCAGTATGTTAAAGATGGCATGATTGTTGGACTAGGAACAGGTTCAACAGCCTATTACTTCGTTGAAGAAATTGGTCGTCGTGTTAACGAGGAAGGTCTTCAAGTAATCGGTGTAACGACATCAAGTCGTACGACTGAACAAGCTCAAGGACTGGGAATCCCATTGAAAGCTGTCGATGACATCGATAGTATTGATGTTACTGTCGATGGTGCTGATGAAGTTGATCCAGACTTCAACGGTATCAAAGGAGGCGGTGGTGCATTGCTTATGGAAAAAATTGTAGCTACACCAACTAAAGAGTATATTTGGGTGGTTGATGAGAGCAAAATCGTTGATCATCTAGGTGCTTTTAAACTGCCAGTTGAGGTTGTTCAATATGGTGCGGAGCGTATTTTCCGTGAGTTTGAAGCTAAAGGCTACAAACCATCTTTCCGTGAGACGGAACAAGGTCGTTTTATCACAGATATGAAGAATTTTATTATCGATCTTGACCTTGGTCGCATCGATAACCCAGTTGCTTTTGGCAAAGAGCTTAAAGCAATGACGGGTGTTGTTGACCATGGTCTCTTTAATGGAATGGTTGATAAAGTGATTGTCGCAGGTAAAGCCGGCGTCACTATTTTAGAAAAATAATAATATAGGTTTTGGGTGCTAACCGTAACCACCCTTAGAAAGAATATAAAATGCCTAAATTTAATCGTATTCACTTAGTTGTACTTGATTCTGTCGGAATCGGTGCAGCTCCAGATGCAAATAACTTCGTCAATGCCGGTGTGCCAGATGGAGCTTCTGATACCCTTGGTCATATTTCAAAAACAGTTGGGCTTAATGTCCCAAATATGGCTAAGATTGGTCTTGGAAATATTCCGCGAGAAACACCTCTTAAAACTGTACCTGCCGAAGAAAATCCAACAGGTTACGTGACAAAATTAGAAGAAGTATCACTCGGTAAAGATACTATGACCGGTCACTGGGAAATCATGGGTCTTAATATCACTGAGCCTTTTGATACTTTCTGGGATGGCTTCCCTGAAGAAATCTTGACTAAAATTGAAGAATTTTCAGGTCGTAAGGTCATCCGTGAAGCCAACAAACCTTATTCTGGAACAGCAGTTATTGATGACTTTGGCCCACGTCAAATGGAGACGGGCGAGTTGATTATCTACACGTCAGCTGACCCAGTCCTTCAAATCGCTGCCCACGAGGACATTATTCCTCTTGAGGAGCTTTACCGTATCTGTGAGTACGCTCGTAGCATCACATTAGAGCGCCCAGCGCTTCTTGGTCGTATCATTGCTCGTCCTTATGTAGGTGAACCTGGAAACTTTACACGTACAGCAAATCGTCGTGATTTAGCGGTGTCACCTTTCCAACCAACGGTATTGAACAAGTTGGATGAAGCAGGTGTTGATGTTTATTCCGTTGGTAAAATCTCTGATATTTTCAACGGCTCTGGTATCAACCACGATATGGGACATAATAAATCAAATAGCCATGGTGTCGATACCCTTATTAAGACCATGGGCTTAGAGGAGTTCCAAGAAGGTTTCTCATTCACCAATTTGGTTGATTTTGATGCCCTTTATGGTCACCGCCGTAATGCCCATGGCTACCGTGATTGTTTGCATGAATTTGATGAACGTTTGCCTGAGATTATTGCTGCTATGCGTCAAGATGACCTTCTTCTCATCACGGCAGACCACGGAAACGATCCGACCTATGCAGGAACAGACCACACGCGTGAGTACATTCCTCTCTTGGCTTATAGCCCAGCATTCACAGGAAATGGTGTCATTCCACAAGGTCATTTTGCAGATATCTCAGCAACGATCGCTGACAACTTCGGTGTTGATACAGCTATGATTGGTCAATCATTCTTGAGTGAGTTGAAATAAGAAGGGGTTCATATGTCATTACTTGAAAATATTCGTGTTACACAAGCTTTTCTTGAGAGCAAAGGTATTGAAAAACCAGAATTTGGATTGATTTTGGGTTCTGGTCTTGGTGAGCTAGCTGAAGAAATCGCTGACGCTATCGTTATTGACTACGCTGATATTCCAAACTGGGGTCAGTCAACAGTTGTCGGTCACGCTGGGAAATTGGTTTATGGTGACCTAGCCGGACGCAAGGTCTTAGCACTTCAAGGGCGTTTCCACTTTTACGAGGGAAATCCGCTTGAAACGGTGACTTTTCCCGTTCGTGTCATGAAAGCACTTGGTTGTGAGGGTGTCATTGTCACTAACGCTGCTGGTGGTATCGGCTTCGGTCCTGGTACCCTTATGGCAATTACAGACCACATCAACATGACAGGTCAAAACCCATTGATTGGTGAAAATTTGGACGAATTTGGTCCACGTTTCCCAGATATGTCAAATGCTTATACACCAGCCTATCGTGAAAAAGCTCACGCTGTTGCTGATAAACTCGGTATCAAACTTGATGACGGTGTCTATATTGGTGTGACAGGTCCGACCTACGAAACACCTGCTGAGATTCGTGCCTTCAAGACCCTTGGAGCAGATGCTGTTGGTATGTCAACTGTTCCAGAGGTTATCGTGGCAGCTCACTCAGGTCTTAAAGTTCTTGGTATCTCAGCGATTACTAACCATGCTGCAGGTTTCCAAGAGGAGCTTAACCACGCAGAAGTGGTAGAAGTGACTGAGCGCATCAAAGAAGATTTCAAAGGACTTGTTAAGGCTATTTTGGCAGAACTATAAACTTTTTATAGGGTTAAGGAGGGAAAATGCGCATTCATTTTATTTTACATGAAAGCTTCGAGCAGCCCGCGGCTTACTTAGACTGGGCGCTTGACCGTGGCCACGAGGTTAGCACAACCAAGGTTTACGAGGGAGATATTCTTCCAAGTTCTTCGACGGGTATCGATATGTTGATCGTTATGGGAGGTCCACAAAGTCCAGATGAAGATCTCGTCAATTTTCCTTATTATCATCCGCAAGCAGAAATCGCTTTAATCCAAGATTTTATTAACCGCGATAAGCCTGTTGTCGGTGTTTGTCTGGGAGCTCAGCTCCTTGGTGTTGCTTACGGCGCAGCTTATGAACATAGCCCAGAGAAAGAAATTGGCGTCTTTCCGATTGAACTGACCAAAGACGGGCTAGCTGATGAAAACTTCAGTTCTTT
This sequence comes from Streptococcus saliviloxodontae, assembly GCF_016908655.1. Lineage (GTDB taxonomy): Bacteria > Bacillota > Bacilli > Lactobacillales > Streptococcaceae > Streptococcus > Streptococcus saliviloxodontae. Next base: position 7,190 of record NZ_JAFBEI010000013.1, read on the forward strand.
TGGGAAAGAACTTCCAGTTGGACACTGGCACGGTGACATGCCAGGATTAACCGAAGACGCACGAGTCTTGGCAACCAGCAAAGGTTGTCCACGCCAGATTGTCCGTTACTCTCCGAGACATTATGGGTTTCAATGTCATCTGGAATTTAACCCAGAAGTGCTTCCAGCTTTGATTGCAAGCGAGGAGGATTTGGAAAAAGGTAGCCAAGATTTTCCTTTTATCCAAGATGCCGAGACGATCTTAGCGTTTGATTACGGTCAAATGAATAAGGCTCTCTTTGACTTTTTAGACTGTTTAACACAGTCGACTGACTAATAAAACTATAAACTAGAAAGGGCAGAGTATTTTTGTTAAAAATGCTCTGAATGATCAATCATTATGTCAATCCATATTGCTGCTCAGCAAGGTCAAATTGCTGATAAAATTCTTCTTCCTGGAGATCCTTTGCGTGCTAAATTCATCGCAGAGAATTTCCTAGAAGACGCTGTTTGTTTCAATGAAGTCCGTAACATGTTTGGTTACACAGGTACTTACAAAGGTCATCGTGTCTCTGTTATGGGAACTGGTATGGGGATGCCTTCTATCTCTATTTATGCACGTGAGTTGATTGTTGACTACGGTGTGAAAAAATTGATTCGTGTGGGTACAGCTGGTTCACTTAACAAAGATGTTCACGTGCGTGAGCTTGTTCTTGCTCAAGCAGCTGCGACAAACTCAAATATCATCCGTAACGATTTCCCAGAGTACGATTTCCCTCAAATCGCTAACTTTGACTTACTCGATAAAGCTTACCACATTGCTAAAGACATGGGTATCACTACTCACGTTGGTAATGTTTTGTCTTCTGATGTCTTCTACTCAAATATGCCAGAGCGTAACATGAAACTGGGTGAGCTTGGGGTTCAAGCAGTAGAAATGGAAGCAGCAGCCCTTTATTATCTGGCAGCTCAGCACGGTGTTGATGCTCTTGCCATCATGACTATCTCAGACAGCCTTGTCAATCCAGATGAGGATACAACAGCAGAGGAACGTCAAAATACTTTCACAGATATGATGAAGGTAGGTTTAGAAACGCTTATTTCTGAAAACTAAGCAGAGATTTTGAAGTTTTATTAAGGATGTATAGAACGTAACCACAAGTGGTTGTTCTATACTCCTTTTTTGATTTGTAAATTAATAAATTAAGATATTTGATTTTATAATCTATAAATGCTATACTAAAAAAAGAATGAGAACACATGTTCTTAATGAAGGAGAGATAAGTTGTCAACATATGATTATTTAGTAGTAGGTTCAGGTTTGTTTGGTGCTGTTTTTGCACACGAAGCAGCTAAACAAGGTAAGAAGGTGAAAGTGATTGAAAAGAGAGAGCATATCGCTGGAAATATCTATACTAAAGAAGTAGACGGAATTCAAGTACATCAGTATGGAGCTCATATTTTCCACACTTCAGATAAGGCTATCTGGGATTACATTAACCAGTTCGCTGAATTTAATCGCTACACCAATTCACCAGTAGCTAACTATAAGGGTGAAATCTATAACCTTCCATTTAATATGAATACCTTCAATAAATTGTGGGGAGTGGTAACACCTCAAGAAGCACAAGAAAAAATTGAGGAACAACGTGCCGTTCTTGCAGGTAAAACACCTGAAAACTTGGAAGAACAAGCGATTTCATTGGTCGGAACAGATATCTACGAAAAACTGATTAAAGACTATACCATGAAACAATGGGGTAAAGAATGTACAGAACTTCCTGCCTTTATCATTCGTCGATTACCAGTTCGTTTCACTTATGATAACAATTATTTCAACGATACTTACCAAGGTATTCCAATTGGTGGTTATACACAGATTATCGAAAAAATGTTAGCACATGACAATATTGACGTAGAGGTAAATGTTGACTTCTTCGCTGACAAAGAATACTATATGTCAGAGTTTCCTAAGGTAGTCTTCACTGGTATGATTGACCAATTCTTCAACTACGAATTAGGAGAGTTAGAATACCGTAGCCTTCGTTTTGAAACAGAAAGTTTACCTGTTTCTAACTATCAAGGTAATGCAGTAGTCAACTATACAGATGCAGAAACACCTTATACTCGTATTATTGAGCATAAGCATTTCGAATTTGGACAGCAAGACTCAACAATTATTACTAAAGAGTACTCAAAAACTTGGACTAAGGGTGATGAACCGTATTACCCTGTCAATAATGACCGTAACAACAAGCTCTACAAAGCCTATAAAGCTCTAGCTGAGCAAGAAGAGAAGGTTATTTTTGGCGGACGCCTTGGACATTATCGTTATTATGATATGCATCAAGTTATTGCAGCAGCCTTACAATGTGTTCGTAATGAAGTCTTGGATTAATAGCGTAGAAGAATTGAAAAAAGCCACTGTTTTTTGATAACAGTGGCTTTGTCATGAGAAGTAATTATTTATCTTAGTTGTTTAATGATTTTCAAATCGGACTTCCTCTAGTAGGTAATCGATGAAGCGTTTACCCATCTTAGATAAATTAGCTTTTTCATGTTTGATGTAAATAATATCGATATCATCCTCAACTGCTAATGGGATAGATACGATATTATCACCATTCAAGTTACTATTTAAAATACCTGTTGCAATGGTATAGCCATCCAGTCCAATAAGCAGATTGAAGAGCGTAGCACGGTCACTGACTACGATAGATTTTTTGTGTGAGATTTGAGACATAATCTCTTCTGAGAAGTAGAAGGAGTTATGTATGCCTTGGTCATAGCTGAGGTATGGAAATTCCTCTAAATCACTGAGGTGAACGACTGTCTTGTCAGCTAGAGGATTTGATTTGCTTACAAAGATATGGGGACGAGCTCGAAAAAGACTGATATAGGTCAAATGATTGTCATCAAACATTTTTGTTAAGACATCCCTATTGTAGCTGTTAAGGAAAAGAACCCCAATCTCTGAGCGGAAATTTTTAACGTCGTCGATAATTTCCCAGGTTCTGGTTTCACGAAGGAATAACTCATAACGAGACATGTCTGCATTTTTGAGTAGAGAGACGAAGGCGTTGACGACAAAGGCATAATGCTGAGCAGAGACGCTAAAAAGTTCTCGAGTTTCAGATTTGCTTTTGTAACGTTCCTCTAGCAAAGCTGTCTGTTCGACAACTTGTCTTGCATAGGAAAGAAATTCAACACCGTCTTTTGTTAAAGTGATTCCTTTAGGGTTTCGTATGAAAATATCAATCCCCATCTCTCGCTCTAAATCACGCACAGCGTTAGATAGACTGGGTTGAGTGATGAACAACTGCTTGGCGGCCTCGTTCATACTTCCTGTTTCGACAATTTTGATAATATAATGTAATTGTTGGATACGCATACCTTTATTGTAACATAAAAAGAGGAGCTATTTTTGAAAACTTGCCTTAAATAAGATGGTTTTTGAAAAAGATTTGCAATTCTAATGTAAAACAGTTATAATTATAGTAATAATTTTATGGAATTAAAATGGAGATAACTATGACAAAAAAGTCTAGAAGTGCAGGACGTCAGTCTAGTCATAGACCGAAAAAAATTCATACAGGTGTTAATATTGCATTGCTTATTCTTTATGCAGTATTATCAGCTATTGCCCTATTTCTAATGTTTAAATACCAATTTTTGGCATTTAGGCACCTCAACATTATTGTAACGGCAGGATTAGGCTTTATTTTCTTAACCTCAGCTTTTACAATTTTATTTAAAAAATGGCAAACAGGAACATCGGTCATCCTAGTCTTAAGTTCATTGCTAAGTTTGTTGTTAGTATTAGGTTTTCGATCTACGATTGGTGTAGCCAATAAACTAAACGAAACAGCTTCTTATTCAGAAGTCGAGATGAGCGTAGTAGTGCCAAAAGATAGTACGATAACAGATGTTTCTCAGCTTACCTCGGTTCAAGCGCCGACAGACAATGATTCTGCTAATATAACGGCTTTGATAAATCAAATACGTAAAGAAAAGACAGTGACTTTGGCGACAGAGACGGTATCTTCTTATCAAGAGGCCTATAAAAATATCATATCTGGTTCTAGCTCTGCTATGGTGATGAATAGTGCCTACTCAGCCTTGCTAGAATTATCAGATGCTAATTATGCTTCTAACATCAAAGAAATTTACCATTATACCGTCAAGACATCTAAGGCAACAAATAAAAAGCAACCTACGGATGCTAATGTCTTTAATATCTATATCAGCGGTATTGATACCTATGGTTCCATTTCAACGGTATCACGCTCGGATGTTAATATCATTTTAACGGTCAATATGAACACCCATAAGATATTGATGACAACAACTCCTCGAGATTCTTATGTTCAAATTCCAGACCGAGGGGCTAACCAATATGACAAGTTAACGCATGCTGGTATCTATGGTGTTGAAACATCTGAAAAAACACTGGAGAATCTTTATGATATTCCAATTGATTATTACGCTCGTATCAATTTCACCTCTTTCCTTAATCTCATAGATGCGGTTGGGGGAGTAACGGTTTACAATGACCAAGCCTTTACGAGTTTACATGGTAATTATCAATTTGATGTTGGAAATGTTACTTTAAACTCGGATAAAGCTCTAGGATTTGTTCGTGAGCGTTATAGTCTTCAAAATGGTGATTACGATCGTGGAGAAAATCAATTGAAAGTAGTTCAAGCTATCATCAACAAATTGACTTCTTTGAGTTCGGTTTCAAGCTTTTCAACTATCATTTCTAGCCTTGAAAGTTCTGTTCAAACAGATATGTCTCTAGATGCAATGATGTCTCTTGCGAACACGCAATTAGATTCAAAGAAATCCTTCAAGATTACATCACAAGAAGTAACAGGAACAGGTTCGACAGGAACACTTGTTTCTTATGCGATGCCAACATCTAGCCTGTATATGATTCAACTAGATCAAACTAGCGTTTCTAATGCAGCACAAGCAATCAAAGATACGATGGCAGGTAAGTAAGATGATTGATATTCATTCACACATTATTTTTGATGTTGATGATGGCCCAAAGACATTAGATGAGAGCTTAGATTTGATTAGAGAATCTTACCGTCAGGGAGTTAGAAAAATCGTAGCAACCTCACACCGTCGCAAGGGGATGTTTGAGACAGCAGAGGATAAAATAGCTAGTAACTTTGAGTTGTTGAAACAAAGAGTGGACGAAGAGTTTAATTCTGACTTGCAACTATACTACGGCGGAGAGTTGTATTACACATCTGATATTCCTCAAAAGCTGGATGATAGGACGGTTCCTCGTATGGCAGACACAAGATTTGCTTTGATTGAATTCAGTATGAATACCCCGTGGTCAGACATACAGTCAGGATTGCGTCAAATTATTATGATGGGAGTAACTCCAATTGTTGCCCACATCGAGCGTTATGATGCGTTAGCTTTTAATCAGACTCGTGTGGAGGAGCTGATAAATATTGGGTGCTACACACAAATTAATAGCTCTCATGTATTGAAGCCGGGTCTTATCGGTGATAAGTACAAACGATTTAAAAAACGAGCTCATTATTTTTTAGATAGAGATTTGGTTCATTGTGTTGCAAGTGATATGCATAATTTGGATCAAAGACCTCCATATATGGAAAAGGCCTACCAAGTCATTTCGAAACGATATGGTAAGCAGCGAGCACAAGATCTTTTTTATAATAATCCGGAAGGATTGCTAGACAATACCTTTATTTAGCGTAATAGGAGAAAATAGGAATGGAAAACACTAATATTGAAATTGATGTTCTATACTTGTTAAAGAAACTTTGGAGCAAAAAATTTCTTATTATCTTTGTCGCAGCCATTGGTGCTGCTGTAGCACTTGTAGGTAGTCTCTTTTTAATGACGCCACAATATACTTCTACAACACGTATTTATGTTGTTAATAATTCAAAAGACAGTAACAGTATAACGACCTCTGATCTGCAAGCCGGTGACTATCTCGTTAACGACTATAAAGAAATCATCTCATCAAATGAAGTGTTACAAACAGTCGTTCAAAATGAAAATTTATCTATTTCATCTGGACAGTTATCAAAAATGTTAACAGTAACGATTCCTTCGGATACTCGTGTTATCTCTATTTCAGTTGAAAATAAGAATCCTCAGGAAGCAAGTGATTTAGCAAATGCAATTCGAGAAGTAGCGTCAGAAAAAATTAAGTCTGTCACAAAAGTTCAAGACGTGACAACACTTGAGGTTGCACAAGCTTCATCAAGTCCATCATCACCTAACGTGAAACGAAATGTTATGATTGGTTTGTTAGTTGGTGGATTTCTTTCTGTGGTCGTAGTTCTTTTAATGGAAGTACTTGATGACCGTGTGAAACGCCCAGAAGATATTGAAGAAGTTCTTGGTATGACATTGCTTGGTGTTGTTCCAAACACAGATAAATTATAAGAGGAGAAAGTGAATGGCTCAGCTTGAATTAGTCAGAAATAGAGCGCTTCAAATGAAGCAAACAGAAGAGTATTATAATAGTATTCGTACAAACATTCAATTTAGTGGTAATGACTTGAGAACAATAGTCATCACCTCTGTTCAACCAGGAGAGGGTAAATCTACAACAGCTACAAACTTAGCAATCTCATATGCCCGTGCAGGCTTTAGAACCCTTCTTGTTGATGCAGATACACGAAATTCAGTCATGTCAGGAGTCTTTAAAGCTACAGAACGTATTGATGGTCTAACAGCTTATTTATCAGGAAATGTTGAGTTATCTGATGTTATCTGTTCTACCAATGTTGAAAACTTGATGGTGATTACATCAGGGAAAATTCCACCAAATCCAACAAGTTTATTACAAAATTCAAACTTCGATTATATGATTGAGACAACACGTAACTTGTATGACGTTGTCATTGTTGACTCACCACCAATCGGACTTGTTGTTGATGCTGCTATTATTGCTCAAAAATGTGATGCAAGCTTCATGGTTACAGAAGCCGGTGCTATCAAGCGCCGTTATATTCAAAAAGCTAAGGCTCAAATGGAACAAAGTGGGGCACAGTTCTTAGGTATCGTATTGAATAAGTTTGATACTAAAGAAGCAACCTACGGATCATACGGAGCTTATGGCGATTACGGTAACTACGGCAAGCAGTTGGAGAAAAAGTCTAGCTCAAAAAAACGTCGTAAAAAAGACAAATAAAAGTAGAATTCATTATCAATGAGTGATATAAATCTAAAAGAGAGGGGCAATATTGCTCCTCTCTTTTAGATTTTAAAAATAAGCTGTATCTGTAGTGATGATTTGATACTAGTGGAGGTTACCGATTCCTAATGAATAACGAATTTGTGATATAATGTGATTAACGAATCGGGTGACGATGATAAAATTATTAAGATAGTAAATTGCAAATAGGAGTGAGACTTCAGAAGGATTTTTGCTATTATGAGAAACCGTTTTTATTGATATAGATTACCTACATTATACTTTATTTGTTTCGGGATGTTTATTTACTTTTACTGTCTAAATAATATTGAAAAGTATTGAAAAATATAGTATTCTATAAAATAGTGTTTGTTTAAAATATTTGAAATTTAAGATTAGACAAGTAGTCTTATAGGATAAGTTAATATGAAAAAGAAAAGAATTTTTGTAACTGGGGCAGCCGGGTTTATTGGTAGTAATCTTGTCATGGCGCTCTTGGCTAGTGACGGTGTTGAGCAAATTATTGGGTTAGATAATTTATCTGATTATTACGATGTTTCATTAAAAGATGAACGTTTAAAAAGAATTAACGAATTCTCTCAGAAACTTTTTTCAGATAAATGGGTGTTTATAAAAGGCTCTTTGGCTGATAAATCATTGATCGATTCCATTTTTGAAACTTACCAGCCGGATGTTGTGATTAATCTAGCTGCACAGGCTGGTGTGCGTTATTCGATTAAGAATCCAGATGCTTATATCGAAGCGAATGTTTTAGGCTTCTATAATATTTTAGAAGCTTGTCGACATTCTTACGATGATGGGAAGTCTGGGGTAGAGCACTTAATTTATGCATCATCGTCATCGGTTTATGGTTCAAATGCTAATATTCCATACAGCGTTGAAGATAAAGTTGATAATCCGGTGTCTTTGTATGCAGCAACTAAAAAATCCAATGAGTTGTTTGCTCATGCCTACTCAAAATTATATGGGATTCCGTCAACTGGTCTAAGGTTCTTTACAGTCTATGGACCAGCTGGTCGACCAGATATGGCTTATTTTGGATTTACTGATAAGTTGGTTAAGGGTGAGACCATTAATATTTTTAATTATGGAAATTGCCAACGAGATTTTACTTATATCGATGATATTATCGAAGGTATTATGAGAATTGTGTTTAACTCTTCTAACTTTGAAAAATCATCGCGTGAATCCTCCGATGTACCTTACAGGGTCTACAACATAGGAAATAGCAGTCCTGAAAATTTACTAGATTTTGTAACTATCTTAAAAGAGGAATTGGTTACAGCGAAGGTATTACCAGAGGATTTTGAATTAAATAAGCATATTAAGTTAGTTCCTATGCAACCTGGGGATGTTGAAAAGACTTTTGCAGATACCAGTGCCTTAGAAAAGGACTATGGCTTCAAACCAGAGACATCCCTGAGAGCTGGTTTACGCGAATTTGCGCAATGGTATTACCAATTCTTTATGCAAGCGAATTTGAGTGATTCAATAGATTAAGACATGAAAAAAAATTTATCAATTAAAATAAACTTCTTAATGAATTTTATTCTTACAATTTCAAACTTTATTTTTCCTTTAATCACTTTCCCTTATGTTTCAAGGGTTTTAGGGGCTTCTGGTCTAGGAGTGGTTAATTTTGCTATTTCTTATATCTCTTATTTCACTATGTTTGGTATGCTAGGCATCCCAACTTATGGTATTCGAATCTGTGCAAAATATCTGGATGATAAAGAAAAGTTGACGAAAACAGTTGTAGAGTTAATCATCGTTAATGCAATTGTCATGTCACTATCAATCGCGATCTTTTTAGGATCAGTAGCAGTGATTCCTAAGTTACAGGCGGACAAAACATTGTACTACATCATGTGTTCGACATTGTTTTTCAACGTACTAGGGGTCGAATGGCTATACAAAGCCTTAGAAAAGTATTCTTATATTACAATACGATCCATTGTGTTTAAGCTGATTTCAATCTTGATTATGTTTTTGCTTGTTCGAGATAGTCAAGATTATGTTATCTACGGAGCTCTAACGATTTTTGCCTCTGTTGGATCCAATCTGATGAATTTTTGGAATTTACGAGATATCATTGATATTAAATTGGTCCGTCGAGTTAATATTACTCAGCACATAACGCCAATTGTCACTTTTTTCTTAATTTCGGCATCATGGACCCTATTTTCAAGTCTTGATACAACACTTCTAGGATTCATGAAAAGTAATGAGCAAGTAGGTTACTTTTCCGTAGCTGTCAGAATCAAACAGCTATTAGCTAGTTTACTAGCTTCCTTTAGTGCAGTCTTGCTGCCTAGGTTAACAAAATTTTATGAAAAAAAAGATCATGATGGTTTTCAACTGTTAGTTAGCAAGGCATTAAATTTCATTTTACTCTTGTCTATTCCATTGACAATCTATTCCATTTGCTATTCTAAGGAAGTTATTTACTTTATCTCGGGAGATGGATTTACAAAGGCTATTTTACCCTTACGGCTCATTCTTCCGTCAGTCTTCTTTATGGGAATTTCTGGATTTGCTGTTAACCAGATCCTAGTCCCTATGAACCATGAAAAGGTTGTTTTGCGCTCTACTCTATTGACTTGTGTTGTCAATATCATCTTAAATTTAATCTTGATTCCATTTATAGGAGCATCAGGTGCAGCGTTTGCTGGTTCAGTATCAGAAGGTGTCTTAGCAGCGGTTCAATTATATGCGATAAGACGTATGCTGAAAAATATTGTAAAGACTATCGGACTAAACAAGATAGCTTTTGCAACTATCCTAGCGCTTGTTCTGTCAGAGTTGTCTTTATCACTTTTAGGTTTTACAAGCCCATTTATTATTTTAGTGGTATCTTCTTTTATCTTCTTTACAGTCTATCTCTTAGTCTTAATCGGACTCAAGGAGAAGTTGGTACTAACAACCCTTCAAACATTTTTAATGAGGTTATTAAAAAGAAATGTCTAATATAACAGTATCAGTAGTTATTCCCATGTATAATGTGGAAGAGTTTTTAGCAGCTAATATCGAGTCAGTGTTGCGTCAAACTTACCATAATATTGAAATTATCTGTGTCGATGATGGTTCGACAGATTCTACCAAAAAAATTTTAAATACTTACCAAGACTCACGAATTTCATATGTTTATCAAGAAAACCAAGGTGTAGGAAAAGCAAAAAATACGGGATTTAAGTTAGCGACAGGTGATTATGTCTTATTCCTAGATTCTGATGATATTTTACCTGACGGAACAATACAAGCTTATGTTGATGCGACAGTTGCTGGAGAAGTAGATCTTGTTATTGGTGATTATTCTTTGATCAATCGTCAAGGTGATATCATTGAGACTGTTCCTGATAATGAGATTACAAGGCTTGAAAAAGGACAGATTCTTGAAGCATCAGATGTTATCTATACCAGTCCTTTTCCAGGTAATAAGATGTTTAGAAGACAATTTTTGCTGGATAATGAACTGATTTTTGAACCAATTCGAATCGCGCAAGATTTAAATCTATTTTTGAGAGTGTTGGCTCAATCTCCTAAGGTCGTTTGTATCGATCATAAAGTTCTATATTATCGTGTTTATGATGGGTCAGTAAGTAAAAGCTATGACGCTCGCTTAAAGGCCATTGCAGAGGTATTTGAGCATGTTGAAGGACAAGGTTATGATTTTTATAAACAACATAGAAGTCTGATAGAGACAGTCAAATACAATCACGTCACTTTTCAATTGATGAAATGCATGAAGATAAGAGACAAACAACTTCGTTCAGAAGTATTTGATTTTTTGATTGGTTTAATTAAAGCTATCCCTGTTGAATTAGTCGACCAAGATCATCTTGTATCAGAAGCAAGAGAATACACTACTGTAGCATTGACATCAAAACAGCAGTTTTTATCGATGAGGATGAGATGGCGTTATCATGGATTCCACAAAAAACAATTTTTCAAAAACTTCTATTAATATGATAACCACTGAGTTTCCAAAATAGTAGTAGAAGTAGTTGTCTTTGTTAATCACAATATAGAATTGAAAGATTTTGTTGACAATTCTTGTATTTATTCGGACTTGGATGATCTCTGCCAAAAATTACTAGCGTTTGAAAATCTGATAAGACGCCAAATTGGGTGGTCAGTATGTCAGATCGTGTAAATAAGGTGAGTCAGATTTATACGGAAGTGATTGAATATTAAAAAATAGATTGAGGAAATAGATGATTTTTTTGGAAATGTATGGCAGAACAGGCAATCAATTGTTTCGTTATGCGATGGCTAGGTCCTTGCAATTGAGCCACTACCCTGAGGAAGAGTTAGTAATAAGTTTTGATCAGATTGACCAAATGGCGCTAGAAGACCCAACATACTATAATGCTTTAGAAGACTATCATGTTGCTCCATATACAGTATACCCTAAGAAAGGAAAGGTTCTTTTTAATGAAAGTTCACTCCTTCAAAAGTTAGTACTAATACCGTATTACGCAGGCTTACGTCGTTTTACTCCTAAACAGATGACGGAACAATACAGATATCAGAAAAAATGGGAGAAATACCTGAATAATCAGGGCTTGTATTGGTTCAGAACTGGCTTTATTAAACCAAAGTATTCTAAAGCTAAACATAAATTCGTATCTGGAAACCTTGAAGCAAAGGCGTATTTTGATGAACATCGAGATATTTTGTTGAAAGAGTTACAACCAAAGTATGCGCCATTACCATCTAACGACGATTTGTACAAGCGCATTGCGTCAACGACATCAGTTTGTTTATCCGTTAGACGAGGGGACTTTGAGAGAGATACTACGATTAAGAATCTTCATAGTATTTGTGACAAATCCTACTTTGAAAGAGCTATCGCTAAAATGAAAGAAATTAATCCTGATGTTACTTTCTTTATGTTTTCGGATGACATTGAATGGGTTAAAGAAAATATTGTGACAGATGCCCCAACTTACTATGAAAGTGGAGATGATCCCGTTTGGGAAAAATTACGTTTAATGAGTTCCTGTCAACATTTTATTTTATCTAACAGCTCCTTTAGTTGGTGGTCCCAATATCTTTCTACGGCTAAAGATAAGCTTGTGATTTCACCCTCTAAGTGGTTTAGAAATGATTATTCGGCAGATCTCATTGAAAAAGATTGGATTTTGATTGATATTGATTAATCGAAAAATTATGGAAATGAATGAAGAATTAATAAGTATTGTAGTCCCTGTATATAATGTATCGGACTATTTAAAACGTTGTGTAGAGAGTTTAATGCAACAAACTTATACCAATATTGAAATTATATTAGTGAATGATGGTAGTACCGATGCTAGTGGAGAGATGTGTGATGAATTGGCAGCATCTGATTCTAGAATAACAGTTGTCCACCAAGAAAATGGTGGTTTATCTGCAGCTAGAAATTCAGGCTTACGAGTTGCCCAAGGAGACTATCTAATGTACGTCGATTCAGATGATTATATTGCATTAGATAGCTGTGAATCATTTTTGCCTTATTGTGATGGTCAAAATGATATTATTTTAGCAGACTGTCAAAAAATTGATGGCGATGCAGTTTCTTATATCGAACACACTCATGCTACTCCCGGTAAAGTTTACCATTCGCGAGATTTCGTGATTGAGGCTATCAAGTCAAATGAATGGTATGCGCCTGCCTGTTTTAACCTCTATAGAAGACAATTTTTAATTGATAACCACTTGTTTTTTAAACAAGGGATTCTATTTGAAGATGTACAGATGCTCCCAAGATTGTATTTAGCGGCAAATAAGGTTGTTTATTTGAAAAAAGTGTTTTATCATTATATTATTAGGGAAAATTCTATTATGACATCTGTCCAACTTGATCGTAATCAAAAACATTCGCTTCAAGTGTATAAAGACTGGTTCGATATTTTAGAAACTGTTGATGATAAAGACTATCGTCGCTATTTAGATGGTGTTTGGGTAAAGTATTACCTCAGCAATTGTAGATCATGGAAAATAAAAGGCTGGCAAATTGAAAGCATGCCCTTCACGTTTGCATTAAAAAGGGCCTTGAATGTAAAAGAGAGAACTAAAGTGTTATTATTCCAGTTTTTCCCATCGTGGTATATTAGATAAGGGAGAGTCATGAAAAAGATTAGCGTTATAGTTCCTGTTTACGGTGTGGAAGACTATCTTGAAACTTGTTTGGAAAGTATCATTACACAAACATATTCAGAATTAGAAATTATTCTTGTTGATGATGGTTCGACAGATAGGTCGGGTCTGATCTGTGATGAGTATGCTCAGAAAGATGAGCGTATTACGGTTGTTCATAAATCTAATGGGGGTTTATCGGATGCTCGAAACTGGGGGATTGATAGATCCACGGGAGACTTTATCAGTTTTGTAGATAGTGATGATTTTCTCTCTCCTTATTTTTATGAGCATTTGATTAAGTGTCAAGAAAAGTATCACGTTGATTTAGTATCTTGTGGTCGTTATCTAACAGACGAGCATGGTGCTACCAAAGCTATGGCTTTTGGTTCAAAATCAAAGCAGTTTACGGTGAGTGAAGCCCTCACAAGTGTCTTTCGCTCTCAAGAAATAGATGTTGCTGCCTGGGATAAATTATACCGTAGATCCTTATTTACTGATATTCGTTTTCCTGTTGGAAAAAATTGTGAAGATATTGCGACGTTTTACAAGTTATTTGAAAAAAGTGGAGCCATTGCCCATTCTGGCACTTATGATTATTACTATCGAGGACGTCCTGAAAGTATTAGTCAGTCAACTGTTTATCGTACTCGAGATAGGGTCAATCTAGAAAATCATTTGAGTGAACTGTCAACTTTTATTAGTCATCATTTCCCCGATTTACATTCGGAATTTAATTACTATTACGCAATGAATGTCTACTATTTATTGCATAGATGTTTGATGAGTCATTTCGAAGATAAAAAGGATGAAAAGCATTATTTACAAAAGCAATTGAGGCAGTATAACAGCAGTTTACTAAAACATCCAACACTACCGATTAAGGATAAAGTTATTGCTCAATTGATGCTGTTGAATTTATATAAGAATTGAAAGAGGAATTATGGCACACGGACATATTTTATTATATTACCGCTATAAGAATAAGTGGGACCGTATGTTGTGGAAGTTACTTTACAAAAAGAGAGTCGTCTTGGGAGAAGGAACGATTTGGCGAAATAGAGTAGTGATACATGCAATGGATCATGGAAGAGTGTCAATTGGAAAAAACTGTTTTTTGAATTATGGCTCAACTATTTTTGCTAAGGAAAGTGTTTCTATTGGAGATGATACAATAATGGGAGAAAATGTCAAAATTTACGACCATAATCATCGTTTTAATCTAGAAGCTCAACTTATTCGAGAGCAAGGTGATATCACTAGTCCCGTTAAGATTGGACGTAATTGCTGGATTTCTAGTAATGTCATGATACTTAAAGGGGTTACCGTAGGTGATAACGTCGTTATTGGCGCTAACTGTGTGATTACAGAAGACATTCCATCAGATCATATTGTCAGATTGGATTCTTCCAATTATGTCATGGAAAAAATTCGAAAGGTCAGAGGTAATGATTCCTAAAAAAATACATTATTGTTGGTTTGGTAAAAAAGAATTGCCAGATTCCGTAGAGAAGTGTATTGCTTCTTGGCGTCGTTATTGCCCAGACTATGAGATTATTAGATGGGATGAAACTAATTTCGATGTTGATAGCCTACCATTCACCAAACAAGCCTATGACAATAAAAAATATGCGTACGTTTCAGACTATGCAAGATTGCATATTATTTATCGTGAAGGTGGAATCTATCTTGATACAGATGTTGAACTGATTAAGTCCTTAGATGATTTATTGTCATTGGATGGCTTTTTAGGCTTAGAGGAAATCTCAAGAGTTAATACAGGTCTAGGATTTGGAATGGTAGCAGGACATCCATTTCTAGAACAAAATATGTCATTTTATCACTCATGGACCCCAGAAAATAATTTTCCAACTTGTGTAACGGTTACCTCATCACTTTTAGAGGGCTTAGGTTTATTACCTCAGGATACGAAACAAGAGATTGATGGTGTGGTTATCTTACCGACAGATTACTTGTGTCCACGTTCTTATTTTGGAAATCCAGATAGATTTACAGATAATACCTACTCTATTCATCACTATGACGAAACTTGGTTAAGTCGGAAAGATAAACTTCTTATTTATTATTACGATCATCTTCAGTCAACGATGATAGGAAAAATTGTTTCTGGTATCAAAAAGGGTCTGTCTGCATGTAAACGACAGTTAGAAAAGAAATAGGGGGTTGATCTTGGATAAATCATTGAAATTTTCATTGAGTTATTTTAATATTTTTGTTATAGTAACTTTCTTAATTATGCTTTTAGAAGCTTTCATTCCTCTTAGCCCAATAGCCTATTCGGTCTTGTTGCTGATTGTTGTTTTAGGAGCCTATCATATCAATCACCTTCCGACAGCGCTCTTGTATTTTATTTTATTCACCTTAGAGTCCCAATTTTATATTAGTGCTGGAACCGTAGCCATGCACATATCTTATTTAAGTGATTTGCTATTAATTGCAATGATAGCAAAATTATTATTGTCCTATCAAGTTCAGAAACTGCCAACATTTTTGAAATTAGCATTTTGGATTTGGGTTATCTTTTTCACGATAGGCTTTTTGACAAATATGGTAGTTACCACAACGCCATTGTTATATGTGTTTGGCTTGAGAAATAACGTACGATTCATAGCCTTGTTTTTAATCAGTTCGATTGTACTTAACAAGTCTTTAATTAGCAAATTTTGGTCACTGTTTTCAATTGCATTTCTTTTTAATGCTCTCCAAGTAGTCATTCAATATCTTGTATATGGTTTTACGATGGATAAAATTGGGGGGATATTCGGGACAACAATCGGTTCAGCTAATACCTATATGCACATCTTTTTATTGGTGTATGTTGTTATGGCTGTTGTGTACAATCATTACAATAAGCTGAATTTTTTGAATTTGGTTTCAATAGTAGCAGTTGTTATTTTTATTTCTGCCATCGCAGAATTAAAAATAATGTTTATCGAATTAATTGTTGTATTGCTTCTATCCTACCTTTATGGACAGTTAACATGGCGTAAAATAGCCAATTTGGGTGTGCTATTTTTGATCTTTGGAGCATTGTTCTCTGTTGCAATTCCAATTCTTTATCAGCTATTCCCTGACTTTAATAACTTTTTTAGCCTAAGTAAAATTATTCAAACGGCTACTAATAGCTATACTGGTCAACAAGACTTAAGTCGTTTATTTGCAATTTCAGACATAAACAAGTTTTTCTTTCATTGGGCCTTGTTGCCAAATCTTTTTGGAATCGGTTTAGGATCAGCAGAAGTTTCGAATACTAGTCTATTGATGAGTCAATTTTATCTCGCAAACTCCTCTAGTCACTATGATTGGTTCAGCCTTGCCTTTTTATTTATTGAAACTGGTTTTTTGGGATTGGTACTTTATTTGATGCCATTTGGCATTTGTTGGTATATCCTATTGAAATCAAGAGCAAGGGATAGTTACCACTCATTGAGTCTTGTCTTATTAACCTTGATACCTGTTATTATGATGTACAACAATACATTGAGAATTGATGCGGTTTATATGTTAGCTATTCCTTTATCATTTGGAATTTCAAGTTTATTGGATAGTTAGTTGTTTGATTATAGTTACATTAAAAAAGAGAACACTTATAAAGGTTCTCTTTTTATTTGTCCTTAAAGGGATGTTGATACTGTTGAGTAGTTGCTATTAGTAATCTAGTGGTTTTAGATTTCTAAAAGGAGTAATAGCAACAAAGGGTTAAGCGGCTAAACATTATGCAGCATTGACAGTTAATTTTCCTTATATACAAAGTCAATTGGTTTGATAATAGTATCTTGATTAAAAACTATTTTAGTTATTTTAAAAAGATATCAGCAACACACAATATCATGTTATAATAGAATTTGAGTGAATAACGTTCAGGAAAAGTGCCTGATTATCATTGCCATATATGCTGTATTTCTATAATCTTTGGAAAGACCATATAGGTTATGTAAGAAAAGGAGAAAAAGTGAAATCAGTTTATATAATAGGATCTAAGGGAATTCCAGCAAAATATGGTGGTTTTGAAACCTTTGTAGAGAAATTAACTGAGTATCAGAAGGATTCAGGAATTCATTATTATGTTTCTTGTACAAGAGAGAATTCAGAAAAATCAGGAATCTCAGAAGATATCTTTACACATAATGGAGCCACCTGCTTTAGTGTTGACGTTCCCAATATCGGACCAGCTAAAGCTATTGCTTATGATATCGCTGCTATGAAGAAAGCTATCCAATTATCAAAAGCTAATAAGGATGAGAGTCCGATTTTCTATGTTTTAGCTTGTCGTATAGGTCCTTTCATCAGTAAGTTTCGTAAGGAGATTCATGAGTTGGGAGGGCAATTATTTGTCAATCCAGATGGCCATGAATGGTTGCGAGAAAAGTGGAGCCTTCCTGTTCGTAAATATTGGAAGCTCTCAGAGTCTCTGATGGTTAAGTATGCTGATTTACTGATTTGTGATAGTAAGACGATTGAGTCCTATATTCAGAAGGATTACGCCAAGTATTGTCCTAAGACTACTTATATCGCCTATGGGACTGATTTGTCTAGATCACAATTAAAGAATGATGATCCTCATGTTCGCTCTTGGTTTTCAGAAAAAGATGTCTCAGAAAATGAGTACTATCTTGTAGTAGGCCGATTTGTTCCTGAAAACAATTATGAAACAATGATTAAAGAGTTCATGAAGTCAGGTTCGGAGAAGGATTTTGTGCTTATTACCAATGTTGAAGAGAATGCCTTCTATGATAAATTGAAAAAAGAGACAGGATTTGACAAGGACAAGCGTATTAAATTTGTTGGAACGGTCTATGATCAAGAGCTATTGAAGTATATTCGAGAAAATGCCTATGCCTATTTCCATGGTCATGAGGTAGGAGGGACCAATCCATCCCTTTTAGAGGCTCTTGCTTCGACAAAATTAAATTTATTGTTGAATGTAGGCTTCAATCGTGAAGTAGGTGGAGATGGTGCGGTCTATTGGGATAAAGCAAGTCTTCATCAGGTGATTGACAGTTGTGAAGAAATGTCTTCTGCTGAAATTATTGTTATGGATAAACTATCAACAGAGCAAGTTTTGAATCGCTTTACATGGCCTTTTATTGTTGATGAGTATGAGAGATTGTTACAAGGCAAATAGACTAGGCTGCAACTTGGAAAAATTTAAAAGTCTTTATTTACAGAAAATGGATATTTGGTTCAGAAAGGAACTATGAGATAATAAGAACTATGGTTAAAACGAAATATAATATTGCAGTTGCAGGAACAGGTTACGTTGGCTTGTCTATTGCAACACTACTAGCACAATACAACCATGTTGTAGCAGTTGACATTGTACCCGAAAAGGTAGATCTTATAAATAATAAAAAATCTCCTATTCAAGATGATTATATCGAGAGATTTTTATCAGAAAAAGAATTGGACTTGGTGGCGACTACGGATGGAAACAGTGCCTATAAGGATGCTGACTTTATTGTTATTGCTGCGCCAACAAACTATGATAGCGAACGTAATTATTTTGATACTAGTGCTGTTGAGAGTGTTATTGAACAAGTACTAGCGGTCAATACCAATGCTATCATGGTTATAAAATCCACAATTCCTGTCGGTTTTACAGAGCACGTTCGTCAAAAGTATCAAACCGAAAATATCATCTTTAGCCCTGAATTCTTAAGAGAGTCTAAGGCCCTGTATGATAATCTCTATCCAAGTAGGATTATTGTTTCAACTGATTTGTCTAATCAGAGTTTGACAGAGAAAGTTGAAATATTTGCACAGCTTTTGCAATATGGCGCGGAAAAGTTAGAAATTGACACCTTAATTATGGGCTTTACTGAAGCTGAAGCAGTTAAATTATTTGCAAATACCTACCTTGCCCTGCGCGTCTCGTATTTCAATGAGCTTGATACCTACGCCGAGATGAAAGGTTTGGATACACAGGCTATCATCAATGGTGTTGGCTTGGATCCTCGTATTGGGTCAGACTATAATAATCCTTCATTTGGTTATGGTGGTTATTGTCTTCCAAAAGATACAAAGCAGTTGCTAGCTAACTATAATGATGTGCCACAAAATATGATGACTGCTATTGTAGAATCTAATCGAACACGTAAGGATTTTATTGCAGATCAGGTCCTAAAACTAGCTGGATACTATGCCTATACTCAATCAGGTAGTTACTCATCGGTACAAGAGAAAGAAGTAACGATTGGTATTTATCGTTTGACGATGAAAAGCAACTCAGATAATTTCCGTCAAAGCTCCATCCAAGGAGTCATGAAGCGTATTAAAGCAAAAGGTGCCAATGTCATCATATATGAGCCAACGCTTGAAGATGGGACAACTTTCTTTGGCTCAAAAATTGTAAATGATTTGGCAACATTTAAAGAATTAAGTCAAAGTATTGTTGCTAATAGGTATAGTTCAGAGTTAGATGATGTTAGCGAAAAAGTTTATACTCGCGATATTTTTAGACGTGATTAACTGTGTTTTCATTGTTTGGTAAAAAAATTATCTATATTAGGGTTTGAAAGATATTTTTACAATATGCAATAGATAAATTTTCTTTGAAAATTGTAATACTATTTAAAAGATTCTGTTAACAACACACAATATCATGTTATAATAGAATTTGAGTGAATAACGTTCAGGAAAAGCGCCTGATTATCATTGCCATATATGCTGTATTTCTATAATCTTTGGAAAGACCATATAGGTTATGTAAGAAAAGGAGAAAAAGTGAAATCAGTTTATATAATAGGATCTAAGGGAATTCCAGCAAAATATGGTGGTTTTGAAACCTTTGTAGAGAAATTAACTGAGTATCAGAAGGCTTCAGAAATTCATTATTATGTTTCTTGTACAAGAGAGAATTCAGAAAAATCAGGAATCTCAGAAGATATCTTTACACATAATGGAGCTACCTGCTTTAGTGTTGACGTTCCCAATATCGGACCAGCCAAAGCTATTGCTTATGATATCGCTGCTATGAAGAAAGCTATCCAATTATCAAAAGCTAATAAGGATGAGAGTCCGATTTTCTATGTTTTAGCTTGTCGTATAGGTCCTTTCATCAGTAAGTTTCGTAAGGAGATTCATGAGTTGGGAGGGCAATTATTTGTCAATCCAGATGGCCATGAATGGTTGCGAGAAAAGTGGAGCCTTCCTGTTCGTAAATATTGGAAGCTCTCAGAATCTCTGATGGTTAAGTATGCTGATTTACTGATTTGTGATAGTAAGACGATTGAGTCCTATATTCAGAAGGATTACGCCAAGTATTGCCCTAAAACGACTTATATCGCCTATGGGACTGATTTGTCTAGATCACAATTAAAGAATGATGACCCTCATGTTCACTCTTGGTTTTCAGAAAAAGATGTCTCAGAAAATGAGTACTATCTTGTAGTAGGCCGATTTGTTCCTGAAAACAATTATGAAACAATGATTAAAGAGTTCATGAAGTCAGGTTCAGAGAAGGATTTTGTGCTTATTACCAATGTTGAAGAGAATGCCTTTTATGATAAATTGAAAAAAGAGACAGGATTTGACAAGGACAAGCGTATTAAATTTGTTGGAACGGTCTATGATCAAGAGCTATTGAAGTATATTCGAGAAAATGCCTATGCCTATTTCCATGGTCATGAAGTAGGAGGGACCAATCCATCCCTTTTAGAGGCTCTTGCTTCGACAAAATTAAATTTATTGTTGAATGTAGGCTTCAATCGTGAAGTAGGTGGAGATGGCGCGGTCTATTGGGATAAAGCAAGTCTTCATCAGGTGATTGACAGTTGTGAAGAAATGTCTTCTGCTGAAATTATTGTTATGGATAAACTATCAACAGAGCAAGTTTTGAATCGCTTTACATGGCCTTTTATTGTTGATGAGTATGAGAGATTGTTTAGATAAACTATGAAAATTTTACATTATACTATAGGTTTCCTACCAGAGAGAACTGGAGGATTGGTGAATTATGCGTTTGATTTGATAAATGAACAAATAAAGCAAGGTCACCAAGTTTCGGCTCTATACCCAGCAAATCAGGTTTTATTTTCTGAAAAGGTTAGAATTAAAGAAACTAATAAGAAATCTGATTTTAAATGCTTCGAGCTCTACAACAGTTTGCCTATGCCGCTTTTTGGTGGTATTAGCGAGCCAGAGCGATTTATGACAGAAGCTAATATAGAGACTTACAAAGCATTTTTAATAGCCAATGAGTTTGACAGCATTCATGTTCATTCCTTAATTGGATTACATAAAGAATTCTTTGAAGCAGCGAAAATGCTGGGGGTTTCTATAGTTTATACGACCCACGACTATTTTGGGTTGGCTCCGATTCCATCTTTTTATTACAACAAGCATTCTTTTGATGATGAGAATACGAACTTAGCTTGGAATATCATGTCTGCAGATGCTTTGAGTGTTTCAAAGTTAAGAATCTTTCAACATTCCTATTACCCTTTAGTTAGAAAAATATTGAAGATGCTTAATAGGAACCCTAAGCATGTTGCTTATCGTGATATTGATGACATCAGTGAATCAACTAATTATTCTTCCTTGAGAAACTACTATAAAGATATCTTCTCAAAGATTGATGCGTTTCATTTCAATTCAGAGTTAACAAAGGAAGTTTTTACAAAAAACCTACCTTTTACAATTAAGGGTGATGTTATCTCAATCACTAACGCAACAATAAAGAAACATGATATAGAAAAAAAACAAGCTACTAAAAAAACGATTGCCTATATTGGTCCAGATGAGGAATATAAGGGATATTTTGATTTTTTGGAATTTTCTAAATCAGTGAACCTAGAGCAGTATGACGTACAAACTTATGGGCATTACCCAAATGAGTGGGCCTATGATTTTATTCAACAAAAGGGGCGTTTTCAGTCATCGGAGCGAGATAGCGTTTATCAATCGATTGATATCCTAATCGTTCCGAGTCGTTGGAAGGAGACCTTTGGTTTGATTGTTTTAGAAGCCTTATCTTATGGGGTGACTGTACTTGTAAGTGATAGCGTTGGGGCAAAAGATCTCGTTGCTTCAGAAAATCGCTTCAAGGAGTTGAACTCTGTTGATTTAAGTAAAGTCAACAGTCAAAAGGTTCAGACCATCAAAACAATGAAACAGCATGCTGAAGAGATGACAGGATGGTATTCAAAAGTTCAAAATGAAAAAAATTAGAGAAGCTTTATCATTACTTGATTATTCTCGGATAAAGTTACTATCAGTAGTTTACAGTTTGAATTTTCTCAGAGAGGTAGTTGAATGGAAAAAATAGATTTTGTTGTTACATGGGTTGACGGATCTGATCCAGAATGGTTGGCCCAGAAGAATGAGTTTGCGACTGGTAGTGATGAAAAATTAAATTCGGATTCTCGTTATCGTGATTGGGATATCTTTAAATACTGGTTTCGTTTAGTTGAGAAGAATGCTCCTTGGGTTAATAAAATTTTTTTGATTACAGCAGGCCACTTACCAGAATGGTTAAATATAAATAATGAAAAACTAGTTGTTGTTAAACATTCTGATTATATTGATGCTCAGTATTTACCGACTTTTAATTCCAATGTTATTGAGTTGAATATTACCAATTTAAAAGATTTGTCAGAGCATTTTGTCTTATTTAATGATGATATGTTTATCATTGATAAAGTATCACCGGAGGATTTTTTCAAAAACGGACTCCCTCTTGATACCGGTATCTTTAGCCCTATCGTTCCGATTTCTGGAACAGTTTCCAACACACTTGTTAACAATGTTGCAATAATTAATAAGAAATTTAATACTAGAAGTATTTTGAAAAAAAACTTTACAAAGTATTTCAATTTTAAGTACGGAATACATAATGTTAAAAATATTTGTGTTCTTCCTTGGTCAAATATTCTTGGATTTTATGATACTCACATTCCGGTTTCTTATTTGAAATCAGAGTTTTTAGAAGCAACTGAATTTGCAAAGGAAGAGGTCAAACTTGCCTCTAAAAATAAGTTTAGAAATCTAAATGACATTAGTCATTGGTTTGTCAGATATTGGCAATTATCAAAAGGACAATTTAAACCTAGGTCAATCCATTTTGGGAAAATGTATGGAATTGAAGAGGAAATTGAAAAAATTGAACAAAATATGAAATCTTCCAGACATAAACTCGTATGTTTGGAAGATGGAGAATCTGTTCTAGACTTTAAAAGTTCTAAAGAAAAAATAGTCAAACTATTCGAAGAAGTTTTTCCAGAGAAGTCGAAATTTGAAAGGTAATAGATTATGATTTATACGGAATTGTATGGGAGATTAGGTAACCAAATGTTTCGTTATGCGATGGCTAGATATCTTCAGTTAACTCACTATCCTAGTGATGAAATTTGTTTAAGTTATAATCAAATTGATGAAGCTGGGAAAATAGATCCGACTTTTTATCATTCACTGGAAGATTTCAATATTAGTCATACAATTACTTACCAAAAATCAGGAAAGGTCATCTTCAATGAGTCATCAATCATTCAAAAATTACTCGTCATACCATATTATTTAGGATTGAGAAAATTTTCTCCTGAACAAATGATTGAACTGGTAGAGTATGAAACAAAGTGGACAAATCTACTTGAGAAAAATGGTGTTTATTGGTACAGGAGAAACCTTCCTAAATCAATACCTAGTGGAGCTAAGAATAAATTTGTTTCAGGTAATTTTGAGTCACCTATTTTTATTGATACTATTCGTAAAGAATTACTTTCTGAATTCACTCCTAAATTTGACTTATTAGAAAAAAATAGAGATTTATTTGAAATTATTTCTACAAAAGAATCTGTTTGTGTAAGTATTCGAAGAGGTGATTTTGAATCAAATCCTGAAGTGAGTGGTTTACACAGTGTATGTGACAGAATTTATTTTGAAAAGGCTGTATCCAAAATGAAAGTCTTACTTAAAAATCCTGTATTCATTTTATTTTCAGATGATATTGAATGGGCTAAAGAGAATATTATAACTGAGAGTGAGACCTATTTTGAAGATGGAGCCGATCCTGTATGGGAGAAAGTACGATTAATGAGTTCATGTAAACACTTCATAATTTCAAATAGTAGTTTTAGCTGGTGGACTCAATGGCTTTCAACAAATGAAACTAAAATAGTTATATCTCCTTCGAAATGGTTCAACAATGATTTTGATTGCCCTCTTATTGATAAAAATTGGGTATTGATTGATAAGGAGATGTGATGACAAAATTTATAGATGCATCGGTGGTTCTAGCAACATATAATGGTGAAGAATTTCTTTTGGCACAACTGAATTCAATTATAAATCAAACAAAAGTTCCAAGAGAAATTGTATTTTTAGATGATGGTTCTACAGATGCGACATTAAAGATTATTGACACTTTTTGCAGAAACTTACCTCAAGAGATTAGTATTCAAAAAATTTTAAGAGAAACGAATATAGGGTATATCAAAAATTTTCTGGATGGCATTGATAGAGCTAATTTTGATACAATTTTTTTGTGTGATCAAGACGACTTATGGGAAGTGAATAAAGTAGAAAAAATTCTTGATTTTTTTGAAAGTCACAACGACTGTATAGCGCTTCATTCAAATACAAAAATTATTGATCAAAATGATAGAGTTATTAAAGAAAATGGGCAAGAGTATCATGGGGTACAAAAAATCTCATTAGAAAATTTTATTACTAAGGTGAATTATCCTGGTATGGCTCTTGCCTTTAAAAAAGACAAAATTGGCAGAGAATTACAGGAAATCAATTTATCAGGAATTCAATTACCTACACATGATTGGGTCATTTGCTACCTTGCTAGCCTTCAAAATGGATTTTTCACCTCTGATATAGTTTTGACAAGACGACGATATACAGGGAAAAACGTAGCACTGCAACTTGAACCCCAAAATGGAAAAGAGAGCAGAATTGATGGTATTAATCTTTATATGACTTATTATCATTTTGTTGATGAATACCAAAAGATAGCATCAACTCAGATAATTGATACTAAGAAGTTAATTGATACATCTGAAATTCGTGTGAATTATTTAGAGAAAAACTCAGTGATGAAATGGTTATTCAATATTAAATCTTGGAGATACTATCCGAGTTTTAAGTCATATTTAAATGATGGGATTTTTATCTTCAAAGATAAGAAAAATTTATTTTAGATTAACAGTCATTTTTTAGATAATGGGAGTTTATTTAGTGCTAAGATTTTCTTTAATATTCATATTTTATTTATTCATATCAATTGTGTATTGTGCTGTTTTTAAGCAGAAAAAATCCTCCTTACTTTACTTGTTTCCACTAATAATTACATTTGCAATAAATGTTTCATTTAGTAGTGAGAAGTTTGTAATTGTAGGAGAGCATATATCATATAGTGTAAATAGTACTGTCATCTTTATTCTAATACTATTTTTATTCTCACTGAGTCGGAATTTTAGAATAGATTTCCTATATACATATTTTATTATAAAAATTTTCTATGATATTCTTCAATGGAATTTAGGACAAATATATAATCAACCTAAATTGTTTACGTTATTAGTAGCTGATATTACAATTTTTTTATTGTTAATTGTATTTGTCAATTTTCCAAAGCTTAATTTGAAAAATTTTTTATATTCTATTAATTATCTCGCCTTAGTAGATGGTTGTATTTCAATTTTGCAACTGATTACCAAAAAAAGTCTGTTGCTATCTAATTGGGAAGGTCATATTTTATATACTGAAGGGGTTAAAGATTCTTATCGTGCTATTGGGATAGCAGGATCAAATAATGCTGCGGGTAACTTAGGTGCTATTTTATTTATAGTTGTGTTGTTTAATGTTATAAAAAATAAAGATAATTTTTCAAAGATTTGTCTTATTTTAGCGCTTGTAGCAACAGCACTTTCTCAAACAAGGATCGGTATTGTAGCTATTGTTATTTGTTTACTTTTCTACTATGGAAGAAATATTCTGAAAGACCACATCATTCGGATCACTAAGAATCAATTGTACTTGTATATCACTGGATTTGTACTGGGGATTAGTGCAGTATTATTATCACTTAATAAAATTTTAGCAATCTTATTTTTTGATAGAGGAAATACCGCATCAGTTAGGTTTGTTCAATTTGAGAATGTATATAATTTTGCGATTAAAGAACATTTTTTTACTGGTATAGGCTTAGGGCAATGGAGATCATTTATCTATTCTAAGATATCCTTACCAGATGTCTATATTCACTCTCAGTATATTAGTACCCTTGCTGAACAAGGTATCATAATTTTTATTCTATTTGTGCTCTTCAACTTCTATTTACTAATAAATACATTGAAGTTTTTCAAAGATGAGACAATTTATTACGATTTAACGATTTGTTTATTCTTAGTAAATATAATCTGTTCAAACTTCAATCCAAATCAGCTCTATTTTACAAATAATATTGTTTACTATATGGTTATGTTTGGGTTATATTGTTACGGAAAAAATAAATCAAAATCTACTTATATATTAACAATACGGGGACTACAATGATTTCAATAATTATCCCAATTTACAACGTTGAACAATATCTTGAGCAATGCTTAGAGAGTATCAGGAACCAGACTTTTTCCGAATTCGAGGTTATTTTGGTAAATGATGGTTCTACAGATAATAGTGCTAAAATTTGTGAGGCCTATTGTCGTATTGATCACAGGTTTAGATTATTCCATAAACAAAATGAAGGGCAAGGCATTGCGAGGAATTTTGGGATTTCTATGGCTAATGGTCAATGGTTGACATTCGTTGATTCTGATGACTATCTTGATAAAAATTATCTAGAGTTATTAGTTAAACCTACGACAATGATTAACAGTATTGATTTGGTGATAGGTGGCTATAAAAAGGTTGATAATGAAGAGCAAGTTTTTTATAAAGAAATTTATCCAGAACGAACAGTCTCAACTCAAGAGCTCTCTCATAAAATTTTAGGGGCAATTCCTGATAGAGAGGATTCAATAAAGGGAACAGTTTGGAATTCACTTTATAAAACTGATATCATTTCTTCAAATAACATCACTTTCCAATCAGAGAGAGTCTTCTTTTCAGAGGACACACTATTCAATCTTGATTACTTAAAATACTCAAAAGAAAATTACTTGGTTTCAAGTGATGCTTATTGCTATCGATTAAACCTATCATCCACTTCGACAAAATTTGATGGTAAAAAATTACAATTGATTAATGACTATTACCATTATGTACTTAATCGTTTTGGCGAGGATGACAGAGAAGCTAAAATTCGTGTTTCAAAAATATACCTTGTTAATTTAAAAAGGGTTATTTTTCAAGAGAAAATTAATCCAAAGAATTATCATCTGCGAGATATTTTAAAAAATATTAGAGAAATTCTATCTGATAACACTGTAAGAGAGGTTTTGTCAGATTATCCTATTAACCAATTAAATAATCGGAAATCACAAGTAATATTTCAATTATGTAAGTATAAGCAGGCAATGTTGCTTTCATATTTAATTTGGAATGGGATAGGGAGAGATAAGCGCTACGTAAAGGAAAAAGGATGAGTTTATGAAAATCTTAAAAAACTATTTCTACACGATGTCTTACCAAGTCATAGCAATTATCCTTCCATTTATTACAGTTCCTTATATCTCTCGAGTATTGGGAGCTGAAGCGGTAGGGATAAATTCTTATACTACTGCCATTATTACTTATTTTGTTATGATTGCGAATGTTGGCTTAACGCTCTATGGGAATAGGACGATTTCTTATTTAAGAGAGTCTATGGAGGAAAGAAGTCAAAAATTTTGGGAGATTGTCTTTATCAAATGGATAATGGCAGCAGTCTCATTAATACTTTTTACAATCTTCATTTTGATTTATAAAAAATACTCAGAATTTTTATTTTGGCAGTCGTTACAAATTTTAGGAGCAGCCGTTGATATTTCGTGGTTTTTTACTGGCTTAGAGGATTTCAAAAAAACAGTTACACGAAATATTATCATCAAAATTGTATCGGCAATGTTGATTTTTACATGTGTAAAAAGTCCCAGTGATTTAGCGCTCTATATCATAATAGTTGCAGGCTCTAATTTAGTTGGTAACATCACAATGTGGACGTATATGAGGAAATTGCTCGTTCCTATTGATTGGAAAGAATTAGCTATTTATGTCCATTTTTTACCAGTATTTTTGTTATTCATCCCTCAATTGGCAAATCAATTGTTTATGACGATAAATAAGCTCTTGCTAGGTAATTTATCATCGATAAGTCAGACAGGTTACTTTGACAATGCTGATAAGATTGTCAGATTACTATTGACCGCAATCACATCGGTAGGTACAGTTATATTTCCTCGTTTAGCAAATAGTTTTAAAAAGGGTGATTCAAAAAGTGTAGAACACTTTTTGAAATTGTCTTTTGATGCTGTCAATTTAATTTCTATTCCCATTGCATTTGGTCTCATTGCTATCAGTAAACCTTTTTCTGCTATCTACTTCGGAAAAGAGTTTTCAGGGATAGAGGTAGTCGTTTCTATCTTAGCTATTGAATTGATTTTTATGGGATGGTCTACGGTTTTAGGCAATCAGTTTCTAGTTGCTATCGATAAAGTTAAAGGTTTGACGGTATCGGTTACTGTTGCAACTATTGTGTTATTGATTTCATCTTTGTTACTGGTCCCAGTATATGGTGCAGCCGGCGCAGCCTTTACATCAGCCTTTGGTGAGTTTACTATTGCCATTGTTCAAATCTTATATGTCAGAAGATACATCAAGCTGAAGCCAGTGTTCTCTGGTTTATATAAGTTTTTTGTAGCTGGTGTGCTAATGCTTATTAGCTGCTATGTCGTCAGTTTGTTTAATATCAGTAATAACTTTTTATCTATAGTTGTTCAAGTTGCCATAGGAGGTATTACCTACCTAATGACGTTATTAATACTGAAACCTGATATTTTGAATATTGAAAAGCTTAAAGAAACGTTTTTATCAAAATGCTAATGTTTACCTAATCTAAAATATGAAAAAATTCTAATTCCTAATTGACTATTTATATGATATAATGAAAGATAGTAAAAGTAGGAAGGGAGAGTACCATGTCGGCATCAGCGAACAATTCTCATAAATTGTTAGTACGTACATTAACGATTAGTTTACACTATTTAGGTTTGTTTGAAGATGAGTTGAACTTGATCGTGACACGTCCGTCAGTACTTTCTCCACTATTGTCTCCGATTGTTGTCAGAGATGATTCGCGACTTTTGTTGGCAGCATTTTCGAAAATCACTAAGCAAAGAGAGTTGATTAAGAGTTCTTTTTGGTATGATAACCATGGGTTTTATCTCTTAAATGAGTCCTTGAATCTTGTTGAGACGTGGACCGATATGATAGATGATTTGATCTATTTTTCATATACATTGTCTTTGATTCAAGGGATTTTACGTGAGGGGAAAAAACGAAATTATGGCATCTTAATCAATAATTTGACTTCTTTGATTGAGATCAATGATTCTCTAAAGGCTGTTAACGATGTTTACCGTAGTCATGATGCGCTTCATTTAGATTCTGAAAGAATCTTGTCATATCTTGATAATCAAGATAGTCTGATAGACGCCAATACAGCACCTCAATCAACACCAACAAAGTCTATAAGTGAACAGTTACCTCTTTCAGTTCCTCGTATTCCAAGGCCAGGTGATCGTATCAGTATAAGGCGACCAAGGAATGAACAGATGGCGCTCATGTCATCGGAAGAGTTGGAGCGTAGTCTTGTCCAGTCGATTTCTGAGAGTTTAGCCTCGTCTGAGCATTTCTTCCAAAGTACTTCACAAAGCATTGCTTGTTCAGAGTCTTTAGCCTTGAGAGAGACAGTTGATCTCTCTTACACCTTTATGGGTGTTCGTAGTGTCTCTAAGAGTCCTCAAACGGTAGTTGAAGAGGAATTTAGTCATACTAGCAAGGAAACTTTTAGTTTTGATCAAACGATTCTCTCTGATGTGATGTCAGCTGAGGATCTTGTTGGCCAAGTCAAACATTGCTTATTTGACTTGGCACCGAGCTCAGTATTTGTTATTGATCCAAAGCAGTCTTTAAAAGGAAATTTATCGAGTTTCTTGGGATTTAAGAGCTTTGATTACTTAGACCAGGATGGTGTGTTGGATGTTGCTCAAGTGAAGTCTCATTTGTTGGCAAATCCTGCCATGGCATATATTTTTTATCCAAGTCAATTGATAGAGACTTCTAGTTTTTCTGAGCAATTACAGCATTTAAAAGCCTCTTTCCCAAATATCAAAATCAATTCATTTTTAGTTGACAAGTATTAGTATCTAGTCTATAATAGTTACAATTTGTAAACCTTTAAGTTCGTCCAGAGAGGCGGCAAGGGACAGTTTGAGAACTGTGATGTAGCTAGTTAGCCGACTGCGGTTGGTGTTTAAAGTAGCATATATAAAATTATGTTACAATAAAGTCTTTTGAGACAGTTCGGGTGACTTCTGTGGCCTGAATAAGCTTACAAACCTTGCTGCCTTTGGCGGTGAGGTTTTTGTTATGTAGGAAAGGATACTTTAATGAGTTCAAATTGTGGAAACCGTCATTTTTTGAAAGAGGATTTAACAATAGTCAGCCAAAGCGAGATTGCTCCTCGCATTTTTGAGATGGTTTTATCGGGTAAAATGGTAGCCTATATGAATGTTGGACAGTTTCTACATCTCCGTGTTCCAGATCCATCTAAACTACTACGACGCCCTATTTCGATTTCTGAAATTGATAAAGAAAAAGGTCAGGCGACTATTGTTTACCGTGTTGAAGGCGGAGGTACAGCTCTGTTGGCTAAGCTACAAGCTGGAGATAGTATTGATACTATGGGACCGCAGGGAAATGGATTTGATCCATCTGTATTAGCAGCAGGTCAAAAAGCTCTTCTTATTGGTGGTGGAATCGGTGTTCCACCTTTAGTTGAATTAGCTAAGCAGCTACATGCTAAAGGTGTTGAGGTTGTTTCAGTCATCGGCTTTGCTAATAAGGACGCTGTTATTTTAGAAGAGAAGCTAGGTCTTTATGGTGATGTTTATGTGACCACAGATGATGGTTCCTATGGTATTAAGGGGTATGTCTCTACTGTCGTAGATGGCTTCGATTGGACTGCGGATGCTGTATTTTCTTGCGGGGCTCCTGGTATGCTCAAGTATGTTGATCAGAAATTTGAAAATCATCCAAATGCTTACTTGTCTTTAGAATCTCGTATGGCTTGTGGCATGGGGGCTTGTTATGCTTGTGTTGTTCCAGTTAAAGGAGACGACAAGTCTAAGAATAAGCGTGTTTGTGAGGAAGGTCCTGTTTTTGAGGCAGGCAGTATTATGTTATAGGAGGGTCTATGTCTCGTAATCGTCTAGCAATCAAGCTTCCAGGGCTTGATTTGAAAAATCCTATTATTCCTGCGTCAGGTTGTTTTGGTTTTGGGCAGGAGTACGCTAAGTACTATGATCTTAATCAACTAGGATCCATCATGATAAAGGCGACGACTAGTCAGCCGCGTTTTGGGAATCCAACGCCACGAGTCGCAGAAACACCATCTGGAATGCTCAATGCCATTGGTCTGCAAAATCCAGGAATTGATCTTGTCTTATCTGAAAAACTTCCTTGGCTGCAGGAGCATTATCCTGATTTACCCATCATTGCCAATGTCGCTGGTTTTTCAAACGAGGAGTATGCTGAGGTATCTCATAAAATATCTAGAGCTAAAAACGTTGCTGCAATCGAGCTTAATATTTCCTGTCCTAACGTGGATCATGGTAATGCGGGGCTTTTGATTGGGCAAGTTCCTGAGCTGGCTTATGCTGCAGTGAAAGCAAGTGTTAGTCATTCTGATGTACCTGTTTATGTTAAGTTAACGCCTAGCGTTGCTGATATTACGACAGTAGCTAAAGCAGTCCAAGAAGCAGGTGCAACTGGCTTTACCATGATCAATACTTTGGTCGGTACACGTTATGATTTAAAGACTCGCCAACCGATTATTGCTAATGGTCAAGGTGGCATGTCTGGTCCAGCTGTCTTTCCAGTTGCTCTAAAACTGATTCGTCAGGTGGCTCTGGCTTCTAATTTGCCTATTATTGGGATGGGTGGTGTGGACTCAGCAGAAGCTGCCATAGAGATGATGATTGCAGGAGCGTCAGCCATTGGCGTTGGGACTGCCAATTTCACTGATCCCTATGCTTGTCCAACTATTATCGAACGTTTGCCTGATGTGATGGATAAGTATGGCATAGCAGATCTTGAAACACTTCGTCGTGAAGTACGTGAGAGCTTGAAAGGAAATTAGCTCTGCTATTTCCCTAAAAATGGAAATCAAATAGAGAAGGTAGGTGTGCTATATGGTATTTGCGACTGACAAGGAAGCCTATGATTTATTGGCTAAACTAGATATTGCCTATGATCGTTTGGATCATCATGCAATCACTTCAGTTCATGATTTTGGTAGTAGCATGTCAGGACAAGGAGTAAAAAACTTGTTTTTGAAAAATAAGAAGAGCAGTCAATTTTATTTGGTTATCTTACCAGCTAATAAACAAGCCAATTTGTCCGCTTTAGGTGAACATTTAGGAGAGAAACGTCTGTCATTTGCCAGTGATAATCAATTAGAAGAATTGCTTCATGTTCCAGCAGGAACAGTGACACCCTTTGGTCTTTTGTTTGATAAGGAACGTAAAATCCGTGTCATTGTGGATGCTGAGGTGGATCGTACTGCAAGTATTGGTTTTCATCCTTTCATTAATACAAGTACGCTGAGTATTGCTTATGCTGATTTGGAGTGTTTGGTGGCATTTCTGGGTTATCAGATTGAAGTCATTATCTGTTGAGACATTTATCTTTTCTTGACAAATGGTATAAAGCCATGCTAAAATAAAATTAACTAAATAACCTTTAATCATGTCCAGAGAGGCGAGAAAGGTTGGTTGCCTGCGGGTAACTATCTACGAATAAGAGAGAAGTTAATCTTCTCTATACAGAAGGGAAATTAGCCTTCTTTTCGTGTAACCTCGTCTCCTGACGAGGTTTTTCTTATGTCTGGTCAGCCGACTGCGAGAAGAAAGGAAGAAAAATGAGAGAAGAACGTCCGATTATCGCCCTTGATTTTCCCTCTTTTGAGGATGTCAAAACTTTCTTAAATCTATTTCCGAGTGAGGAAAAACTGTATGTCAAGATTGGTATGGAACTGTACTATGCTGCAGGTCCAGAGATTGTTCGTTATGTCAAAAACTTAGGTCACTCAGTTTTCTTGGATTTAAAACTCCATGATATTCCCAATACCGTTGGTTCTGCGATGGCAGTTCTAGCTAATCTTGGTGTTGATATGACCAATGTTCATGCTGCTGGTGGTGTTGAGATGATGAAAGCAGCTCGTCAGGGTCTTGGAGAAGGTCCAAAATTGATTGCAGTGACACAGTTAACGTCAACATCAGAAGAACAGATGCGTGATTTTCAGAATATCCAAACAAGTTTGGCTGAGTCAGTGGTACATTATGCGAAAAGGACTGCAGAAGCTGGTCTTGATGGTGTGGTTTGTTCCGCCCATGAAGTAGAGGCTATCAAAGCAGAGACATCACAAGATTTTGTCTGCCTGACTCCAGGTATTCGCCCGGCAGGTTCGGCTGTGGGAGACCAAAAGCGTGTTATGACACCAGCAGATGCTAAGGTGATTGGGTCAGACTTCATTGTTGTTGGTCGTCCGATCACGCAGGCAGAGGATCCAGTTGCTGCTTATCAAGCTATCAAGGCAGAATGGAATGCCTAGACTGGGTTTTAGAACAGTATTTTATATCAACTATTGAACTTATATAAGGAGAATATGATGACTTTAGCAACACAAATCGCATCAGATTTATTGGATATTAAAGCAGTTTACTTACAACCTGAGGATCCTTTTACATGGGCATCAGGTATTAAATCCCCAATTTACACGGACAATCGTATCACGCTATCTTACCCAGAGACACGTACCTTGATTGAAAATGGTTTTGTTGAAAAAATCAAGGAAGAGTTCCCGGAGGTAGAGGTTATTGCAGGAACGGCGACGGCAGGGATTCCTCACGGAGCTATCATCGCTGATAAAATGGAGCTTCCGTTTGCTTACATCCGTTCAAAACCAAAAGATCATGGAGCTGGTAATCAGATCGAAGGACGTGTTCCAAAAGGTTCTAAAATGGTCATCATAGAAGATTTGATTTCAACCGGTGGTTCTGTTTTAGATGCTGTTGCAGCAGCTCAACGCGAAGGAGCAGAAGTTTTGGGAGTTGTTGCTATCTTTACCTACGAATTGCCAAAAGCGACAGAGAATTTTGATCATGCGGGTGTGAAATTGGTAACCCTCTCTAACTACTCAGAGCTCATCAAGGTAGCTAAGGTGCAAGGATACATCACTGCTGATGGCTTGCAACTCTTGAAAAAATTTAAAGAAGATCAAGAGAACTGGCAAAATTAATCGAATAACTAGAGTCCTAGAGAAAATTCCTTTACAATAGAGGAAGGAGTTCTCTGGGGCTTTTTAGGTTAGGTAAGGAGTTTCAAATATGAGTGCTATCAAGGAGTTAAAATGTTAGAAAATGATGCTACAGGTTTAGCAGCTGCCGTTAGATGTCGGGATATTTCTGCTATTGAGCTAGTTGAGGCTACAATAGAAGAAGCCGAGAAGCAGAATACCAACATCAATGCAATCACTGGTCGTCGATATGAAGAAGCATTGAAGGAAGCTAAGGAAAGAGTGTTTTCAACCCAGCCTTTTGCAGGAGTGCCGATTTTTTTGAAGGACTTGGGGCAAGAAAAAGAGGGAGATATTTCAACCGCAGGGTCACCATTATTTGCAAGAGCTATCTCTAGAAGGACAGATAACTATGTCGCAAGGCTTGAAGAGCTAGGCTTTATTGTACTGGGAAGAACAAGCACGCCTGAGTTTGGTTTCAAGAATATTTCTGATAGTCAGTTGCATGGTAATGTCAATCTTCCAGATGATACGAGTCGAAATGCAGGAGGCTCATCAGGTGGTGCAGCAGCGTTACTAGCATCGGGAGCCGTCACTTTAGCACCAGCTAGTGACGGAGGAGGCTCTATCCGCATACCAGCTTCCTTTAATGGCTTAATCGGATTGAAACCAACTAGGGGAAGAATACCGGTTGGACCAACTGCTTTTCGAGGATGGCAAGGAGCTTCTGTTAACTTTGCTTTAACCAAATCAGTCCGTGACACTAGAAATTTGCTGTATCATTTTCAAACCTGTCAGCTAGAGAGTCCATTTCCTCTTCCTGTGTTATCTCAGGATTCTTTGTATCATTATCAAGCAAAACCTTTGCGAATTGCTGTCCTGCTAGAATCTCCCATCGGAGGTGAGGTTTCTTCTGATGCTGTTTCAGCCGTAGAGACAGCGGTTCAATTTTTGGAAAGTCAAGGACATGCTATCACTTACCTCACAGAACAACCAATCAATGGGATAGAGGCGATGCAGTCTTACTATGTTATGAATTCGGTAGAAACAGCTGCGATGTTTGATCGGATAGAGGAGGCCTATGGTCGTCGTATGACTATGGAAGATATGGAATTGATGACCTGGGCTATTTATCAGAGTGGTCAACAGATTACCGCCAAGGACTACAGTGCTGTGTTGGCTAAGTGGGATACTTATAGTCATGAAATGGCACTGTTTCATGAAGTTTATGATTTGTTAGTAACACCTACGACCGCTCAAGTCGCTCCTAAACAGCATCAATTCGACCTAGATTCGAGACTAAAAGAGAAATTGGCTATGATGGATGCCTTTAAACCTGCGCAGCAACAGGAGTTAATCTGGCAGATGTTTTCAGAAAGTTTGGATTGGACACCCTATACTCAGCAGGCTAATTTGACAGGTCAACCAGCAATTAGTTTGCCTGTTTATCGCAATAGCGAAGGCTTATCGTTAGGAGTTCAACTGACCGCTGCAAAAGGGCGTGAAGACCTACTTCTAGCAATAGCAGAGCTATTTGAGCAAAATGGATGCTTTCGGTGAGTGAGCAGATTTCTTGCGCAAAGACTTTAGATAAGGTATTTTATTATTGTAAGCGTTTTTAGAAAGCTTATGAAAAAGTATAAAAGGATACGGATATGAAAAAATTTATTTCGTTGCTTAGTCTCGCTCTAACGCTCTTTGTGTTAGCTGCTTGCTCAACCAATACCTCAACTTCTGATCAGTGGAAGTCAATTGAAAAATCTGGCACTCTCAAAGTCGCAACTTCAGGAACCTTGTATCCTCAGTCTTATCACGATGATGATAACAAACTGACAGGCTATGATGTTGAAATCATTAAAGAAATTGCAAAGCGTCTGGACTTAAAAGTTGATTTTACTGAGATGGGTGTGGATGGCATGTTATCAGCACTCGATAGTGGACAAGTAGATGTTGCAGGTTATTCTATTGAGAAAGACAGCAAAAATGCTAAGAAATTTCTCTACACAGAAGCGCATAAGTATTCTTTTGGTTCAATGATTGTTCGTCAGTCAGATGATTCAGGTATCAAGTCATTAGACGACCTAAAAGGTAAGAAGGCTGCGGGTGCTTCAACAACTTCATACATGAAAGTCGCCAAGAAGTATGGTGCTGAATTGGTCATTTATGATAATGTCACCAACGATGTTTATCTGCAAGATGTTGCTAATGGGCGTACGGACGTTATCTTGAATGATTTTTACCTTCAATCTATGGCAACTAAGGCATTGCCTGATATCAAGGTTAAGGTATTAGAAGGTGTTTACTATAATCCTTCTCAAGCTAATTTCGCCATTAAATTGGGCAATACTACCTTACAAACAAAGATGAACGAAGCTCTTGAAGCGATGAAGAAAGATGGAACCCTTACTAAATTGTCAGAGAAATTCTTTGCTGGACAGGATGTCTCTAAAGAAAAGGATTATGATTTCCAAAAAATCGACGTCTCAGATGTCGTTATTGAATAAAGAAAGTAAGTGCGATGCGGTTTATTGATTTTGGCTTGATGTTGGATAGCCTGTCTTATGTTTTGAGAGGTTTACCATATACATTAGGAATCGCTGTCTTGAGTTTTTCAACAGGAATGGTTTTGGGATTCTTCTTGGCGCTCATGCGAAGTTCTAAGAACTGGTGTTTATCGGGTTTGGCTAGAGGCTACGTTTCTATCATGAGAGGCGTTCCGATGATTGTCGTCTTATTCATGCTTTTCTTTGGTCTACCTTATTTTGGGATTCAGTTACCTGCCTTGCTGTGTGCTTATATAGGATTTAGTCTGGTCTCGGCAGCCTATATTTCAGAAATTTTTCGATCTGCCATTGCGGCAGTTGATTATGGTCAATGGGAGGCGGCCAGATCTTTAGGTCTGAATCAAGCTACTATCATCAAACGTGTGATTCTACCGCAGGCATTACGGATAGCCTTACCGCCACTAGGGAATGTTGTGGTTGATATGATCAAATCTACATCACTAGCAGCCATGATAACGGTGCCAGATGTTTTTCAAAATGCTAAGATAGTTGGTGGACGTGAGTGGGACTATATGTCGATGTATGTTCTAGTTGCTATCATCTACTGGACACTCTGCTTTATTTTTGAACGCTGTCAGTCGTATTTAGAAAAACGTCTGTCTTATTAGTTATTTTTTAAGAGGAAAGTTAGTTTTTAGCACTAACTTTTTTCTTTTGCTCTTGATTTCCTCGTTTAAAATTAAAAAGGTACGGATTTTAGTTCTATAGTCTATTAGAATATGGTAAAATACGAGAGTGGGACTGTGACGATATCTGGGAGATATTTGAGTTTTAATAGAAGATAATCAAAAAGAATCTAGGATTTTTCTCCTAGTTTCATTACAGTGAACAAATCTTGGAAAGGAGATAACATGTTGCATTCGACATGGCACGATAAGGTCAAAGCTGAACTTGCCCCTCATTATTTTGCTAAAATAAATACGTTTTTAGATCAGGTTTATCATAGTGGAGTCGTTTATCCTCCACGAGAGAAGGTGTTTGCTGCTTTACAGGAAACGTCCTTTGAAGCAACTAAGGTAGTGATTTTGGGTCAAGATCCTTATCATGGTCAAGGTCAAGCTCAGGGGTTGTCTTTTTCAGTACCAGATGATTTTCCTGCTCCGCCATCTCTTAAAAATATTCTGAAAGAGCTTGAGAGTGATATCGGAAAGAGAGATCATCACGATTTAACATCCTGGGCACACCAAGGTGTCTTACTTCTAAATGCTTGTTTGACAGTCCCTGCGGGTCAGGCTAACGGTCATGCAGGTTTGATTTGGGAACCTTTTACAGATGCGGTTATTAAGGTCCTCAATCAGAAAGAAGAGCCTGTTGTGTTTATTCTATGGGGAGGATATGCTAAAAAGAAAAAAGCCTTAATTACTAATCCCACCCATAAGATTATTGAATCTGCCCATCCAAGTCCCCTGTCAGCCTATCGAGGCTTCTTTGGTAGCAAGCCGTTTTCAACGGTGAACGATTATTTAGAGCAGACGGGACAACTTCCTATTAACTGGTTACATTAAAGGAGATAACAAATGACATTATTGATTAAAAATGGACGTGTAATTGATCCTAAATCAGGATTCGATCAACAAGCAGATATTTTAGTGGAAGACAATAAAATTGTTAAAATAGCTGATACCATTGACGCTAAGGTAGATCAGGAAATCGACGCGACTGGGCTTGTTGTAGCTCCAGGCTTGGTAGACATCCATGTCCATTTTAGAGAGCCTGGTCAGACACACAAGGAGGATATACATACAGGTGCTTTAGCTGCTGCTGCAGGTGGTTTTACGACGGTCGTTATGATGGCAAATACAACGCCAACGATTTCAACGGTTGACACCTTAACTGAGGTTCTGGCGTCAGCTGCTAAGGAAGCGATTCACGTTAAGACGGTTGCGACGATTACAGACAATTTTGATGGGCAACATCTCACGGACTTCCCAGCTCTCTTGGAAGCAGGGGCAGTAGGTTTTTCTGATGACGGTATCCCTTTGACATCTGCTAAAGTGGTTAAGGAAGCCATGGATTTGGCTAAAGCTAATAATACCTTTATTAGCTTGCACGAGGAAGACCCAGAGCTCAATGGCATTTTGGGACTCAATGAAAATGTTGCTAAGAAGCATTTTCATGTTTGTGGTGCGACGGGAGTGGCTGAGTATTCAATGATTGCGCGTGATGTTATGATTGCTTATGATAGACAAGCTCATGTTCATATTCAGCATTTATCCAAGGCTGAGTCAGTCAAGGTTGTCGAATTTGCCCAGCAATTAGGTGCTCAGGTAACAGCAGAAGTAGCTCCGCAACATTTCTCAAAAACGGAAGATTTACTTCTAACAAAAGGGACTAATGCCAAGATGAATCCCCCCCTTCGTTTGGAGAGCGACCGTTTGGCAGTTATTGAGGGGCTCAAATCAGGGGTTATTTCTGTCATTGCAACTGACCACGCTCCACATCATGTGGACGAAAAGACTGTTGACGACGTCACAAAGGCTCCTTCAGGTATGACTGGGCTTGAAACATCTCTCTCTCTTGGGTTGACGCACTTGGTTGAAGCGGGACACTTGACTTTGCCACAATTTCTTGAAAAAATGACTAGTAATCCAGCGGATTTGTATGGATTTGATGCAGGTTATCTGGCTGAAAAAGGCCCAGCAGATTTCGTTATCTTCGCTGATCAAGAGGAACGCGTGGTTTCAGAAGTCTTTCAATCGAAAGCAGCTAACTCACCGTTTATTGGGGAGAGCTTAAAAGGAGATGTGAAATATACTATTTGTGACGGTAAGATTGTCTTCCAAAGGAGATAGTATTTATTTTAGCGGATGTTAGTATAAAAATCTTTAAAAAACGTTCGGTTTATGTTATAATAGTATGATAAAAAAGTGAAAAAGGAAGTAAAAATGAAGAAAAAAGCACTCTTGATTCCAGCTCTATCAACTGTCTTTTTGTCAACCTTGGTTTTGGCAAATGCTGTAAAAGCTGAGGATGCGACAACAACTGAAACAACTAGTGATGCTACAACGGTGTTGGCTCTAACAGATTCTCAAACCAGCGAAGTTAGCGAAGATACTTCTGTAGCGACTGATGCTGTAGCAACAGAAACGGCTGTAGTGACAGATGCTGCAGACGAAACGTTTGCAACAACGACAGAAGAGACGCCGGTTGAACCTGCTACAACTGCAGTTGGTGATACTACTGAAGAAAGCACACCATCATCAGATGAAATTACCATTATTCATACGAACGATGTTCACGGACGTATGCAAGAGTCTTCAGGTGTTATCGGAGATGCTAAGTTAGCAACTATTGTAAACGAAGCGCGACAAGAAGGTGAAACAGTTGTCCTTGATGCAGGAGATGTCTTCCAAGGGCTTCCAATTTCAAATAGTTCAAAAGGTGAAGATATGGCTGAAATCCTCAATACAATTGGTTATGATGCCATGACATTGGGGAACCATGAATTTGACTTTGGTCTTGAGCAATTGAAAAATCTAAGCACGCAATTGAATTTCCCAATGGTAAGTTCAAATGTTTACGTTGACGGTGCTCGTTTATTCCAAGCTTATACTATTGTTGATAAAAATAAAAAAGTTAAGGGAGATGAGTTAGTTGTCATTGGTGTCACAACACCAGAAACAGCAACGAAAACCCACCCTTCAAACGTAGAGCATGTTACTTTCACTGATCCAGTGACTGAGGTCAATAGTGTGATTTCTCAGGTAGAG
Source organism: Streptococcus saliviloxodontae (assembly GCF_016908655.1). Taxonomy (GTDB): domain Bacteria; phylum Bacillota; class Bacilli; order Lactobacillales; family Streptococcaceae; genus Streptococcus; species Streptococcus saliviloxodontae. The sequence goes on from NZ_JAFBEI010000013.1 coordinate 48,245, forward strand.
GCTCAAGCAGCTGCAGAAGGTAATGAATACAAGACGTATGTGATTCTTGCCCATTTGGGTGTTGATACAACTACACCAACAGAATGGCAAGGAACTTATCTCGCAGAAGCTCTTTCTAAAAATGAGCTTCTCAAAGGTAAAAAACTAATCCTTATTGATGGGCACTCACATACTGTTCTTTCAGGAACATATGGAGATTTCACTTATAATCAGACAGGAAGCTACTTGAATAATGTCGGTATTATTAAGTTAAACTCTAAAGAAGTTTTATCTGCTGGTGTCATCTCAGCAAAAGAGGCAGAGGCTATCACACCAGATCCAACAGTTGCTGCTCTCGTTAAAGAAACTGAAGACAAATACAATGCGGATAATGCTGTTGTCGTTGTTTCTGAAAGCCCAGTTGAGTTGAATGGTGATCGTACTAATGTTCGTGTCCGTGAAACAAACCTCGGAAATGTTGTTGCAGATGCACTTTTAGACTATGGTCAAACTGGCTTTAGTCACAAGACTAACTTAGCAGTTACCAATGGTGGTGGTCTTCGTGAAACCATCAAAAAAGGCGCTCCTATTACAAAAGGTGATTTGATTGCAGTTCTTCCATTTGGTAATGTTATTTCTCAAATTAAGGTAACAGGTCAAAATATTCAAGACATGTTTGTCAAATCAGTGGGCTCTATTCTTCAAAAAGACTCAGAGGGACAATACGTACTTGATGAAAATGGTCAACCATTGATGGAACCATCAGGCGGTTATCTTCATATCGCTGGTGCTCGTGTTTACTATGATACGTCTTTGGAAAGTGATAAGCGTATTTTAGAGATTGATATTCTTGATCCAGAGACACAAACTTATAAACCGCTTGATTTGACAGCTGAATATTATCTAACCACTAATGACTTCTTAGCAGCTGGTGGAGATGGCTACACAATGTTGGGAGGTAGCCGAGAAGAAGGTCCTTCTATGGACGTTGTTTTTGCAGATTATTTGACAAGTCATGCTGATGAATTGTCATCATATGCAGTTATTAATCCAAATTCACGTGCCATTTCAATCTCTCAAGCAGCCTATGAAGCATTGAAATCAGACACTACGACAAGTGATGATACTAAAGATACTGATAAAGCATCAACACAAGATGGAAAAACAGACAAGGGTAGCGATACTGCGAAATCAAACCGCGATTCTTCAGTAATGACGCCAGATACAGATAAAACATCTACGCAAGACAGCAAAAATGGTAAAGATAGCAGTGAGCCTAAAGATTCAACTGTTACTGATAAAAACGAAGCAACAGCTGTGAAAACTAATGAACCTGTCAAAAGTGGTGGTTGGACATCGACTAGCTACCTTGCTCCTGTCTATGTGCAACCGGCTACTGTCCAAGAAAGTCGCTCCAATACAGTGTCAGTACCTGTTACTTACAAAACAAGTCATAAGACACAACCAGAAACATCACTTCCAAATACTGCAAGTCAAGAATCTCTCTTTGCTGTAATGGCAGGGCTTGCCTTGATTGGTTACGGTATGTATGGCGTTCGTCGTAAAAAATACTAGAAAACTAGAATAAAAAGCGTTTGACTTTATTGTACTGACCCCAAAAAGTTGGACACTATATTTATTGAAGGGATTTAGTTCTGTATTGCACAGGACTAAGTCCTTTTAGTTTTGCTTTGATTCGT
>NZ_JAFBEI010000014.1 GCF_016908655.1 Streptococcus saliviloxodontae
TTTTGGTTTTAGGAACTTTAAAAACTTCAAAAAACGGATTCTCATCGCTTTAAACATGCAAAAAGAGAGAACCAATCTGATTCTCTCTCGCTGCTAATTATAAGTCAACCCACTACAGTTGACGAAGAGCCCTTTAATCGGCGAGCAAGACAATTGATTTGGTTAGTTCAAGTCATTCGACAAGCAATGCCTCTAAACATCTATAGTTTTACGGATTTAAAGTTCACATGCTAGTTACTCTATCAGGTTATATTTTGAACTATGTTGTTACACCAGCCTCTATTCATGATATGAGAGCTGTCAATGAACTTTTAGAAAACTGTCAACAGCCTTATATTTTGGCAGACTTGGGTTATCTTAGCCGCGAGCTTAGAGAGAATTTGAAACAGAAAGGTTATCATCTTTGGACACCTCTACGCCAGAATATGACAGGCGCTAAGCAACATAATCACTGGAAGCTGATGGCTATGAGACGGACTATTGAAACACGATTTTCAGAACTTTGTGTCCTTTTTGAGATAGAACAAACACTGGCTAGAGGCTTAACAGGATTACAGTTAAGAATTGAATAAATCGTATTAGCTTATAATTTAAGATACTTTGAAATTAACTAGCACCACGGGTATAAAGTTATTACAAAATATTATTTGTTTATAAACTAACATACCGTTGTTTATTTGTCAACCGTTTAAAATGACGGTAGATGGACTGATTCATTATTTCATCAGCATTTTCAAAGCCTGTTTGATGTACTGTTCAGCTGTTTCATTAGTTCCTTCAAAGAAGGCTTTGATTTTCTTAAGCTCAGCTGCCTTGTAGCCCAAGGCCAAGAGAGCTTCCATAGCTTCTTCTAAATTCTCATTGGTATTGGCTTTAGCCTTAGTAGCTTTGCTATTCTCCACAGGCGTATCAACAAACTTACCAGCCAAATCAAGTACCATCTGCTGAGCTGTTTTCTTACCAATCTTTGGAAATTTCATGAGGTACTTGATATCGCTATTATCAATGGCAGCCACAAGCCCTTCGTTATCATCTACAGCCACGATGGCTAAGGCTGTCATGGGACCAATGCCAGACACTGAAATCAACTTGAGAAAGACATCTTTTTCATCTTGACTGTGAAAGCCAAATAGAAGGTGGGCATCCTCTCGAATGACCTGATGTAGATAAATCTGAACTTCTTGGTTGACCTGATCTGAAAATGAGTAGGGATTGGCAACGTTGATCATATAACCTAAGCCACCTGTCTCAACAACGATAAACTTAGCGGTAATCTTGGTCAGTTGACCCTTAATATAATCGTACATAACTAACTTCCTTTGTCGCAATATCTTTCCATTATACCAAAAATCCACCCCTTAGGGTGGATATAAATGATTAACGATTGAAGAGTTCTAGGATATTTTTAACGCCTAGTACAACGAATGTAATCATTCCTCCTAGAAGTGAGATACGTGAGGCATCTGCCATAAAATTTTCCCATGACGGCTGGCCAAACAAACCAATTAGAAAGCAGATAAATCCTAAACCAAGTAAGCTAACTGCTACTCTTAGAATCCTTAAATTCATCGCTACACGTTTAGATTTGCTAGTATCGTCAATCAATTTTTTTGTCATATTTGTCATATCTGTTTCTCCCAAAATCAGTTCATCCAAACTGATATCATAATGTTTAGAAATCAGAATCAGCATTTCGATATCAGGAAGATTTCTATCATTTTCCCAATTAGAAATCGCTTGTCGCGATAATCCAAGCTGTTCTGCCATTTCTTGCTGTGTGATTTTGTGTTTAGCTCTTAATGATTTTATTTGTTGGCTAAAGTTCATTTTGTATTCCTTTCTACAATTTCAGTATAGGGATTATTGACAGAACTGTAAAGAAAGCATGACTTGCATATGATTTTTTTAGAGACAGTTAGGCTTGCTTTTAGTATTTTCCAAGCTCACGCAGACTCGTATGATTCTCTTGAATACGTCTAAACATCTTTTCCATATCCGCTTTTGTAAAGTTCACAAGAACTGGACGACCGTGGGGACAATTGTAGGGATTTTTACACTTGGAAAGTTGTACCAGTAAGTCCCTCGCTGAATAATCATCCAAGATATGATTTGCCTTGATGGAACGTTTACAACTCATCATGATTGCTAACTCTGCGCGATACTTTTTGATTGAGACATCATTTGTTAACAGTAACATATCACACATTTCATAGACACCTGACTCAATCTCCTCTTCTTTCATCCAAATGGGATGTTCTCTAAGGATGAAAGTATGGTTACCATAAGGCTCTAGATAGATACCGACTTGATTTAGTAAAGCCATTTTTTCCTGCAAATTGAGGTAATCATCTCCAGAAAATTCAAAGAGGTAGGGAACTAGCAACTGTTGCAAACTATCATCAACATCACCAATTTTTTCACGGTAATACTCATACTTAACACGCTCCTGAGCTGCGTGTTGGTCAATGATATAAAGACCACCCTGTCCTTGAGCAAAAAGATAAGTACCATGCATCTGCCCAAAGAAATCTAATTCTGGAAACGTTGAGGTCTCCTCATTCTCCAATTGAGTAACTAGCTTGGCCAGTTTAGTCTTATTTTTTAAATCTAAGGAGTCATGATTGTCTTGATTCTCCTCTACTGACTGACGCTTGGCAAAATGGAGACTTGACGATGAGTTGACAGAATCGTCAATGTTCTGTTCTTTATCTATATTGTCATCGATACCGAAAGTCATTTGACGTTCCTGGATATCAGATGATTTATCATCCTTCAGGAAGAAATCGTTGCGCTCACTATCATAGTAAAGATTAGTCGTTTTCAGCGGAAGACTGGTTTGAATTGGCTTAGACTGACCTCGAGTACTTGACTTCGCTAAATTTTCCAAGGCATCTGGGATAAGCTCTTGCTCCTTCAAACTATCAAAGATAGCTGCGCTGATCAACTTCATGAGTTCAGCTTCTTTGGAGATACGAACTTCCTGCTTAGTTGGATGGACATTGACATCAGCTAGATAAGGATCAATCTGAATATCAATCACGGCAATGGGAAAACGCCCCACCATCAGCTTAGACCCGTAGCCATCTAGAATAGCTCGATTAATCAAGAAATTTTTAATGTAGCGCCCATTGATTAAGATGGTAATATAATTACGATTAGCACGCGTTAGCTCTGGTAAACTCACATATCCCGATATTTCAAAATCAAGATCACTATTTGAAATCTCAATCATTTTTTTAGCAGTATTTAAACCATAAATACCGGATATCGCCTGACGTAAATCACCCGTTCCTGGCGTCTGGGTCATCTCTTTACCGTCTGCAATCAATGTAAAGGCAACCTCTGGATGTGCTAAACACTGACGATTGATAACGTCTACAATATGCCCTAGCTCAGCTTGCAAGCTCTTCATATACTTCAGACGTGCAGGTGTATTATAAAAGAGGTCCTCAACACTTATCTTTGTTCCCACAGGAGTTGATATGGGCTCTTGAGTTTCGATGATTCCCCCTTTGGCAACCAACAAGGTACCATGTGCTTCATCAGCTGTTGATGTCTTTATTGTCAAGCGACTAATTGATGCGATTGAAGGGAGGGCTTCTCCTCGAAATCCCAATGTTCGGATACGAAACAGGTCCCCTTGATTTTTAATTTTGCTTGTCGCATGACGACGTAAACTCATCGCAACATCAGCACTAGCCATCCCTTCGCCATTATCGATAATCTGAATGGATTTTAACCCACCTTCTTCAATCTGAACCGTAATCTGGCTAGCCCCAGCATCAATCGCATTTTCTACCAACTCTTTGACCACACTGGCCGGTCTTTCCACAACCTCACCTGCTGCAATCTGATTGGCAAGTACCTCTGGTAATTCGATAATTTTCGACATATTTTTCCTCGCTTCTTACTTCCTTTCATTATAACACAAAAGCAAAAAAGGCTGGGAAACACTCCCAACCTTATCACAACATATTTTTTAATTCAAAGACCAAGTTCATGGCTTGCATCGGTGTCAAATTCATTAAATCTGTTGATCGTAATCTCTCAATAACTCCATTATTTTCCTCATCACTAAAAAGAGACAGTTGCTCTTGAACGTTAGAGTCACTAGCAATAGGTGGCACTAGCTGAGTGCTTTCTTTTTCACTCTCTCCAGTTAATTTAGCTGAGTGAGCTTCCAAATCAGTTAAAATAGCATCTGCTCTGCTTAATAACTGACTAGGAAGTCCTGCAATCTTAGCAACATGAATCCCGTAAGATTTATCTGCTGGACCTTCTGAAATTTTATGTAGGAAAGTAACTTCGCCATCCTTTTCCAAAATGGCCACGTGAACATTAACAAGGTGCTGTAGTGAAGTTGACAGCTCTGTCAACTCATGATAGTGGGTGGCAAACATCGTTTTGGCACCTACTTTATCGTGAATATACTCAATAATGGACTGGGCTAAGGCCATACCGTCATAAGTTGCTGTCCCACGTCCCAGCTCATCAAATAAAATCAACGACTTATCACTAGCTCTCTGTATGGCATGATTAGCCTCCATCATCTCAACCATGAAAGTTGATTGCCCAGAAATCAAGTCATCTGCTGCCCCTATACGAGTAAAAATGGCATCAAATAGAGGTAAATCAACCGTATCTGCCGCAACAAAAGAGCCTATTTGTGCCATTACAGCTGTCAAGGCAAGTTGACGCATGTAAGTTGATTTACCACTCATATTAGGACCTGTAATCAGCTGAATATCAGTCTGATGATCAAAATGAATACTATTTGGAATATATTCTTGTATTCCCATAACTTTCTCAACAACTGCATGACGTCCTTGGTCAATAGCAATGACTTGCTGATTGTTAAAGCGAGGTCTAACATAATGGTTGGTCTCAGCAACCACTGCTAAAGATTGAAGGACATCAACAGTTGCAATCGTCTTAGCAAGATGCTGTAAGCGTTGGATATAACGTTCTACCTGCTCGCGAATACGCATGAAAATGCTATACTCCAAATCAGATGACTGCTCTCGTGCTTCTAGCATATCTCCTTCGATTTTAGCCAATTCAGCAGTTCCAAAACGCTCAGAATTTTTTAGAGTAGCTTTTCTAAAGAAATGCTCTGGAACAAGGGAAAGATTGGAATTTGTTACATGGAAATAGTAGCCATCTTTCTTATTATAATCTATCTTCAGTGTTGAGATACCAGATGCTTGACGCTCCTTAGCCTCTATATCTGCAATCCAACTTGTCCCTTCGCGCATAACTTGACGATAATGGTCTAAGCGCTCATCAAACCCAGTTTTGATAATCCCCCCTTCGGTGATAGTCGCAGAAGCTTCTGGATCTATAGCTGAACGAATTAGACTTTCCAACTCAGGCAAGGGATCAATATCATTGACGAGACTGTCAAGTTCTCTGGCATCAAAAGATTCCAAAATAGCCTTGATAACAGGAATTTGTGTCAGAGTCTGTCCGAGCTGCAACAGGTCCTTGGGATTTGCCTTACCAAAGGAAACACGACTGGCTAAACGCTCAATATCATAAACCCCTTTCAGACTCTCACTTAGATCAGTTCTCTCAAAGAACTGATCTAAGAAAACTTGAATAATATCTTGACGTTGTTCGATAGCTTCTTGATTTACCAAAGGACGGTCAATCCATGTTCGCAAAAGACGCATTCCCATGGCTGTCTTGGTCTCATCTAATAACCAGTACAGACTGCCATGTTTCTTAGATGTTCTCGCATTTTCAAGTAAGTCTAAACTCGATTTAGTGGCGTAAGTCATCTGCAAGTAGTCTTTGATTTCATAGTGTAAAACAGCTTGCAAGTGGCTTAATTCACGCTTTTGTGTTCTATGGACATACTGCAAAAGCTTTCCTGCCACTTTTATTTCCAGCTCTGTCAACTTATTGTCAACCAGTTGAACATCGTCAAACATATCATATTCTTCAGATAAAAGTAGATTCATTTGCTTGGTGAGCATGTGTTTTTCTTCCTCTGAAAGCTCACAACCAATAACTACTTCCTTAGATTTTAAATTTTGAATTTCACTTCTAACTGATGCAAAATCTTGTAACTCAGTCACATAAAATTCGCCAGTAGACAAATCCATGTAAGATAAGGCATATTGATGCTGACTCTTATCAATCGCCACCAAAAAATTATTGCTATTATCAGGTTTACTAGAATCTACAGCAGTCCCGGGCGTGATAACTTGAACAACTTCACGTTTGACAACACCAACAGCTTGCTTAGGATCCTCCATCTGCTCAGCAATGGCTACCTTATAACCAAGATCCACTAAAATGTCGATGTATTGCTGTGCTGAATGGTGTGGGACTCCTGCCATAGGGATTGGATTTTCAGCATTTTTATTACGACTAGTCAGTCCAATTTCTAGCAGCTGGGCAGCCTTAACAGCATCATCATAAAATAATTCATAGAAATCTCCCATCCTAAAAAGCAAAAAAGCATCTGGATAATCTGCTTTAATATCCAAATACTGTTGCATTCCCGGAGATATTTTTTCATTTGCCATTAGATAGCTCCTTATTTATCTGATCTTCTATTCTCTTAGTGATATGACTCAGCAAATCACTAGCATCCTGCATCTGTCGACGGTAATCCTGCACAATAGGCAGTTCATCCAAACTATCCTTTAGCTGCTGCGATGCATGAGCGTTGTCTTCTGACGCCTGTGGCTTATCCAGTTTCTGCATCAAAACAGCTTTCTGCTGATAAGATTTCATAGCAATCACATTTTCTGTTAAGTCCGGTAATTGCTCGATTTTAGCCTGTGCTTCTTTGAAGGACTGAATGGTATCGTGTTGACTGAGTAACTCCTTCAATTGACTCAGAGCTTGTTCATAGGTAGTCATTAAATTTCAGACTGTATCTCTCTCTCTAATTCTTTGGCAACAATAGCATTTTGACAAATAACCAATAAGGTATCTGCCCCAGCTACCGTACCAAGAATATCTTCTCGGTTCTCGCCATCGATGACATTAGCCAAAACATCCGCTTCTCCCAAACGTGTGGTCAACACTAACATAAACTCTGCACGAGATACCTTCATAATGTATTCACTAACATTCTCAGAAAACTGGGAGCTATCCCCTTCGGTTAAACTATAATAGAGCTTGCCATCGTCTGCTCTTAATTTCATCAATCCAATTTCACGTAGGTCACGCGATAATGTCGCTTGTGTCACATAAATCCCAATAGCTTCCAAGCGTTCCTTAATTTCTTCTTGTGTTCCAATACGTCCACCCTTAATCATTTCTTTGATTTTAACGTGACGTTGTTTTTTGTTCATTCCTTCTCCTTTTCACTTATTATTTGTATTGCATAAATATCCTTACGGATTATATCAAAAAAAGGGGCTTTTTTCAGCACTTAAAATCAAATTTTATCTAAAAGTTATTTATCTCTCTCTTTAATGTTATTAGTACTTTTTTACTAATAGTAATCTATTATTTATTAGCTAATTAAGGTAAATAGGATGCTTTTTCCCTTAAATTCTTTTAAGAGTCATTAGCGAATAAAGATACATATTTAAATAGGAAAAAAGCAACTAAATTTAAATCAATACGCAATCTAAAAAAAGATAAAATTGGCAAAAACTCTGACTTTTTTAGATTCCATCCCTCTCCCTTTTCCTTTAAAAATGTGGTAAAATAGGATGACTACTATCATTTAGGAGAATAAAATGGATACAAAAACACTGATCGCGGGAGAAATCGCTAAAGTCGTTACTGATTTAGACCAAGAAACGATTTTCAATCTCCTGGAAACACCTAAAAATTCTGATATGGGAGACCTTGCCTTCCCGGCCTTCTCACTTGCTAAAGTGCTCCGCAAAGCACCTCAAATGATTGCTAGTGATATTGCTGAGCAAATCGATACAAGTAACTTTGAAAAGGTTGAAGCTGTTGGTCCCTACATCAATTTCTTCCTTGATAAATCAAAAATCTCAGCAGAAGTCCTTGAGCAAGTTATCTCAACCGGCTCTGACTATGCCAAACAAAATATCGGAAATGGCCGTAACGTCGCTTTTGACATGTCATCACCAAACATCGCTAAACCTTTCTCAATCGGTCACTTGCGTTCAACAGTTATCGCAGATGCTCTCGCTAACATCGTTGAAAAATTAGGCTACAAACCTGTTCGCATCAATCACTTAGGTGACTGGGGTAAGCAGTTTGGTATGCTGATTGTTGCCTACAAAAAATGGGGAAGTAAAGAAGCTGTTCAAGCTAACCCTATCAATGAACTCTTGCAACTCTATGTTCGCATCAATGCAGAGGCTGAAAACGATCCATCAGTAGATGAAGAAGCTCGTGAATGGTTCCGTAAATTGGAAACTGGTGACCAGGAAGCAACTGAACTCTGGCAATGGTTCCGTGATGAGAGTTTGGTTGAGTTTAACCGTCTCTACGATGAACTTGATGTTTCCTTCGATAGCTACAACGGAGAAGCCTTCTACAACGATAAGATGGATGAAGTCGTTGACTTATTGACTGAAAAAGGTCTCTTAAAGGAATCCCAAGGTGCTCAAGTCGTTAACCTTGAAAAATACGGTATTGAACATCCAGCCCTCATCAAAAAATCAGACGGTGCAACACTTTACATCACACGTGACTTGGCTGCCGCCCTTTACCGTAAACGTACTTACGACTTTGCCAAATCAATCTATGTGGTCGGAAACGAACAAGCAGCTCACTTCAAACAGCTAAAAGCTGTCTTGAAAGAGATGGATTTCGACTGGTCAGATGATATGACGCATGTGCCATTTGGATTGGTCACAAAAGGTGGTAAAAAACTCTCTACTCGTAAGGGAAATGTCATCTTGTTGGAGCCAACAATCGCAGAGGCAGTCAGCCGTGCCAAAGCTCAAATTGAAAGCAAGAACCCTAACCTTGCCAACAAAGATCAAGTTGCTCATGCAGTCGGTGTTGGTGCCATCAAATTCTACGACCTTAAAACAGACCGTATGAATGGCTATGACTTTGACCTGGAAGCTATGGTTTCCTTCGAAGGTGAAACTGGACCTTATGTCCAATACGCTCACGCGCGTATCCAATCTATCCTCCGCAAAGCTGATTTCACAGCAGACGCTTCAGTAACTTATAGTCTTAATGATGCTGAAAGCTGGGAAATCATCAAACTTATCCAAGACTTCCCACGTATTATCAAGCGTGCTGCCGATAACTTTGAACCATCTATCATCGCTAAATTTGCGATTAGCTTGGCTCAAAGCTTCAACAAATACTATGCACACACACGTATCTTGGATGAAAATCCTGAACGCGACAGCCGACTAGCACTCAGCTACGCTACAGCAACTGTTCTTAAAGAAGCGCTCCGCCTACTCGGAGTTGAAGCACCAAACGAAATGTAAGAAACACAAGTCCTACAGCAGGACACTCATAAATATAAGAAAGGCACTCCTGTGAATCAAATGTTCACAGGAGTGCCTTTCTTATATCATATGTGGTAGAGCTCGCCGCCGTTACTTTTCTTAGATTAAAATACCATGATGTAAGAGCCTATTAAAGTTGAACGGCTCTACCTTTGTCATCAAGTTGGTAAGTGTAACCACCGTAGTTCAGTGTTCGGTTGGTCCAAAGCTCACCAGAATTAGGATCAAAGTAATATTGATAACCATCAATGGTAAGTAATTTTCCTTTGACTTGAACACCCTCGCTAATATATGTGTTACCGTTATCAGTTTGGCCAGTACCATAATAGTAGGTTTTGCCATTGAGTACTTGCCATCCTGTCAATACTTTACCATTTTCATCCATATAACGCCATTCGTCTCTACTTGAATCTACTTGATACCAACCATTAGTTTTGAGCTGACCTGTAGTCTTGTCAAAATAATAAATATTATGATCAATAGTAATCAATCCATTGGCACGCGTATAGGATGGTTTAAAGTTTTGGGAAATGCTATTTTCGGGCTCAATAGTATAGTAAGTTTGGCCATCTTCTTCGTACCATCCCTGTTGCAACTTACCATCAGCTCCATAATAACCAACCTTATTTCCATAATAAGGACTGTAGCCAAACGACAAAATATTGTAACTAACAAGTTGATTAGTCACAACTTGATCATTTTCGACAAAATAATAATCATCCTCCACAGCAATAGCATGTGGATAGTTACTAGAAACAGATTGACCACCTGTACCAAAGTAATAGAGCTTACCGTCTATAGTCTGTAAACCTTGAACACCGTAGCCATCTTTACCAAAATAGTATGATTTGTAATAACGGCTTCCCTTAGCACCGTAAAGATACTGGTCTTCATCTACGACAATTTTATTTCTAACCATTTGTCCAGTTTCTTTATCAAAGTAATAGTTCTTATGGTCAATAACAGTCAATCCCTTAGCGTAATCACCATTTTCCAACTGATAATAAGTTTGACCGTCTTCCTTGGTAATAAATCCATAGTTTTCCTGAACTTTACCGTCTTGTCCTAGAGTGTACTCCTTACCATCAACAGTTACTGTTTGGTTTGTTAACATCTCACCGGTGTTCGGATCAAAGTAATAGTTGGCACCATCAATAAGCAATAGTTGACCTTTAATTTGCCCAAATCTAGCGCGATGATCATTATAGTAAGTCGTATCATCTAACTTAGCAAAGTAATACGTCTTACCACCAATCGTTTTCCAACCTTCAGCTAAGTGCCCATCTTGATCAGCATAGTAATAACCTTGATAGCTGTCAGTAGCTACTTGGATAAAGGCATTTTTAACTGGCCGACCATTTTCATCCAAATAATAATAGCCAGCTAAGCTACCGTCTAAGCCTTCTTCTTGCTGATGGTAGACAGTATCTTTGTATTGACCGCCGTATTTTTTATCAAAATGGTAAAGCACCCCATCAATGAGCTGGTCTCCTGTGACTGCCTTACCATCTGCTCCAATGTAGAGCCATCCTGTCTGATGAGCGCTTCTATCTATATTTGTTGGATAGTACTTATCAAGTACAAAACGATTGCTGACTGTTTTACCATTCTCATCATAATAGGTAATATCAGCTTTTCCTTTGGTAAATTCTCGACTTACCTGATCACGATACTGAGCTGTTTTAGCTGCTTCTCCTTCTAGAAGAACACCTGTATCATGATCTGTTACAATATATTTTCCATTAGTATCATAACCAAACCCTTTAAGTTGACGACCATTTTCATCAAAATAATAATGCAAGCCATCAATAGTACTATATCCTTTAGCTATCACCCCACTAGTATTTTTGTAATACCAATTATTATCTTTTTCATAAAAACCTTGAGACGGAATTGCTACTTCTTCTTTGTTAGTTGTTTCAGCTTCAACTGGAGTCTGATTTGTCGGAGATGGGTTAGTGACTGGTTCTTTCTCGACTACTCCTTTAGAAGCATCAGAAATAGTCGCATCACTTGTTTTTGGCTCAGGAGATTCCGATACGTCACTTGTTAAAACATCACTAGTCTCTTGTGAAATAACATCATTAGACGTTGTTTCAGAGGTACTGATATCTGAGCTACTATCCATAGGCTCTGTCACTATATTTTCTGCGCTACTAGGAGTCTCCGTAGTTGGCTGAATCGTTTCAGAAGTGCTATTAGCTTGATTAGAAACTATTTCCGTACTTGTTGGCGTTTGAGAAACGTCATCAGCAGTTACAGTTGTCGTCACCGAACCAACTGCTGAAAGTACGATAGCTGTTCCCATAATCGTTACCCAATGCTTTTTAACCTTGTGTAGTTTAAAATGAGTAGAAAGTTTCATTTTTCAGTCCTCCTAATATTATTTTTATAAATTTTACACCTAAATTGTAAAACCTTTTTAATAAATTAGCAAGTAATTTCTAAAAAACAACGCTTATTGAAAGAAAATAAACGATAATGAGTGTATTTGGTGATGACTTTTATATTACTTAAACTGAGAGTCAACAACAGAACTAAACCAACGTCCATTCAAAACTTGAGTATTCATTTGATATTTTAAGGAATCTGATAAAGTCGTGTCAGCATTCATTTGAGTAAGAACCTCTTCAGCGGTTACATTATCCTGACTAGACATAATTTTCTTCTTATTCTGATTAGCTGTTATAGTCAGTACTTGATTATTATCTGACCATGAAGACCACCTTGTTAAATTTGCTTTATTAGGATCACCAGTATCTAAGAATTGCTTCAAATAAAGTTTAAAATCCTTAGACATAGCTTGCGCACCTTTATTATCAAAACTATTACCAATAATACTGGCATAATTGGATGGACTCTGTAACATAGGTTCAAAAATACCATGAAAAGCTCCAAAAGTTCTGGCTAAATCCGGAGTCACTTGACTATCGTCACCGTAAGAAATTTCTCCTATATAAATAGGTGATTTATAGTTACCTGATAGTTTTTTAGCACTCTCCACTCCATTTGATAATCGGTATAATTGCCCTCCATAGTTTTTGACGTAATCAAAAGCAGCCATTTTTTCTGAATCATGAAAAATCCTCCCACTAGTAAAATCTCGTGCAAAATAATTATCGTAGGCAGCAAAAAGAGAAAATTCATTAGTCCCAGTAAATAGAAGAAGGGGAACATCATTAAAGCTACTTGTAGAAAAACCTTCCTTAGGAATAACCGTTCCGTCCTTATACAAATGTGGAAAAACGCTCATTCGAATAGCGGCATTATCCATCAACTGCGCTAATCGCTCTGCTGATAAGCCGGCTAAGTAATCTGCTACATCAGAACCACTCGTTAAGAGCCATTTTTGTGCTTCCTCCTCGCTAGACTTGACGCCATCATTAACAACTAATGGTGCAATTGCTTTAGCAAAAATAGTCTGGCTATCTGACATATCAGCTAATGTCATACCTCCACTAAAAGAGATCGCCTTATTATACTTTCCTTTAAACATAGGTGAAATCAGAGTTGCCATAACATCGCGACCTCCTGCTGAAAACCCTGCTAAGGTTACATTATCCTTATTCCCACCAAATGTCTCAATATTACCTTGTACCCAGTCCAAGGCTGCTAAGATATCAAGTAAAGCATAATTTCCTGAATTTTTTTCTGCTGTTCCTGTCTTCAATGCTTGAAGAGGGTTGAACCCGAAAACACCCAGACGATAATTGACAGATACATACACCGCATTGATATCATTAACAAAATCATTTCCCTGTATTTCCTGAGCTGTACCTGTCTGATTATTACCTCCATGGATATAAACAATGACAGGTAAATTCTTGTCAGAACTATTAGGTCGGCTAATATCTAAATTAAGAGCGTTCTCAATTCCTGAAACCTTGCCACTTGAAAACTGGATATCACTTTCACCTGCCTTTGTAGCATCTAGAGTTTCGCTCCACTTATCTACTCTAGTTGGAGCCTCCCATCTCTCTGCTTTAGCATAAGGAAGACCTAACCATTCCAAAACATTATGATCTTCATCCTCATGCCCCTTAATCTTCCCCCCGGTTACAGTCTGTACCAAAGACCTATTAAAATTATTCTTGTCCTGCTTCATATTCTGACTAGTACAAGCCACCAAGCTAAGACAAGTCAGTCCTATCACACCTAATACTACTAATCTTTTCATCTTCATCTTGCTACTCCTTTTTTTCTTGGGCATTCATCCAATCAAAAATATTATGATAATTAGTATCTCCGACAACTACTTGTGAACGACCTCCTTGATTTTTATTATCTGGGCTAAATCCTGCTAGACCACTACTGGTTTTCACTGTATCTGTATTTTGAACTCCTGAAACGCGATCATTAAAAAAGTAAAGCCACGACCAGTGTCCCATATATGATACACCTTTCATATCACTCCCTTCTACTGACTCATAGTAAGACATCCATTTATTGCTAGCTCCACTATCAACCAATGCCTTATAAACTGGTAGAGCGTACTTACTTGGATCAACGACACTGTCATTAGAAGCATGAATAAACCAGATTGGAGTATCCTTAAGTGCTGCAATCTGCTCTTGGTCAAAATTAACCTGATCAGTGGGAACAAAGGCTGCTCCCGACAAGCTGGTGTCACTTGGAACAGTCACGTAAGTACCATCAGCATTACGTTCGTACTGATAGTAAGAGTAGGCTGCAGCTTGAGGAACCAATGCAGCAAAATAACCTGGATTTTGGATAGCCAGATTCAACGTCATGTAACCTCCATTAGACCCCCCTGTCAGATAGATACGATTACTATCAACGTCAGGATGCTTAGCAACATAATCTTTGATAGTATCCATCAAAATTTCAGTGTAACGTGACTTACCCGCACCAGCTCCATTAGTTCCATCACCTTCATCCATCCAATAGGTGGGAGCTTGCACAGCCAACACATAAGCGCCACTTTGTTTTCCAGATTTAAAGTGAGATTGGATAGACTGACTTGTCAGAGCTGTTACTTCATTGCCCAGTAAGGTAATATCTGTATCAGTACCACCTTCTCCTTGGCCATGGAGCCAAATGATTAATGGATTTTTAGCACCTGATACCAGCTTTTTAGGTTCGTAAGCAGCATAATTTAGCCTTAACTCCTCATCATCCTGAGTTAAGGGATTAGTGTAGGTCCCTGAATAACTAGAACTGTCATTAAATACCTCTAGCTGCTTAGAGCGACGGTTCGAGATTGCATCCCTAGTACTACTAAGTGCTACTGTTTTCTTATTTGATGTCACCTGTAGGTTATAAACGGAGACAGGATAGCTTGTAACCCAGTTATTCTGATAGGTTTCCATGTTATAGGAAAATGGCGTTGCTTCAGCAGCATTTGTATCAGTATTGAAAGTCACAGGCATCTGAATCGTAATATACCTACTAGACTTATCAATCTTATCTCCATCCTTATCAGATAGATAAACCTTTTGAACTTGACGATTAACACCTGCGGTCTCTACTTTCAGACCTTCCTTCGAAACAGATGATACTGCATGATCCAGGGTAAGAACGATTTTAGGAACTGCTGGACCAAACTCATAACCTTGAATGACAATAGCAGTATCAGAAATAGAAACAGATTCTTGCGCAGCAACAGGATAGCTCGTCGCAGTTAATAAACCCACTCCCCCTAGAAAAGTAATAACCAATGATTGAGACAAAGACCTTTTCATCATTAAAACCTCACATTTTCTCAATTATTAAAAGACTCACATAAAGACAGAAAAGATAATACACTTCACCATCGAGTATATTATCTTTTGCTATTTATTTATCGTAAAGTTTAGGAATTTTCACAAATTGTGTCAACACAAAGCCTAGAATAAGCGAACCCACAACTGCTACACCATAGTGAATCATGCTTGTAATGTTACCGTTGGGTGCGATATAAGAAGGAAAAGCGAAAAGTCCCATACCACCCATAACATAGCCTGTTACATCAAAGAAACTTTGATAAGCCCCGAAGATAGCTCCTACAATACAAGTTACAATAAAAGGCGTACGCATTGGAAGTGTAATACCGTATATAGCTGGTTCTGTAACCCCAAATAAAGCTGATATAAACGCTGGCACTGCAAGTTGTTTCACCTTAGATTCTTTTGTACGTATCATAATGTTAAGGAGTGATCCAGCTTGGGCAAAACAAATAGATACCGTAGCAACCAAGAAAGTGGATTGTCCGTGAGTTGCCATATCAAGAATAGCAATCGGAACAAGACCCCAGTGCAAACCAAACATAACAAGAACTTGCCAAGCTGCTCCTAGAACGAAGCCGTAAATAATTGGATTAAAGTCGTAAACCGCTTGGAAACCAGCTCCTACAAGATCAGATGCCCAAGTCATTAGAGGACCAATGACGATAAATGCCAACGGTGCCGCAATAATCAAAGTAAAGAAAGGAACGATAAATACTTTCACCACATCTGGAATAATCTTGCTAAAGAAGGCTTCTATTTTTGATCCAGCATAGACAGCCAATATAATTGGTAGAACTGTTTGAAGATAGCTTGAACTTGGAAAGATAATAGGTAACCCTAAGAATGTTGCATAAACTGGTGACTCAATAATAGACCCTGCAAACAAGGTGTAGAGTGGCTTATCAGCTGTGAAACTTGCTGCAATATTGGGATAAACAAGAGCAAATGACAATGCCATTGCTGTAAATTTGTTCATTTTAAAACGATTGGCAGCATTGTAGGCAAGAATTATTGGTAAGAACTGGAAAAAGCCGTCTCCAACTGCATTTAAAACGACATAAGCACCGTCTGTTTTTGGAACTCCAAAAGCTACCATCAAAGCTACTACACCTTTTATCATACCTGTAGCAGAAAGAGCTCCTAGCATGGGTTGAAAAAGACCTGATACCAGAGCGATAAATTGATCAAATAAATTACCTTTTGGTGCATCCCCTTCATCAATATCGAGGCTACCATCTCCAGTAATACCTGCAACTTTCTGCACATCTGCATAAACATCTGGAACATGATTACCAATAACAACTTGGTACTGACCTCCTGCTTTAACAACGGTCACAACACCATCACGCGCCTTAAGGTAATCATCGTCTGCTTTAGTCTCATCTTTTAAATTAAAACGAAGACGCGTCACACAGTGTTTCAAACCTACGATATTTTCTTTACCACCAACATGAGCGATGATATCTTTAGCAAGTTCAGTGTAATCTTTTTTTGACATGTTAAACCCTCCTAATGCTTTTGTACAATAAGAAAAACCTAAACAAATACCAAATAGGCCTGTGAGACTGCATTCACATCCATATCTTGTATTCATTTAGGTTTTGCCTGCTAAACAGTAACAATCCTTATAAGACATATCCTAAGTTAAAAACCATTATTTTGCAAGCGTTTTCTTGGAACTTCCTAAGATAGTATCATTTTTTAAAAGAATAGTATTAAAAATGAGAGATGAGAATCGGTAACCTGACAATATCGCTTGTATCAGTAATACCCTATCTTTCCCTGATGACCTGAAGCAGTCTATTCAAAGGTAGGCTTCGAAAAGTTGATAAAAAGTCTCAGCGCTTGCAAGTCAGAGGTACCCGCTGACCTAACCGTCCACTGCATCACACTATCACAAAAGAGGTTAGACCTTGGTCTTAACCTCTTCTTGCTATTTATCATAGTTCTTTCGTCTAATATTAAAGTCCGAGCTGACAACCTCATCAACATCAATAACTGATATAAAGGCATCTGGATCAATATCAGACAGAATCGCCTTAACATCTCGTACTTCACCGGGATTAAGCACTACGTAAAGTACCTTGCGGTCACGACCCGAGTAAGCCCCTTGACCTTTAAAATAGGTCACACCTCGATTGATTTCTTTAAGAATGGCTTGCGCTGCTTCTTCTGACTTCTCTGTCACAATCAGCATGCCGCGAATAGTATAACCACCATTTTGAACAATAGTTAGGACCTGACTAAAGACAAAACTGACAACAAGTGTGTAGAGCATGTGCTTTAGATCAATGTAGCTCAAAGATGCCACCAAAACAATAACATCAATGAAAAGGAGCGTTTGTCCCAGCTTAAATCCAAATTTTTCTTCTATGACACGACCAATGATGTCGGTACCGCCAGTAGTTGCTCCATAGCGAAAGACCAAGCCACTTCCAGCTCCAGAAAAAAGACCAGCTACAACAGCTACTAGCATCATATCATCTTCCAAACCCAAATTAAGTGGCACTAACTGCCAAAACCAAAGGAAGACTGACATCAACACGGTACCATAGATTGTCAAGACTAGTGATTTCTTACCTAACACTCTGGCTCCTAATATGAACAAAGGAATATTTAAAAGTAATGATGATACTGCTGGATTAATGCCAAACAAAGCATGAATGATCAACGTAAGCCCTGAAATACCACCCTCTGCCAAATGATTTGCCATATTAAAATGTACAAAACCAAAAGTATAGATAGCAATCCCTACAGCAATTAAAGTCAAATTCTTTATTTGCCTTTTAATCATAACTCCTCCCTACAATTTCAATTGTTTATGATATTTACTTCGAGAAACGATAAATTCTGGACTAACAACCTCATCAACATTAAAAATGGATAGAAAGGCTTTACTATCAATATCAGCAACGATTCGCTTGACTTCCCTTGCATCTGTTGGACTCAAGACGACATACATGACTTTCTTATCATGACCAGAGTAAGCTCCTTCACCCTTGAGATAAGTTACCCCACGTCCTAGATCCTCCATGATACGCTTAGAAATAGCTTCCGATTGGTCTGAAATAATAAACATGCCACGAACAGCATAACCACCATTTTGAATGAGGTTAACCACCTGGCTATACATAAAACTAGCAATCAAAGCATACATCATCTGAGGAATAGAAATATAAGTCAGAGACAAAATCATGACAAAAATATCAAAACCTAGAAGAGCTTGGTTAAGCTGAATACCTAATTTATCTTCGATAACACGCGCAACAATATCTGATCCACCGATAGTTCCACCTGACCGAAAGACCAAACCGCCTCCCATCCCTGCTATTATCCCTGCGAGCAAAGAGACAACCAAGTTATCCTGCTGCAAGTCCACGTAGAAAGGGATTCTTTGAAAAAGCCAGATAAAGAAATACATGGCAGCAATCCCCTCAATTGTATAGACCATGGCACGCTTACCGAACAGATAAGCACCCAAGGCAACCAAGGGAAGATTGACCAAATAACCTGTATAGGTCGGATCAATACCAAATAAGGCATGAAAAACCAAGGTCAAACCTGCAATGCCATTGGCAGCGATATTATTTGCCATGTTGAAATAGACAAAGCCAAAGGCATAAATGGCGGCCCCAAAAGCAATCATAACAACATTTCGTAGTCTGAGTGTATAATCAACCTGCATGACGTCTCCTAAAACTTCTCTTCATCACTAACTAATCCATATCAACGAATCGTCCCATAACATGAACATTCTCTGCAATAGAAACAAATGCCTTAGGATCAGCTTTCCCCATATAGTGTTTAAAATCATTGTATTCTTCACGAGTGATAATTGCTAGTAAAACAGACTTTTTCTCATGATTATAGGTGCCTTCTGCATCATTAATACAGGTCACTCCCCGATGAAGTTTCTTATGAATCATTCGGATGACTCGATCGGGGTCACTAGTCACAATCATGGCTTGCATTTTCTTTTGCTTAGTATAAATAGCGTCTGTCACACGACTAGATACAAAGATTGTAATCATTGAGTAAAGAGCGTATTGCCAACCAAATAAAATACCTGCAAAGGTCATGATAGCCGCATTTACCATCAAAGAGATACGACCAACATCACGACCAGTGTGCTTACGAATAGTCAGACTGACAATGTCCGTACCCCCACTAGAAATACGAGAGCGTAGACCATAGCCAATACCAGTTCCCATAACCAAGCCACCAAAGATAGCATTAATCAAAGGATCTTGAGTCAGTGTCACTTTAGGCACTAGCTGGATAAAGACCGAACTAAGTGTCACTGTGATAAAGGTGAAAACGGTAAATTTATGACCAATCTTATACCAAGCCAATATCAAAAGAGGAAGATTGATTGCATAAAAAGTCACTGAAACCGGAATATCTACCCCTATCGTACGCTCACTGATAGCGGAGAGAACCTGCGCTAGACCAGTCACACCGCTAGAGTAAACATGACCTGGTTGGAAGAAGAAATTAACTGCAATCGCCGAGAGGAGACCATAAAGCAGAGAAGCGGAAATCTTCTCTGCGTACTTTTCTCTTGAAATACTTCTGAGGGTTTTCAAAAGTCCAACTTTCTTTGCCTCTCGACTAATAAAATACCTAAGCTTTTTCTTAAATCTTGTTTTTCGCTTCATTGCTCTGTTTCCTTTATTTGCTACAAGCAAATCAGTAGAATCGTGTCATTCTATTAGCCTAAAGAGATAGACTCAGCCTACTCTTCTGTTGATAGATCAACTGTCAAAGCAAGCTCATCAAGTTGTTTGTCTGCAACCACACTTGGTGCTTGAGTCATTGGGTCACTAGCCTTGTTATTTTTAGGAAAGGCGATGACTTCACGGATATTATCTTTACCTGCAAGCAACATCACGAAACGGTCAAGACCGATAGCAAGTCCACCGTGTGGTGGGAAACCGTAATCCATAGCTTCCAAAAGGAAACCGAATTGTTCATTGGCATCCTCTGCTGAGAAACCAAGAGCCTTGAACATGCGCTCTTGCATCTCTTTTTGATTGATACGGAGACTACCTCCACCGAGCTCATAACCATTTAAAACAATATCGTAGGCAACAGCACGCACTTTGGCAAGATCTCCTTCAAGCTCGTGAGCTGAATCTTCCGTTGGCAAAGTGAATGGGTGGTGAGCAGACATATAGCGTCCCTCTTCCTCAGACCATTCGAACATTGGCCAATCAATAACCCAGAGGAAATTGAATTTAGTATCGTCAATCAAATTAAGCTCTTTAGCAATGCGTCCACGCAAAGCACCCAAAGTATTATTGGCAACTTCAAGCGTATCAGCTACAAAGAGAACCAAGTCATTCTCTTCAAGTTGTAAAGTATTTGTCAACTTGTCTTCAATTACTGTCAAGAACTTAGCTACTGGACCAGCAATCGCTCCATCAGTCACTTTCACCCAAGCAAGTCCTTTGGCACCGAATTGTTTGGCAAATTCAGTCATCTTATCAATGTCTTTACGTGAGTATTTATCAGCATTACCTTTTACAACGATAGCCTTAACTGCCTCAGCTTCTGAAAAGACTTTGAAGTCAACTCCCTTGACAACCTCTGTCAAGTCTTGTAAAAGCATCTCAAAACGTGTATCTGGCTTGTCTGAGCCGTATAAGTTCATCGCATCGTCATAAGCCATACGTGGGAATGGCAAGCTAACGTTGATACCTTTTGTATCTTTCATGACCTTAGCAATCATGCCTTCAACAATATCCTGAATATCTTGATCATTAAGGAAAGATGTTTCCAAGTCAACTTGTGTAAACTCAGGTTGACGGTCACCACGCAAATCCTCATCACGGAAACATTTGACGATTTGGTAGTAACGGTCAAAACCAGCATTCATCAAAAGCTGTTTCGTAATCTGTGGGCTTTGTGGCAAAGCATAGAAGTGACCTTGGCTCACACGAGATGGCACAAGATAATCACGAGCCCCCTCTGGTGTTGATTTGGTCAACATCGGTGTCTCCACATCAATAAACTCAAGTTCATCAAGATAGTTACGGATTGAGTGTGTCACCTTGGCACGCAACTTAAAATTTTCAAGCATTTCTGGACGACGAAGGTCAAGATAACGGTATTTAAGACGATTATCGTCTGAAACTTCAACACCGTCTTTGATTTCAAATGGTGTTGTTTTAGCAGTGTTCAAGACTGTCAAACTTGTGACTTTCAGCTCGACACTACCCGTTGGCAGATTGTCATTCGCCTGCTCACGTGCTGCGACCAGTCCAGTTACTTCAACAACAAACTCATTACGCAAACCTTCCGCAGTAGCCATCACATCAGCTGAAACCTCTTCAGGATTGATAACCAACTGCATGATACCTTCACGGTCACGGAGATCAATAAAGATAAGCCCTCCAAGGTCACGACGGCGACCAACCCAACCTTTAAGGGTGATTTCTTGTCCGATATGCTCAGCACGGACACGACCTGCATACATTGTACGATTCATAGTAATAAATACTCCTTTTCAGCCCCTCGCAAAAGTAAGCTGTCATTTTTGTTTCTGAGACCTCAGGGTACTCTAGTTATTCTTAATTATTATAGCAAAAAGAAAAAGAAAACCCCACCCATTGAGGTAGAGTTTTTACAAAAATAAGGTTATTTTTCGTTACGTCTGGAACTACGTTTTGCCATCATCTCTTTCAATGCCTCATCGTCACCCCAGTACTGCTCAACCTTTCGGTCTCGCAAGTAACTACTGATAAAATCGGCAATTGGAAGAAAGAGGTAAATGTAAACACCAAATCGTCCCAAATAGCTCGCTACAATAATCAAGATAATATTCACGATGATTCTAAAAAAGAAGATACGCACATAAAAATCAAACAGATGTTGCTCAACTTCTGTTCTATTCCCATGCGACAACTCCACAATGGGAATGAGGTTCACGAGAGACATGACCAAAAGATTAAGTACACCAAAGATGATAATGGCAACCTGCGTATCATCATAAGAGACTAACAGTTTGATAGCCAGAGGAAAGAGAGTCATCAAAGCATGGGCTACCACGTCGATAAGAAAACTCTCTGACCTAGCGATACGTTGACGACCGATGATTTTAGCACGACGGTACCAGATATTACTAAGCAAGACAAAAGAAATCAAGTAAAGACTGACTTCCTTGATAAAATCAGGTAGTTGCTCACTGGTTGTCGGTGCCTTAATCTCCAAAACCAAAATGGTCATGACAATAGCGATAATAGCATCACTCAAAACATCAAAGCGTTCAATTATTTTTTTCATGAGTTATTCCTCCACAAATCTTCCCACATTATAGCAGATTTTTCACTGGATGCACATGAAAAGGCTGAGGAAATCCCTCAACCTACTTACTTTCTTTCGCCAATTCTAAGCAATAAGATTTCTCGTGACAATGAGGACAAGTCAACCTGCGAGTTCTTGGAGTATGGCCTGCAATAGCAAACTCTTTGAAAGAAGGCTCAAAGGTTTGATGGCAGTTTGGACAGAGATAGATAAACTGTCTTCTGAAATAAATAACTGAAACGTTAAACCCTACAACAAAGGTTAGAACCGCTGCCCACAGTAACCATCTGAGATTGAAATGAGTACTTGTAAAAACAGCTAAAGCATATGAGACAACCTCGGCAGCTAATATCAAGTACATCTTCCACTGCAGTTTCTTCCAAGCTTTTTGATTGGTCATGGTTAGGGAAATATCTGCTAAAGCCTCACTCGAAGTCACTCGGTGATGTTTGGTAGCGTCAAGAAGATTGACAACCCTGTCAAGTTTAGCCTTTTTGCTAGCAATCTCTGTCTTTAGGTCTCTTACTTGCTCTCTCAGTAACAAGTCTAAAGTCTTTTCAGAACTAGCATCTGCTAGAAAGTACCTGATTTGTTCCAGAGAAAAATCTAAATCTCTCAAAAAGACAATCACTTGCAACTGCTGTAAATCAGCTTGACTATAAATCCGACGACCACCTTCACTAACCCTACTAGGACGTAAAATACCTTTTTGGTCATAGTACTGAACGGTTCTAACTGTTACACCAGCTAACTTAGCGACTTCTCCAGTAGAATAGCTTTGCGACATTCCTGTCACCTCCTTTTAATGAGATACACATTCCTGTGTTCATACTCATTCTAGCTCACGACCCTAGGTCATATACAAGCCCTAACCTTGGATGATTTTTACTTTTTTGACAAAAATATTCTCAAATGACAAAATGGTCACTTGAGAATGGGTTTCTTAGTTAAGTTTTTCTAAAAGGCTAGCGAAGTCTGTTTTAATCTCTTCAAGACTTGCTGTGATTTCTTGGCGTGTTTGATTATTTTTAAGCGTTAACTGACCACTCTCAACTTCGCTTTCTCCAAGTGTGATCAGTGTTTTTGCTTGGAAAGTATCAGCTGACTTAAACTGAGCCTTGATCTTGCGGCCAAGGTAGTCACGCTCTGCTGAGAAACCTTGCTTGCGGATAGCTTGAACAAGCTCCAAAGCTTTGCTATTGACAGAAGAACCTAAAACGGCGATATAGACATCAAGGCTCTCTTCAAGTGGCAAGTCAATCCCTTGCTTATCAAGGATAAGGAGAAGACGCTCAAGCCCCAAGCCGAATCCAAAACCAGCAGTCTCAGGACCACCGAAGTACTCAACCAAGCCATCGTAACGACCACCCGCACAGATGGTCAAATCAGACTTGTCAACCTTAGTGATAAACTCAAAAATCGTATGGTTGTAGTAATCAAGACCACGCACCATGTTGGTATCAATAACATAAGGGATGTCAAGAGCCTCAAGCATCTCACGAACGGCATCAAAGTGCTCTTTACTTTCTTCATCAAGGTAGTCTAAGATTGACGGTGCATTTTCAACTGCAGCCTTGTCCTCTTTTTCTTTAGAGTCAAGCACGCGCAGCGGATTTTCTTCCAGGCGACGCTGACTGTCCTTTGAGAGACTATCTTTCATTGGTGTTAAATAATCAATCAAAGCCTGACGGTAAGCCACACGACTAGCAGGGCTGCCAAGTGAATTGAGATGAAGCGTGATATCTTTGATACCAAGGTCTGTAAAGAGATGATAAGCCATTGCCATTGTTTCGACGTCAGTCGCAGGATTTGGCGAACCAAAAGCCTCGACACCAATCTGGTGGAACTCACGCAAACGACCTGCCTGCGGACGCTCATAACGGAACATAGAGCCGATATAGTACATCTTGACAGGTTTTTGAACTTCTGGCGCAAAGAGCTTGTTCTCCACAAAAGAACGCACAACAGGTGCTGTCCCTTCTGGTCGAAGCGTAATATGACGGTCACCCTTGTCATAAAAATCATACATTTCCTTGGTCACAATATCAGTCGTGTCACCGACAGAACGACTGATGACCTCATAATGTTCAAACATAGGTGTGCGAATTTCACCGTAGTTGTATTTTTTAAAGGTCTCGCGAGCAAAGTTTTCAACATACTGCCACTTTGCTGCTTCTTTCGGCAGAATATCCTGCGTTCCCTTAGGTTTTTGAAGTTTCATAATAAGATACAAAGGTCGTACAGAAAGTAACTGAAATTTAGGAAACCGGATAGAAGTCCCAATTTCTAAGGCGATTATCTATTTTCCACGCTTTCCAACCATATTCAGTTTACCTGACAGGTTTACAGACCTTCTCCTTTCTCTATTCTCGTAATCTCCTATATTTTACCATGTTTTCAAACATTTTTCGATAGGAAAAAAGAGCGGGTTGAAAATCAACCTGCTCTCTAAATAGCCCTAACTCTTCTTTAATCTTCTTTATAAAGAATAAAAGTGACTACAAATGCGACAACGACTGACAAAGCAATTCCAGCTAGAGCCACATATAAATAGTAAAGAGTATTGTCTCCAATATAGGCTGCTACTGTTAGCAATCCTGGCGATCCACCTGAAAAATTTCTAGCTCCCATAATACCTAGGAAGAAACCACCAATACCTCCGGCTGCCATACTACCAATCAAAGCAGCACGATTTTGCAAGGTCACACCATAAAGTGCTGGTTCAGTGATCCCTAAAATAGCTGTCAAACCTGCAGATGAAGCCAAGGCTTTTTTATCTGGATCCTTTGTTTTAAATGCAATCGCTAGTGCAGCTCCGCCTTGCCCAACGTTTGATGGTAACATACCAGGTTGAGCAATGGTGTCATATCCAATTGTCATTCGATTATTGATTCCCAAAGATACCAAACCATAATGTGTTCCTGTCATCACAAGGAAAGGAGAGAAGGTTCCAACCAAGGTCGGAACAACCCATGGACCGAAATTCTCTAACCAAGTAAAGAAGGCTGCTAACCAATCCCCTAAAATAGAACCAATTGGACCAATGACAACCAGGGCAAGAACTGCTGTTACTAGTGTCGTTACTGCAGGGACCAAGAAGAATTTAACAGATTTTGGTGACCAACGTTCCATAAATCGCTCAATGTAAGCCATTAACCAAACTGATAAAATAACTGGAATAACAGTTGATGAGTAAGAAACTAGACTGATAGGGAGGCCGAACAAACTTAAACTTGTTCCAGACTCTTTAGCTGTTGTCACTAAGGTTGCAAAAGTTGGATGTAGTAAAATTGCCCCAATCAGCATCCCCAAATATTGATTTGCCTTGAACTGACGTGCAGCAGTCCCCCCAAGAAAGATCGGGAGGAAGTAAAAACCAGCATCACCAATAAAATTGAGGATTTGGTAATTATAATCTGTCACCGCTACTAATTTAAAGACAACAAGAAGAGACAATACCGCTTTAATCATACCTGCAGCAGTGATGATTGGAAGAACAGGAGTAAAGATACCTGATATTGCAGCTAAAATAGTTTGCCCTAGACTCTTTTCACTGTCTGATTCAGTCCCTGCCTTAGTCTCCAAAGCGTCATCTCGTCCTAGAGTTTCCAAAACAAAGCGATAAACTTCCTGAACATCAGGTCCAATAACAACTTGATACTGACCACCACTTCTTGCGACACCAATGACACCTTGAAGCTCCTTCAATGCTTCATCATTGGCTAGATCTTCCTGATTTAACGTCAAACGAAGACGTGTTGCACAATGAGTGACAGTCTCGATATTTGATTCTCCACCCACATTGGTGACAATATGCTCTGCTAATTTGCGATAAGTCATAAAAACCTCTTTTTTTATTTTAGTTTCTCTATCATATCGTAAATAGCTATAGGCGTAAAATATATATTTCCTATGATTTTTAATAGTTATTAACTATATCCTTTTTACAGTTCTTTTGTAATCTATTTGTTACACAAAAATATTGCTTTTACGCTCTAATAAGACTATAATGCCTTCATATTGTTTTTATTTCGGAGGAAAATTTAGGATGTTCACAAAAATAAAAAACGTCCTTTTAGGGTCTCCCCTAAAATCTGATGATGAGTCAGGAGAAAATCATCTTCTTGGCAAATCTCAAGCCCTAGCCATGCTTTCAAGCGATGCTCTGTCTTCTATCGCTTATGGTCCTGAACAGGTGATCTTAGTTCTGACAGCCCTATCTGTCGGTGCCATTTGGTGGTCTTTGCCTATCGGAATCGGGGTTATCATCTTACTAATCAGTCTGACCATCTCGTATAGTCAGGTTATCCACGCTTACCCAAGTGGAGGCGGAGCCTACATGGTGTCTACAGAAAACCTTTCCCCTAGCTTAGGATTATTGGCCGGTGGTAGCCTTCTTATCGACTACATGCTGACAGTGGCTGTCTCTGTCTCCTCAGGTGCGGATGCCATTACTTCTGCATTTCCCGACCTACATCCCTATAATGTACATATCTCTATTATTTTAGTGCTTATTTTGATGTTGATGAATTTGCGTGGTTTGCAAGAGTCCGCTTCTGCTCTCTTCATTCCAGTTTATCTCTTTATCGCATCCACACTATTTTTATTGATTTTTGGGCTCTTTAAAATTGCTACTGGACAACTAGACTACTCAGCCACCGCACATGTTGGACAGCACATCTCTGGCTTGACCATCGTCTTACTCCTTCGAGCTTTCACTAGCGGATCGGCCTCACTAACAGGGGTTGAAGCAATTTCGAATGCTGTTCCTTTCTTTAAAACACCAAAAACCAAAAATGCCATTCAAACCTTAATCACCATGTCAATCATTCTTGGGTTTATGTTTGTGGGTATCACGTTCTTGAACTACTGGTTAGGTATTTTGCCCTCTAGTCATGTGACAATACTGGCTCAAATTGCTAAAAAAGTATTCGGTTCGTCTATTATTGGTCGGATACTCTTTTATATTTTTCAATTGGCAACTGCCTTAATTCTAGCTGTCGCAGCAAATACAGGCTTTTCTGCCTTCCCTATTTTGTCCTTCAATATGGCAAAAAACAAATACATGCCACACCTCTATCTCGAAAAAGGCGCGCGTCTTGGATACTCTAATGGGATTATAACACTAGCGCTCGGTGCGATCATCTTACTCATCGCTTCAAATGGGTCTACTGAGGGACTCATTCCACTATACACTATCGGAGTTTTCATTCCCTTCGCCCTTGCACAGACCGGTATGGTACTCTACTGGAAAAAGCAATCTCCACAACATTTTCTCAAAAAGGCAGCCACAAACCTTATCGGGGCACTCATTTGTTACAGCATCATCGCTATATTATTGATTTTCCGTTTGGCTGCTATTTGGCCTTTCTTTCCAATTATCGGCATTCTCATGGTTATGTTTTATGCTATCAAACGTCACTACACCAATGTTGCTAAACAACTCCGTATCCAAGAAAGTGAAGCTAGAGCCGTTCACTACAAGGGAAATCGAGTTCTCGTTTTGATTGGTAATCTCACTCAAGCTAGCGTAGAAGCCATCAGCTATGCACAATCTCTAACCCCTCATGTCACAGCCCTACACGTCTCTACCTCTGAAACAAAGGAAAAAGACGATGAACTACAAGAAGATTTCAAACGAGAGTTCCCTGATGTACAGCTTGTCAATATTGTTACAAGTTACCGTGACGTCATCAAACCTACTGTTGACTATGTTAGTCAAGCAAGTCAGGAAGCACGTGACCATCAAGAAACACTGACCGTTCTAATCCCTCAGTTTGTTCCTAAAAAATCTTGGCAAAATCTTCTTCACAACCAAATGAGCCTTCGTCTCAAATACTACCTTCGTTGGCACGAAGATATTGTTATCGCATCTTACTCTTTCCATTTGAAAGACTAAAAAATCTGTCAAGTAACTTTACTTTACAAAAAAGATATGTTATTATGTTACAGTTGATGAAAATCAAGAACATTAAAAATTAATCGGAGGAAACAAAAAATGGCAGTACCTGCACGTCACACTTCAAAAGCGAAGAAAAACAAACGTCGTACACACTACAAATTGACTGCACCATCAGTACAATTTGACGAAACTACTGGAGATTACTCACGTTCACACCGTGTATCACTTAAAGGATACTACAAAGGACGTAAAATCGCTAAAGCTAACGAAGCTAAATAATAGAAGGGAGATACCATGCGCGTAAATATTACACTTGAACACAAAGAATCTGGTGAACGCTTGTACCTTACTTCAAAAAACAAACGTAACACTCCAGACCGTCTTCAATTGAAAAAATACTCACCAAAACTTCGTAAACACGTTGTTTTCACTGAAGTTAAATAATTGAATACATTAAAAGCCTACGAAATCAACGTTTCTAGGCTTTTTTAGTTCAAAAATAGCATTTTTGACTGATTTTTGACTGATTGGATATTAGTCAGATAATTTTTCATCCAAATTCATCATAACATCTTTCATATATCGCTTCTCTTTTTTCAATACATGAAGATAAACACGTTCTATTTCCTTTGAATCTTCCGCATGTCCAACTAACGAACGTATAGTCTCTAATGGAACTTTTTCACTCGCCAAAATAGAAACAAAACTATGACGAAACATATGAGGAACAACATGGATAGGTCTTCCAAAATCTAAATACTCATCTATATCCTTATATGTTTTTCCTGACTTTTTATTATACTTTGCTGATTGACTTTTACCTCCTCTTAAAAAAGCTGATATTTCATTATGATAAAGAGGAGAACCCTGTTTATTCCCCTTTCGGACGTACGTTCTAGTAAAAATATATCCTAAATCAATATAATCTTTGAACACTTCTTCATACTCTAAAAAATCTTCATCACCGAAAAATTCTTTGACATCAACAGGATTATCAAAGTTTACCTTTTTAGATGGTATCTTTTGCTCTAACCTTTTGATAAATTCCCTATTACTCAACTCGTTCATTTTATCACTCACGATACTTCTTTTTTAAAATAAATCCGAATGACTACCCGTTCGCACTAAGTTTAAAATCAAATTATCATTATCAATCTGATAAATTAATAACCAATCAGGCTGAATATGACATTCCCTAACATTTTGGTAATATTTACTTGCCACTAATTGGTGGTCTCTATATTTTTCTGGTAAACTTTCACCCTTTATTAAAATTTCTAAGACTTCCTCTAGTTTAGAAGCTTTTAAACCACGTTTTAAAGCTAGTTTATAATCTCTTTTAAACTGTCTGTGATATTTAATTTTAAGCATCTAAACTCTCCATCAAACTTTTAACATCAGTAAATTCCTCACTCATATTAACCCCCTTTACGACATCATCAAGAACAGGAGTTAATTCATCAGCTTTAATAACAAAAGGAATACTACGAGTAACAAGAGATTGCTTTATAAACAAGCGTAATGCACTAGATAAATCTAGCCCCATTGATTTATAAAGTTCTGTTGCTTCCTTTTTCATTTCATCATCAACTTTAAATGTAATTGTAGTCATAAACCATACACCTCTCTTCTTATATTAACATTATATCAACAACGTTAATATATGTCAAAAGATATACTATAAGTACAACAAAAAATCTATTTAATACACAGTTAAGTGCATTAGTAAAAAAACTAATGCACTTTATTCTATATATATTTTAATTTCAGTCTTTCACTGCTTTTATATTCTCTACACTACCATCATAGACTACTTTTCCTTTATCTATCATAACAGCTTGATCAATATATTTTACAAAATCTAAATCATGAAATATAGTTATAATAATCATATCATTTTTTATAATTTTTAAATGTTCAAAAACTTTTCTCTCTGATTCTTTATCCAAACCACTAGTTGCTTCATCTAACAATAAAACATCAGGATTACTTAGTAAAGCTCGAACTATTCCTATCTTTTGTTTTTGTCCTCCTGATAAATTCTCTCCATTTTCTAGCAAAAATAAATCTAAATCATTCCCACCTACAACTAGATTAAATAAATCAAATTTCTGACAAAGATCAATCATTTGTTTCTCTGATATTTTTAAACTTCCCAAAGTTAAATTTTCTCTCAACGTTCCCTCAAATACATATGGAGATTGACTAACATATGATAGTTTTTGCCTTATATCCGATAAAACATCTTTCGTCAATTCCATTTCATTAAAAAATATTTTTCCTCTTGTAGGATAAATTAAAGTAGCAACCATTTTTAAAAGAGTTGATTTTCCACTACCATTTCCTCCCAATATCCCTGTAATAGTACCAAAATCTATCACTAAATTAATATCATTAAGACTATTAGCTATCAAATTATAACTATACTCTACACTACTCAATGTTATTCGTTTAATTTTTTTATCAGTTAATATATCACTTTTATTTAAAGAGTATTCTTCCTCAACCGCAAAAACATCTTCCAAACGACTAATAGAAATCAATACATTTTGAAATTCTCCTATTGTTTTTATAATATTTTTAACAGGTATAGTAAAAAAGGAAGCTAAAGATTCAAAAGCTATCAAAGCTCCTAACGAAATAGAATCCGAAACAACTAGCTTTCCACCTAACAAAATAATAGCAATTGTTCCTACCGATTCTACAAAAATAACTAAAGAATCTAAAATATTTTTTAAATTTAAACTTTTAAAAATCCCCTTCGATAATTGATGAATTGTATAACTAAATTTTTGTACAAACCTCCATTCGCCTTGATATATTTTTATCGTACCAATTCCATCTAACACCTCATTTAAAGTCGTTACAGAATCCGAATGTTCTTTTTGAATATCTCGATTAGCATTTTTCAATGGTGATATAAAAACAATCGTTAAGATACTATATAGCATAAGTACAATAAATACTAAAATAAATAATAAAGGACTTATTAGCAATAAAATAATTGCCCCAACTATTGCCATTATTGTATCTAATATAATTGATAAAAGCGCATTAATTCCTTGATTTTGAATTTCAATAATATTATTATATCTAGATAAAATACTCCCTGAATCCGTTCTATCTATAAATTCCAAGGGTAAACCAATCACATGATTAAAAAATAGCATCATCAAATTATTGTTTATTCGTTCAGAAATTTTAGCTAAAGTAAATCCATTTAATATATTAAGAATTAATTGAAAAATATAAAGTAGTATCAAAACTAAAAATAATAGATTGATATTAGAAATAAGTTGATCTATAATTCCCCCAACCGTAGTTACAGTCTTTTCAGATGATATTACACTATCAACAACATTCTTGTAAAAGAATGCCCCAAGCATTGAAATTAAAGATATACATAATGAATATACAATCACATAAGAAAAATTCTTCCTATCTTTGACCATAATTTTTCTTAGCATACCATATGTAATATTAACTTGCTTTGTCTTTTTACAACTCTTTGTTTTTTCAAAAGTTAAAATTGATCCAGTCCATTTCTGTAAAAATTCTTCAAAAGACAGTCTCTTGTTACCTTCACTAGGATCAAAAATCAACATCTTACTATGACAGATTTTATATACTACAACAAAATGTCCTAAAAAGCGATCGTTTTGAAAATGAGCTATAAAAGGCAGAGAAATGTTCTTTATTTTTATCTCATCTAATAATTCATCAAAAGTACCATTTAAAGCCTCAGATGCCAATCCATGCCTTTCTGCTATTAAACTCAATGTATAAAGATTGGAGCCTGATTTATCAACTTTCAATTCCTCTTTTATTAAAGACAGTGATGCATTATTTCCAAAATAATTTAGAATAGAAGTCAAACATGCAGCACCACAGTCCTGAGTGTCATGTTGTAACACTCCTTTAAAACGCCCTAGCATATACCTCTCCTCAAAAAATTTTAAAAAAATAAAAAGGATTTATCTGAAATAATTTATCAAATAAATCCTTACTTGTGATTTTTCCGTGATATAAGCTAAAATTTTTATCTGATAACTAATATCATTCACTATAATTAGTACTAAAAACAGTAATTATCATATAACTTCTACAAAAATAATCATTATGAAATATAATAATTTTTTTGATAAGTATATACTGCAAAAATACTTAACATACTACCAATCAGTGCTAATGCACAAACAACTCCTAGATTTATCCAAAAATTATTGAAAAAGAAATTCTCAGCAAAACCCATATGTTTCAAAATATTATCTAGCGTAAAATTATTAATTGGCATATATTGCTGCACTTTACTGAAAAAACTACCACTCATTAAAACTTTATCAAGTCCTTTAGGTAGAGCAATTACTCCCAAAGTAACTAACATTGTTGTATATGATGAGTTCATCAAGCTTGAAATTAACATAGTAATACTTGTTATTAGGATAATATTTAAAAACTGAATAAATAAAAGAACAAGAAGCACTTGCAAATTATTCATAGTTACAGGAAAACTGAATGTTTTCAAATAAAAGTTAGCCTGAATACTACCATCCCAACCAGAAAATCCATAAAAATAGGTATATTCTGCTAAAATCATCAGCATTGTCATAAAAAATATAAAGATTGAAGAAGTGAATCCCGCCTTTATTTTTTCCACAGTTAACTTATTACGCCCATACTTCGTTGTTAAAAGTATATGATCCATTTTTTGAGATTTTTCATCTGAAAAAATCCTTGAATTTATAACAATAATAGCAACAATCATTGGTATAAATATTGCAGTTATTGCCTTAAAAAGATCTGACCATGAAAAATATGAAGTTATTTTTAAATTTTTGATTGAATCATTAATATTCAAACTAGACAAAGGCTTTATATCAACTTCATCTATTGTTACATTTGGATCTTTAGCAACTAAACTAGCTAGATTATTTTGAGTATCTAGTAAATTATCTGCTATATAGTAAGAAAAAACATCCATGGGCTTATTAGATATTTTATTTGAGTTACCAACTTTTTCTTTATAGAATTCAAGATAATTTGCTAAAATATCTTTTATCTTACTATCGTCTAATTTCCCTTCAAATTGCTTAGCTACTTTTTGATTATACTGAATAGAATTCCTTGTCGAAATTCCAACGCCTGAAGCCATTTGTGAATTACTAAAATTTATCCATAATATACCAAATACTACAATTACTAAAGTTAGTATTGTAAATAAAAAAGTATTATTATGAAATATTTTTTTTAATTCAAATCTATACAATTTTTTCATCAGCTTTCTCCTTGATTAGGAAAATAATACAAATAAACATCCTCAAAGTTTGGAGTCACCGATTTAAAATTCCCATTTGGTATAGAATCCGATACAATTCTTAAAATCATTTTATCTCCATTAACTCTTTGATTTGATACTGTGTAATCAAGTTTTAAACACTCAGCACTATCAAAATCTGTCTCAATTTCCCATACCTTATTGCTTAATTTATCTAAAAAATATGTTGGTTTTCCCGTATCTACAATATTTCCCTCTTTTAAAATAATAATTTCATTTGCTATTGATTCAATATCTCCAACAATATGCGTTGATAAAATAACTATTCTTTCCTTGCCAAGAGAACTTATTAGATTTCTAAATCGTATTCTTTCTTTAGGGTCTAAACCAACTGTTGGCTCATCAAGAACCAAAACTTTAGGATCATTAAGTAAACTTTGTGCTATGCCTAAACGTTGTTTCATCCCCCCAGAAAATGTTTTTATTTTATTTTGTGATTCCTTAGATAAACCAACCAATTTTAGTAGCTCTTCACACTTTTCATCTAAATTCTCTTCAATTCCCTTTAGAACTCCCATATATCTAAGAAAGTCTAACGCCAAAAAATTAGGATAATACGAAAAATGCTGTGGTAAATAGCCAATACTATTGAGCAGTATCGTTTTATCTAAAAGAATATCTTTATTGTTAAAAATGACTTTACCGCCAGATGGTTTGACAAGTCCACAAATAATGTTAATGAGAGTAGTCTTACCAGCTCCGTTAGACCCTAGCAGTCCATATACACCATTATTAAATTCAAAGCTTATATTATCAACAGCCATTTTTTTAGAATAATTTTTTTTAATATTTTCTAACTTTAGCATTTTCTTCTCCAAGAATACCAAAATAGCTACTAACCAAAACTATAAGCTAGTAGCTATAATTAAAAATTAAAAACAGAAGTCTTGTCAGTTATTATCTGACTCTTGTCTTACCATAATGACCATATCTTGATTCATGTTCATATGCTCTTTGACTTGCAGTAGAAGTCAATAAGTGCCATTCACTATGATAACCACATTGCAAGCATTCCCAACTTGCTCCACCAGTAACAGCTTGTTGCTCTTGTACAGACATCTTTTTCATGACTCTGTCCTCCTATATATATTTTTTTAATATGAACAATAACCCTACACTGATAGTATAGTACTTTATATATTTTTTTAATATGAACAATAACCCTACACTGATAGTATAGTACTTTTTGAAAGCCTTTGCAAGAGCTTTGTGCATTTTTCTTAAAAATTTAAATAAAAATATTTCTAAAGCTTTGATACCATTAGTATTCTATTAAGTTATCTTTTCTTAACACTGCTTCTTTTTTAGACAAACTTGACTGATTTTTGACTGATTAAATCTTCATGAAATAATAAATGATCATATTTTATATATTTTTACCTTGACTAAAACGTAATAAAATCAACGCTTCTAAACATCATCAACAGTTAACAACATCATGACTTTCTCACTGAAGTAAAATAAGGTTTCGTTATATTTCAGTACCTGCTGAAAACCTTGATTTAATGCGATTTTTAAATTTTTGATTTTCGCTACATTGTGGTATAAATCAATGAAATCTCTACTTTTTTCTCTACCTTTTTAGGAATGAAAATTGAATCGGATAGTATAAAAAGTTCTAGTTAGACTAGAGCTTTTTTGTGTACCAAAGGTCATTTATTGCATTTATGAACAATATATGCTATCATATAACTACAATGAAAAAACCAAAATTTGAATTTTATACACGCTTAAATGGGCGCACCGAATTCATTGAGTTTTTACAAACCCTGCCAGAAAAAGATAAGCAGAAGTTACTTGCAACTATTAGTGTTATTCAGGAGCAAGGATTGTTGATAGCTCAGCGTATGGAATGGGTTAAGAAACTTGATAGTGATATTTTTGAAATCCGCTCAAAGGTATCTTCTAATATTCAACGTGCTCTCTATTTTCATGTGGTCGATAATTGTTATGTTATCACACATGGTTTCACCAAGAAAACGCAAAAGACACCAGCTAGTGAAATTCGGCATGCTAAAGAATTGAAAAAAGAATTTGAGGAAAATGACCATGACAACTATTAAATTTGATGATTTTTTACAAGATGAACTGAAAAATAATGATTTCAAGGCTGGCTATTTGGGAGAAAAGGCTATTTTAGAAAGCGCAATCGCCGTTTCTAATGCTAGACAAAAGGCTGGACTGTCTCAACGAGAACTTGCTGCCCTATCGCATGTTCCCCAATCAACTATTGCACGCATTGAACGTGGTAACAATACCAGTATTGAGACCATGAGTAAAATTGCTTTTGCCCTTAACCAACCTCTCACAATTCACATTGGTTAATGTAACTTAAATAAAGCGAAAAGCCCTATTTTCAAGGGCTTTTGTCTTATAATTCTATGCTGATTGTAAAAATTTTCTCATTTTTCTTTACGAAGAGAAACTAACGATATGCTACCCCTTTTCAAACAGTACCTTTACACGAGCTAACAAGTCAGTCAATAATTCATCTGAAACATCCTCGATATAGCGATAATCACGAGCATTAAAGTCAATGGTGACCAACTGGTCTAGCAAGACCTTACCCGTTGTCTCCACCTCTTTCAAAGGAACATAAAAAGGATAGTCCCTTTTAGTGTTGCTGATAGGGGCGAAAATAGCAATGTTAGAATACTTCGTGACAACACTATGGCTTAAACAAATATAAGGACGGTAGCCTTTTTGTTCATGACCTTGTTTAGGGTCAAGGTTAATTTTGATGATAGACCCTTGCTTAATACTTACCATTGTTCATTACCAACACTTTCAAAAAGATATGGTGTTACAGATACAGGGTCTCCTTGGTAATCTTTAAAAAGGTCATCAACCGTTAATTCTGGAACTGTCGTTGCTTTTTTAAGAATAATCTTGTTCCCTGACACTTCATACTCAAGAATATCGTTGGTATGTAATTGTAGTTGCTGCACTAATTGTTTGGGGAGACGTATAGCTGAACTATTCCCCCATTTATTAACTGTTAGTTGCATAATTTCTCCTCCTCTTTCTCAGATATTATAACACAAAAGTATCATTTTGTATATACTTTCACATTTAGAACAATCAAAATTAAATGAGGATAACTCTGACGACTCTTTATGTCTAACTTAATTTTACAAATTAGGAATTAAAAAATATCTTGCAAGTTAGATAATTGGGAAGAAAAGATATCTTAGAGAGGAGTGATATAAAAGATGATTTATCTTTTTGACTTTAGCAAAAGAACGCCTATTATCGCCATTACTATCGGAAGACTAATAACACCTATAAGTATTATTTCTTGTCTATCTCTAAATAAGAATACTACAGTCACATATGCTATAAATAATATTAAATAAAGAAATTTTAGAATATTTTTTCTCATAAATTTTCTCCTTGAACAGGAACTACTCGTGTTTTTAAACTATTGATTGTTTCTCTTACATGACTTGAAAATATACATGCACCGCTATTGTGTCTCACATACTCCTTGACCATTGCTATGGCAATTTCTCTACTGTTAATATCTAGTGCATTGAATGGCTCATCTAATAAAATTATTTTTCTGGGTATCGCTAAAAAAGCACATAAATACAATTTATATTGCATACCAAGGGAAAAACTTCCAACATTTTGATTAGGGGAAAACGTTAAGCCTAGCAAGTCAATATTCTTTTTTACCTGTGCTTTAAATTGCTTTTCTTGTTTCCAAAGAAAATAAATTAATTCAATAAATTCTTCTACAGTAAAGTCATTATAAAATTCTGGTTTTGTCGGAACATAAATTACACTGTTTTTCAATTCATTTTGACTAATTTTCTCATTGAACATCTCAATGTCCATATTAGGTGAATAAGTTAAACCAGCAATGATATTTAGCAAGGTTGTCTTTCCTGTACCGTTTTCGCCCTCTAAACAAACGAATTCTCCCTCTTTTACAAAAAAATTAAAGTTAGAGAAAATATTCGTTTCACTATCATAGCTAAAAGTTAAATTGTTAATTGTTAACATCCTCTTTTACCTCCCGACATTAGCATTATAGCTGTGATTCAATAAAAGCAGCTACGCAGAGCAGTGTAAGCATTATTAATAAAGCAATCAAATCATATTTTATCCTAATTACCCTAATATCTGTATGACGGAAATTATAAAAGAATTTATTAGTTTCTTGTGAAATAGCTGTTGCTATTAATAATGCTGTTATTTCAAAAATAAAATGAGGTGCTAGGTATTTTAATATTGGGGAAATACCATACATATTATATACACCAACAATCACTCTTCCCAAAAAAACAGAATTTGCTATAAGTACAAAGTTTCCAAAAAAACCAAACGAAATTATACCCGAAAATATTATCGTTAAACAAACTAATAAGTTATTTAATAACAAAGTATTAAATGAAGGGGAAACTGGGTTAATGGGAATTTTATTACTATGAAAAATAATCACTCCACTTAAAAGAGATGCTATAAAGAGTATTAAAGTGAATATCAAGTTATTTTTAAAATATTTCAAACAGGCAGTAATATTAAACATTAATTTTTTCATATTCATTCTGCCCCTTTTCTAAAAGTAATTCCTCTTCTCTGCCAATGTATAAGAAATAGATACCTAAACAAACTATTAAAAATAGCAAAGTCATTCCATTAAAGATGTTAACAAATATTTGAAGTGTTAACGGTAACAGAGTTAAAACAACCAAAGGAAATTTATAAAAATTGTAAATTTTATTATACATTTCAAATTCGTATTCTGATATAGCCGATACTTTCAATAGTTTATAAAACCTTGCAAACACATATGGTGTCATAAAAGTTGATAAAGACGAATTAAATCTAATCAGTTTATTTAATATCAAAAAGAAAACAAAGTGCAACATTGTATAGATTATTAATTCATACAAATTGTTACATATGGTAATTGCAGTAACATAAGAAATAATTACATGCTCGATTGCAAGAGGGTAAGTAATTTTTTCTAATATTCCTTTTTTTATTTTATATAGGTCAACTATACCTTTTTCAGATATTTTCCAATAACCTATGGCAGGAATATCATTATGATTTCTAAAAAAATCAATATTTTTAATGACAAAAGAATTTATAATATTCGAATTTCCGATTATAAAAAAAGCTAATAAAATATAAATTTTTACATAAAAGTTATTTACATTGTTACAAACTAAGTAAACTAAATAATAAGTAACAAATATTTCAGAATTATCAGCCAAAAACAAAAATGTATTCTTTACCCCTAGAATTTGCCTTAGCAGTAATTTTTCTATACCTGAAAAATTTATATATTTGAAAATCCTTAAATGGCTAATATCATATCCTTTTTTGACTATGACTTTTTCTAATCCAATTAACTTGTTAATTTTTATAATATAATTAAAGATATTAATAAAAAAAGCAAATAGCAATAAGGATAAGTAGAAATTTTTACTAATATTTAAAAATATTTCAGTATTAGGAATTAAATTTCTTAGACTCTCCTCAAATTTAGAACTAACACTAGAATAATTATAGCCTATAAAAAGTTCCTTCATACTTCGTATTGATATTACGACTATTTTAAATATTTTGTTTACAATAAAAAAAGAAATAATTAAAAAAAATATTCTACCTATTACTTTGTTAATAAAATTCAACTCGTTGCGTTCTTCTATTACATATATAGCTGTCTTGTAGCTATTTTGTAACAAAACGTATAAAATCACAAGTACTGCTGATACAGCAAAAATATGATTAGATAAAAATATACTAAAAAATAAAAAAGGGAGAATTGTGTCTATTTTAAACAATAGATTTATTACGTTTGGCAAAATTATAAAAAAATTAACCAATTCCCTTTTGGAAAGAGGTGCTTCTAAGTAGTACTGTTTTATAGCTTTTAGATAAAAATTATGTTTTTCAATTTCCTCTATGCTAAATATATATATGAGTAAGATTATAACATAAGGTAGTAAAAATTGAATTCTAAAAAATGCTAATAGTTCGTCTAACATTATAATACTTACTAAGGAACAAAATAATTTAAAAAGCGATATCAGTAACCACACAAAAACTAAATTACGAAACTTTAATTGATTCAAAAACTTAAAAGTATTTTTCAAACTATACAGTTTACTTCTCAATACTATTCTAAAAATTAAATATAAATATTGATTCATAATTTTCTCCAAAAACAAAACCAGCGCAATATGGTATAATTAAACTATAACGATTATTGAATTTTATTTAGTAGGCAATAGCACGTGCCATACTTTTCTTCGCTAACGATTTAACAGTTGCTTTAAAACCTGCCCAACCTGCTGTAAGCAAAGTTGTAGCTCCACTAGAAGCAATTGATGAAATAATTCCTAGAACAGTAATAAGTGTTCCAGCGTTGAGAATAACATTTACAACTGTAGTAGCTGTAGCAGTAGGAATACCCAAGGCAGCAGCTACTTGAATCAAAATAACTAACATATTAAGTACCTCCTAAACCATATTGCACTGAATGTGAACATTTTCTTTGTTCACATCTTGATTATAACTAATGCTTAATAAATTTAAAACTATAAAAAATTTACAAAATGTAATTAAAAAAACAATAGTTGTTGATATTATAACAGCTAAATAATTAAAAGTTTCATTTTGTAAATTTTTTACTTTCATTTTTTTGTCAAAGGAGTTCTTTATGGTAAAAGACACACGGAAGAAAATAGTAAATGCTGTTCTTCGCATTGCTTCAAGTGACAAAACAAAAGGTAAATTAACTTTAGCAGAAATTGCTAATGAAGCAGGAATATCCCGTCAAGCAATCTATCAAAAACATTTCAAAAATACCGAAGAGATATTTAAATATATACATGAAGAAATAGACAATAAGATTTTATCTGTCTTTTCTGAGAACGTTCTAACAGATCCAAATGTTTCATTAATCTATGAAAGGGTAGCTACTTATCTTTTACCTGTCATTTACGATTACAGAGAGTGGCTAAAAATATTATACAATTCTGAAGTTGATTTAAAATGGAGAAAATACCTATTCGATAATTACTACACTCCAATTATTACCTATTTAGAAGAAAATAAAATTAACGTATCTCCTCTTACTACAAAACAAACAGTTAGAATCTCAATTGATTACACTATTTCAATAATTTCTGTGTGGCTTTCAGAAGATGTCCCTATGCACCCTTCCATTTTTTCAAAGGTATTTCTAGAGGTAATAAATAAATCGCCAATTTCTTTAATAAATAGAAAATAAACCTATAAACTTGTATCTTCAAATCGAATCTCATCAAGCTCTTTGTTTGATTGGTCTTTGTAGAGCGTAATCAGATTATCGGTCTTCTTCTGAATGTCTTTTTCATATTTAAGAGTGATAAGGTCTATTTTATCTTCATCAGACATCGTATTATTGTTTTCCAGTTCCAACGCTTGATTGAGTTGTTCTGTTGTGTAACTGTTCTGCTCGACTTCTCCTTGAAATTCAGGCTCTTTGTCAACTGTAGTGGGTTGACTTATAATCAGCAGCGAGAGAGAATCAGACTGGTTCTCTCTTTTTGCATATTCAAAGCGATGAGAATACTCCCTCCTTTCTGTCGAAATTGACTGATACTTGCATAAGCATCACCTCTCTTTCAGTTTTCAGGAGCCACCGTCTTCACTTTTCTACATTTCAGCATATGCTGAAAATACTTGATTTTATGCGATTCTTGAATTTTTGAAATTCATTATATTGCACTACAAATCAATAACAACTCTACCTTTTTAGATGGACATAACATTTAGATATTGAAGTTAAGCCCTGTTATCAAATAATAAAAAAACCGACAAACTTGCCAATAAGTGTCGGTTTTTAGATTATCTTTACTGGAGATCTTTATCTTTCAGTAGGAGGTAACCTTTACGAATACAAATGGAAAAGAGCATAATACAAAGGGATAAAAGAGTTGCTGTAATTGGGGTGATATTACCAACAAAGCCAACAATATAAGGAATGATTAACCAATGAATAATATAAATCTGATTGAGATTAGAACCTATGAATTTCGTCCAAGAAAGAATAAAATTACTTGTAATCAGTTTAGAGAGCTGGTAGTAGAGATACATAGCTATGAGAACAATGGATAATGTCCATAGGGTTGATAGAGGATTTTGTTGATAATAAAAATCTGAAGTAAAAAAGTAACGATAATCAATATTAAAATAATAAGCTACAGCAGTGATTGTAATGAACGTTACCAATGCCACTTGTAGTACAGTTTGGTAAAATCTATCTTTGTTATCTGTCTGTTGCAACAGCTCTCCAAAAAACATACCAAAGATAGGGTAAACGAACCATAGTGTCAAAGGAAAGCTGGTGTACTGGTTAAAATAGAAAAGTAAGCCAACTACATAAGTCTCCAACGTATGTGAACCAGTTAATCGACCAACAGTCATTCCCAAAGTTGATAATATCAGTGCAAGAAGTAGCATTTGCCACGTTTTAAATCTGAGTTGTTTTAATAAAGCAACGAGAAGGAAAGTTAATCCAGCAAAAGGCAAGATATCAACAGTCATCAAATTTTCTAAAAGGTTAAAATGCGTTCGATTTTCTGCAAGTTGCCAACCCAAAGTAGTTGTGACGAAATTTCCTAATAAAAGTGGAAAGACACCTCGTAGAAAATTAAGTAGATAGCCCAAACCAAGCAACTGTACCCCACGTTTTGCAAAATCTTTAGTAGTATTGTGACGTGTATAAACCATACCAACTCCCATAGCTAGCATGAAAATAGGGGCAGCAAGTGGTCCTCCAACAAATTCTAAAAAAATTTCCCATGTCTTAGAAGCCAGTACTCCATTTTCAGAACCGTTGATAGTCTCATAAACATGGATGAGCACCATAAAGAAGATAGCAAAGACCTTGGCAACATCAAATTCTAGCTGTCGTCCCTTATTTTTAATTGTTTTAATCATTGAGTTTCCTTTCTGAAGTTAGCATTTTAGTAAGAATAGCTTGTGCAGATTCATGTTCTTGAGGCGTAAGATTCTCTACCAAACTCTCAAATACTTTATCGAGCACCTGTTCGCTTTCTTGAAAATAATGTAGCATGTCTGGTGATAAACTAATAAATGAGACACGTCTATCCTTTGATGAGTTTACCTTGGTAACATAGTCTTTGTCTAAAAAACGATTGACAATTTGTGTTGCCGCTGGTTTTGATACTCGTGATATTTGAGCAAATTCAGATAATTTTAGGGGCTGATTTCGATAAATAATACCAAGATAATAAACATCACGTTCACTAAGGTTGATATTTTTTTCGATTTCCATACCCAAATCATAGTAGACTCTCCCCATCATATGATAAATTTTTTTGATAAGTTGACTAGTATCAGACATAAATCCTCCTAAAATAGTTAATTAACTTAATTA
The DNA here is from genome assembly GCF_016908655.1 of Streptococcus saliviloxodontae. Classification (GTDB taxonomy): domain Bacteria; phylum Bacillota; class Bacilli; order Lactobacillales; family Streptococcaceae; genus Streptococcus; species Streptococcus saliviloxodontae. Next base: position 43,091 of record NZ_JAFBEI010000014.1, read on the forward strand.
ATCTAATTAACTATTTTAGGAGAAAATGAAAATTTTAGCAAGAAAAAAGATTAATGATTCAAATTAGATCATTGAACTTATGACTTAACTTCGTCAACACTGTTAATCTCCTGTCAAGAAAAATATATAAAATTTTTATATATTTTTCTTGACAGCTTTTTTAAAATATTTTATACTCTATGTGTAAAATATTTATATATAAAATTTATACATAAAGGAGGACTGAGATGTACTTTCCAACATCAGCAACTCTGATTGAATTTTTGATTTTGAGTATTATTGAGAAGAATGACTCCTATGGTTATGAGATTAGCCAAACCATCAAGCTAGTCGCCAACATCAAAGAGTCAACGCTCTACCCCATTCTCAAAAAAATCGGTCAGGCGGGCTACGTGACGACCTACAGTCAAGAATATCAAGGACGAAAAAGAAAATACTACCGCATCACACCAGAAGGGACTGATCACCTTGCCTTTCTTCGTGGAGAATGGCAGAGCTACAAAGATACAGTAGATGGGATTATTGAAGGGAGATTAAGACATGACAAGGACTGAATACCTGACACAACTAGAGCGTTACCTCAAACGCCTACCAAAAGAAGACTACGAAGAAGCCATGGACTACTTCATAGAGTATTTTGACGAGGCAGGTCCTGAAAACGTAGCTCAAGTGATTGAAGAGCTTGGTAGCCCAAAAGAGGCAGCTAGTGATATCCTCTATCAACTCCTCGATGATAAAATGGATGAACAGGTAACATCTCCGAAGAAGCACTTGAGTCTGCTTTGGATCACCCTCTTGGCAGTGCTAGCCTCACCAGTAGCCATTCCGCTATTTCTGATACTATCGGCAGCTATCATCACTGTCATCGCAATCTTTTTCGCTGCTTTCATTACTTTATTAGGTATTCTTTTTGCAGGAGGAGTATTGGGGGCAAGTATCATTTACAGTGGACTTACAAGCTTAGCAACTAGTTTTTCTGGAGGTCTTTTGGGTATCGGACTTGGACTGATCATCATTAGCTGTGCTATTATCGTGATCTTTTTAGGCTATCTGATCTTCGAATGGTTTGTGAGATTACTGTTTAGATTTATCAAATGGATGATTCAAAAAGGGAGAAAATCATGAAAAAAATAAAGAAACTTATTCTGGTTATTGCCAGTTTCGGTCTAGTTTTGGGAATCCTATTAACTGCTATTGGTTATTTTACTGGAGGTATTGATGAGCTTAATACGCTATATCAACAAGAACACAAGCAGACTTTCTATAAGAAATCCCTAGATAACTTTACTAGTATCAAACTTGAGGACACTAATCAGAAGACTGGATTTCACGACCTTACTATCAAAACAACGGACAAGGATCAAGCCTACATCAGCTATGCCAAAAATGGTATCAATATTACCAACAAAGATAAAACATTGACAATTACTGATAAGAATAACTCTTCTACTTCAGATTATCAAATTAATCATCTGAAACTCAGCGATCTCATCGGTATGATCAAAAATAATCACTGGACAGGACAATACGTTAATGAAATCATCCTCTACATTCCTAAAAAACAGGTTATTTCATCTATTTATGGTCATTTTTCAGGCTCTGTATCACTTAATAACCAAACCGTCTCCAATCTCAATCTGACAGTCACATCTGGAGATTTCACAGCAAATAATAGTGACATCTCTAATACCAACTTGACACTCAAACTGGGTGACCTCTATGCCTCTAATAGCCAACTTAAAAAATCTCAAATAAACCTCCAAACTGGTGACACAGACTTCGATCATCTTAGTCTTACAGACAGTATGTTAACACTATCAACTGGAGATTACTATGCTAACGGCGTTAAATTCTTGGGAGAGAATACTATTGTCTCTAATAGCGGTGATATTGATATCACCTTAGATAGCTATGACCTAACATTAATTGACAAAACTGACAACGAAGACAACACTATTACAAACCAACTTAAGGACAGTAAAACTAATTTTCTTACCATTCAGTCCTCAGTCAGTGATGTCTCTATCCAATAAAAATAAAATCCACCTAGTTTTTTGTCTAGATGGATTTTTATGTTAAAACAAGAGACTAACTAGAGCTAAGATTGCTAAGCCACCTTGTGTCAAGATGATTTTCTTATCTGCTGTGAGGGCACCGTAAGCTGCTGCTAGGACAACATTGAGCAAGAAGATAGTAACAACCGTTACGTTTCCTGTAAAGATACCGTAAAGCATGAAAAGGGCAATCAAACCATTATAGATACCTTGATTTTTGAAAAGTTTATCCACCGAGTCACGCTCACGCTCTTCTTTAGACATATTGAAGACTCGTCCCGTGCTATCAGATTGGGTTGCAAATGTTTCGAGGTACATAATATAAAGATGTTCCAAAGCTACTAAAGTTGCTAAAATAAGTGTAATAACTGACATAATATTTCCTTTTCCAATGATTTAACTGTACTAGTCTATCCTATCAGAAATAGCAAAGCAAGTAATTTGCTCTGCTATTTTCCACATTAATCTTCTTCCTCTGGATGATAAATGAGTAAACCTAGAACCATAAATCCTACTAGAAAGAGGCCTAAAACAAAGACTTGATGAGTAATGTCCCCTCTCATCGAAATCGTTTGGCGAAGACCCGAAACAGCATAAGTCATCGGAAGATAAGGTTGAATGACCTGGAAGAATTTCGGACTAAGTTCGATAGGATAAGTTCCTGCACTTGATCCTAGTTGTAATAATAGCACAATCAAGGCAGCAAATGAGCCGAAACGACTATTCCATCCAATTAAGGCTGTTACTAGCGTCATCAATGTCCATGAAATCAATACTGTTAACCCTAGAGTAGCCATATGATAATTAGGATCGACACCAATCAAGCGAACAACAGTATATAAAATCAACGCTCCTAGAGTAGCAATCAGGCCATTGACCATTAACTTACTCTTTGCCCAATCCCAACGGCTAGCAAATGATTTACCATCAAGAGATTTCGCAAAAATGACATTTGCTGATAAAGCTGCAACCATCATCGCTACGGACATCATATAAGGCGCTAATCCGACACCATTTGTCTTCACTTTATCTCTATCCTTCTTCTTGAGGCTAACTGGGCTAACGACAGCTTTAGCATTTTTATCAGTCACAGAGACTAAGGTTAGCTGGTCACTTGCTGTGGCCAATGAGTCTGACAAACTAGTCACCCCTGCTGATAGGGTGCTTAAACCACTTGTCAAAGTATCAGATCCAGATGATAATTGACCTGCTCCATTAGCTAACTGAGCTGCTCCAGTTGTCAATTGACTGCTACCGCTCATCAATTTAGATGAGTTACTATCTAATTGTGAAGCACCTGTTTGTAATTGAGCTACCCCACTAGTCAACTGATTATTATTAGCTGCTAATTTTTGAGCGCCTAAATTGATGGATGAGACTGCTCCAGTATAAGCTCTTACCCCTGATAATAACTGATCTGCTCCACTCGATAAAGCTGTTTGAAGTTGAGAAACTCCCGAAGTAAGCTGACTACTTCCTGGTACAATTTGATTAGTCAAGGCTGTATTGACTTGGGATAAGCCGGTAGATAGGCTAGTCAAAGCAGATGACACTCCTGGTAATACAATAGAAGCGGATGCATCAATCTGGCTAACGGATGCTTGAAGATTGCTCATCTGTGCACCTGCAGTTTGAATAGCCTGTAAACCTGTTTGTAAGTTAGACATGACTGTTGACATAGATGCTAAATCTGACAAGAGAGTTTGAGCATAGGAAGCTACTGAAGAAGAACTACCACTCAAAGCACCTGTAATCTCCGCCTGCTGATCTGCAGTCATGCTCTGATAAGCAGCAGTAGATTGAACTGCCGAAAGGCTTGACGCCTTATCTGACTCTGCAGCTGACAAAATAGCCTGTGCTTGGCTAGACATATCTCCCAAGAGCGTTGAAATACTACTAGTATCAATAGATGAGACTGGCTGAGCTGTTTGAGATAAACTAGCATTGAGTTGGCTAATAGCTGACTGTAATTGAGGCAAGCCTGAAATCAAGCTATTAATTTGATTGGTTTGCTCTGCAGAGAGCGTACTTGAACTAGCTAATTGTGATAAGCCACTGTTTAACTTATCCGCACCATCAACCAAGCTTTGAACCTGAGTTGATTTTTCCTTCAATTGTGCGACAGCTTGAACTAGCGACTCTGATTTCGAATCCAATTGACCAGCACCACTTGCCAAAGTGGAAACGCCGCTAGTGTAAGTAGATAGACCTGTTGACAGAGTTGATAAACCAGATGAAACCTGCGACACGCCTCCTGTATAGGTAGCCAAACCAGATTCTAAAGTTCCTGCACCATCTGTCAATGTATTTGTTGAAGTTGCTAATTTAGACAAGCCAGTTGATAAAGTTTGTCCTCCCGCCTCAAGCTTATCTGCACCATCAACCAAGGCTTTTCCTCCAGATGAAGCTTGTTTCATACCGGATTGCAATTGTGAAAGACTAGCAAAAACAGATTTCGTATAAGTACCTGTCACTTGCTCTGAGATTTTTTTGGTTAGCGCTGTAGCTGCAGAATCACTCATCTTAGCAGCAACAAAACTACGTCCTTTTGATGTCTCATACTTTATCGTCATTTTCTCTGGATGGGTAGTTAGAAGGGTTGTTGATTTTTGTGATAAATCTTTAGGTAGGGTAATGACCATATAGTAACTACCCGATTCCAACCCTTTCTTAGCTGTTTGAGCAGATACAATATGAAAGTCCATATCATCACTCTTAGAGAGTCGACGTGTCATATCTTTACCGATAGTCACTTGCTTCCCATTTAACTGTGCAACCTTGTCCTCATTGACAACCGCAACAGGTAAATGATTGAGATTTCCATAGGGATCCCACATTGATGTTAGAAAACTAAGATTATATAGAGCAGGCAAACAAGAAACACCAATCATAGTTATCCAAACCATAGGTTTCCTTAATAATGATTTTAACTTAGAAAACATCCGTTACTCCTTTTTAGACATACTGTCTAAGTTTTGATAAACTATATTATACAGAGCTATTGATAATAATCAAGCAAAATAACCATTTTTTAGACACAATGTCCAAAAATGTTCATAAAGGAATTTTAACAATGGATCATCGAAAAGAAAATACACGAAAAGCAATTTTAAAAGCCATGGTAACCTGTCTACAGACACAAACATTTAATGATATTACTACCATCAACCTAGCTCGAACTGCTGGTATCAGTCGATCCAGCTTTTATACCCACTTCAAAGACAAGTACGAGATGATTGATTCGTATCAAAAAGAACTCTTTCTAGTCATCGAAGATATCTTTAATCAGCACCACAATGATAAACAAGCAGCCCTAATTGATATCTTCTCCTTGTTTAAGCGAGAAGAGCTATTATCTGCTCTCATCAGTAGCAATGGATCCCAAGAGCTCCAAGGATTCCTTCTCACAAAAGTCAGGAGATTTATCGATCGCAACACCTTTGAGCGATTTGGTCATACCGATTTAAATCTTGTTGAGCATGACTATGCTAGCATCTACTTTTCACAAGCTGTCTTCGGCATTTTTCAAGCCTGGATTGCAAAAGGAAAGATTGAAACACCAGAGGAAATGACCAAGCTCCTCCTAAAATTGTTACCTTAAGCTCATCCAAAACAAAAAAGAACTTGAAATACATACATTCCAAGTTCTTTTTGATTGTCTTTAAAATTAAAGCATTTTGTTGTAGAATTCAACGACAAGTGCTTCGTTGATTTCTGGGTTGATTTCATCACGTTCTGGAAGACGAGTCAATGAACCTTCAAGTTTTTCAGCATCGAATGATACGAATGCTGGGCGACCGATTGTTGCTTCAACTGCTTCAAGAATAGCTGGAACTTTAGCTGATTTTTCACGAACAGAAATCACTTGACCAACTTCAACGCGGAATGATGGGATATCAACACGTTTACCGTCAACAAGGATGTGACCGTGGTTTACGAATTGACGTGCTTGACGACGAGTAGTTGCAAGACCAAGGCGGTAAACAACGTTGTCAAGACGACGCTCAAGAAGAACCATAAAGTTGAAACCAAGTGTTCCACCTTTAACTTTAGTAGCTTGTACGAACAAGTTACGGAATTGTTTTTCACCCAAACCGTATGAGAAACGAAGTTTTTGTTTCTCAGCAAGTTGCAAACCGTATTCTGAAAGTTTTGAACGGTTGTTTGGACCGTGTTGACCTGGTACGTAGTTACGACGTGCCAATTCTTTACCTGTGCCTGTAAGTGACAAACCAAGGCGACGTGATTGTTTCCATGATGGACCTGTATAACGTGACATTTATAATGCCCTCCTCTTAAAATAATAGTGAGGAAATAACGTCTTAAGAAACCCTGATTCGTGCAGGTGCCCTTCGCCTAAACAGCCAAGGTTACTTATTTCAAGACACCTGTTGACGAGCTTCATGTTTCTCTGCTATTATTTCACACAAATTTAATTATAACACGAAAAAAAGGCTCTGTAAAGCCTTTTTACTTACTTCGCACGACAAACGCATGAGATACTCCATTTCATTTTCTGAACGACAGAACCTTTTTTGACCTAAAGTAGTCGGCTTAGATATTTGTCAAAGGATAA